>JAOZHW010000001.1 GCA_026014685.1 Candidatus Bathyarchaeota archaeon
GATGGCTGCTTCTAAGCCTACCTCCCCGCTGTCTGAGGCTGACGACGCCCTTTGGTTTGACATTTAGCCAGCACTTGGGGACTTTAACCTCAGTCTGGGTTGTCCCCCTCTCGGTCCAGGAGCTTACCCCCTGTAACCCGCTTCCCAAGGTCTTAAGTGCGGGTGGATTCGTAGTTTGAAAGGAAAGTGGACCCTTTCGGATCCTTGTTTTCCAATCAGTGCTCTACCCCACCAGCTGCCTCGCTTGGGACTGGGCTCAGGCCCACTTCGGAAGGAACTAGCTATCACCAGACTAGATTGGTCTTTAGCCCCTAGCCCCAGGTCTGGGGAACAAATTGCACGTTAGAACCCTTTCGAACCTCCACTAGGCTTTCGCCTAGCTTCGTCCTGCCCAGGGCTAGATCGTCTGGTTTCTAGTATGTATAGACACGACTTCGGGCCCTTTCAGACCCTGCACCTGGCTCCTTGCGGAGTTGCGTGCTTGTTGGTTTCCCTTTGCTTACAAGTTTGACACTTTTAGGCTTGCCGTGGCTATAAACTCCCCGGCCCGTGTTTCGAGACGGAGCGCATGACCCTGATCCGCTTTCTTCGTACAGCTGCATCACTACAGTTTCCTTCAGAAAGCTTCGTATCTTCCGGGCCATGCACGTCTGTAACTGTCTGGTTTCAGGCACTTTTCACCCCCATTCCGGGGTACTTTTCAGTTTTCCGTCACCGTACTAGTGCGCTATCGGTCTTGAGGTATATTTAGTCTTGGAAGTTGGTGACTTCCAGCTTTCCACACCGAAGCCACGGTGTGGTAGTCTGGGACTCTCGCTCAACTCTTTCTGGTTTACGTTTAGGGGGCTATCACCCTCTATGGCGGGCCTTTTCAGACCACTTCAACTTTGCCAGCGAAGAGGAAGCAAGGCCCTTAACCCTACATCTCCCAAGCATTTCTGTTTGGGATTCGGTTTGGACTGTTCCCATTTCGCTCGCTGCTACTAAGGGAATCCCGTGTTGGTTTCTTTTCCTCCCCCTACTAAGATGCTTCCGTTCGGGGGGTTCCCGCTCCGTGAAGGAGCACCACTTGCGTGGTGAGAAGTCTCATTCGGGTATCCTCGGTTCTAAGGCTGCTTGCGCTTACCCGAGGCGGTATCGCGGCTTGCCGCGCCCTTCTTCGGTTCTCAAGCCGAGCCATCCTCCAGACAGCGTGGCATGTTACGGGCCAATGGTAGTGTCTGTTTGGCGTTTGATGAAATCACATATTGTCTCAAATTGATGTGTATTGGCGTCGTTGTATATGTTTGGCCTGTGCATGGTGTCATTTTGAGCGTCCAGTATGGATCCGCCCATTCACCGCTTCACTCCTCATCGTGTTATGGTGGGGAGTTGCATTTTTTGTTTGTGTAACCCATGTTACTGGGATTGCATAAGAAGCAGACTACGCGAATATAAGTGTTACGTTACACTTTACTCGGGTTGGTCGTCGGCGCTTAATTGGCTGCCGAAGTTGCTTCTCCTACACACGCACCCCGTTTTTGTTGGGGTTCGCCCCTAAATGTTAGGGAAATTATCAATTCTTCAAACCCTCATAAAAACCTGTCGCACCATATAGAACATCATTGTGGGGTTTTGTTTAAACTGGCACCTCAAAAAAGTGTCAAGTTTCTGTTTTATGGGCGATTAATTTGGATGTTGATATTTATTTCAAATTTAGATAGCTTTTTCATAAATGATAAGTATCGACAGCAACCATTTTCGGTTTAAAGGTGGTTTGATATATGATAAGCCAAATGCAATTAGCCAAACAAACTGTTGCAGTTGAGTTAAAGAATTTAGGTTACTCCACTAAAGAAGTAAACGGCTTCCAGAAAACAACCAAATGCCCAAGATGCGGCATGGACTTCTCGAACTTGCCGTTCAGTGGAAGGTGGCTTGCACACTTAGCCAACTGCAAAGCAAAACCAAAAGCTAAAAAAGTTAAAAAAATCAAGAAAACAAAAGCAAAGAAACCAGTAAAAGCGAAAAAAGCTAAAGGCAAACGCTAAACTTTTTTAGCATTCTGGATTGAAAGGGGGACCAAACTTTATTTTCTAAATTTAGTGTTAACTAAAGAAACAAGGCACAAAGCGTTTTCAGAACAGTTCTTTCTGCGCCTCTCTGAGCTAATTAAGACATTTAAATGCGCCTTTTCGAATTCGATTTTTTTCCTTAGTTGTTGTTACAGAAAATCCTCTATACACAAGAACTATCAGCAGTCTTAGCTGTGACTTCTGATTTTGGTTTCGGCTGGCTTTGGGGATTGCACGCTGGTTGTGGAGGATTGTGCAAGCAGTGCAACCTGTGACGAAGTCAACTGCGATTTTTCTACTATCACCCTCATATAAAGCCGCATACGTTTCCGTATCCTTACTTGCTGGAATCACGCGACGTCTCACCGAGTACCTCCCCTCCCTTATATAAAGAAGGTTGTTTTGAGCACTTACTCTTTACGGAGGATCCGCCTGCCCCGCTTTCGTGTCCTCGTCCCCGCTCCATAAGCAGGGACCGCTTCAGGCTAAAACGACTCACGAAGGGGGCACACCTAAAATAAACGCTAAAGAAGAACGGAAGGTGTGTTTAGTTTGGTGCAGAAAGTTAGGCTTAAGCGTCGAAGTCCTTGCCCACATGGCAGCGGCGACAAAATTTATCTCTTTTCTCTTGCTTGGCGCCCTAATTTCACATGTTTTATATACTTCTTGGTTGCAAACAAACTAGTGTAGGTGAGGCGCAGTTTTGGAGCCGAAGTCTAAGCGAGCCTTTGTTCTCTGCCTCTTAGGGTTTACTGTTTTGTTTTTTTCCTCGATGCAGGGTGTTTTAGCTCAAGAGACAGGCATGTTGATTGTTTATGTTGAGAGTCTTGGCGGCGACGCCACGTTTAGCTACACGGGTTCGCCTGGTTCGCTTGGCAATTTCCAGTTAGCGACTGACGGCGGAGGGGCAGCGCAAGTCTTCAACCTTACGGCGGGTACGTACTCAATAACGCAGAATGCGCTGCCAACCAACTGGGCGCTAAGCGAGGTGTTTTTGGACGGGACAGGCACGGGAACGGTCAACCAGCAGCAGGCTAAAGCCGCCTTCACCATATCCTCGGAGTTTGACGTGTACTATTTGAGGTTCACCAACTATGACCAAACAGTCATACCCGAGTATCCATCACAGGCAATGATTTTGGTCTTAATAGTTGCCACTTCAACAGTCGCGCTTTATTCGATAAGGAAGCACAAGAAAGCCGCTGCAGCCCCGTTTGCATTCCTTTGCTCAATCTGCCTTCTTGCCGCGTCAGTGGGAACGGCGGTGGCGAGTCCTGACAGGTACATCCAAATAGGCACAAGAAATGCTGATGAGCAGATTCAGTTTGGGGCTTCGGGCAGAGACGTGGTGGTGCAGCTTGGGTTTGGAGGAAACGACATCCAGTATGCCGAAACTAGTGGGGGGGACGACTGTATAGTTCAGAACGGGGGCGCAGGAGACGACGCTATGACTGCAGTCAGCGGCACTGGGGATGACTATATGTTGCAGGATGGCGGAGACGGCAACGACAAAATGTATGCTGAAGCTGGCAATGGGTTGAAAACTATTGTTGCGCGGGGAGGAGGAGGAAACGATATAATTGAACTCACGGGCGGACCTGGTGGAGGCTTGCTTAAGGTAAGCGGCGGTGACGGAAACGATTCAATCACGATACGCGGAGGGAAAGACAATGATTCAATAATAGTTGATGCCGATTTTGGAGACGACACAATTGAGTATATGGTGACTTTAGGTACAGATTCTGTTGATATTGATGGCGGGGCAGGCATCGACTTTTTGACGGCGTACAAGATGGGGCATCCGAACTTCTGTTTGCTTGACGGTGCAGGCAAGGTAATGTATGCGCTTGGCACAGGAGGCACATCCATAACCGTCATCAACGTCGAGCACGGCAAAGTAGTCGGCGACGCAGGAGAAACACTCTACCAATGGTGAGTTTTTAGCTAAAAATTGAACCCCGTTTGCCAAAATATGCAAAAACTGCAGTGTTGGGTTTTTGAACTCCATTGCGTGCGCTTAGCTCAATTTGCTAAGGAAATAGCCTAAAGGGGGGCTGTTGACCATTTAGTTTTTATCTATGTTCTAAGTTAAGCTCTATTACCCTACAGACTTGCAATTAAAACGTCAACACCTACACACCCAATAGAAAAACACGTTTAGAACAACTTTTCCATAAAGAAAAGAAGTCTAAAGCCCTAAATGATTAAGAATATACTTTTGGTCGTTTCTGTTTTCAGATAGTTTTGCGGTTTAATCGTTGATAAACACCTATGGGCTAAGGGCTGATTCAAAAGAGAGCAGAATAGTTGAAAAGTAACGAACCCTACTAGTACATAACGAAGAGAAATGAGATTAAGAACCCAATTCTTAATCACCCTTTTTGTTTTTGCTTCTGTTGTGGCAATCATCGTTTCCTCAGTAGCTGCTACGCACCTAAGATTAGGCGAATTACGCCAACATCAAGACATCGCAAGTAATGCAAAAATCAGAGCAAACAGCCTTGGATACATTTCAATCAACTATTTCCTCTACCAACACAACCTATCTGACTGGAGGGCAATGGTTTCAGTTTTCTACGATGACGTTTGCAGATTAAATTCAACTAGCCAAGAACAACAAACCCTTGTTGAAACAGTACTTTTAGATTTAATAGTCGCTAACGACACATTCAACGACGCTGTCACAACACTTCAACATACGCCTCTAAACAAAAGTTCAGGCATACCCATGTTTGAGGAACTATGGAACAAGATGGCTACTCAAACACAGCAATTAACTTTTGACGCTGAGCGGCTTTCAAACTGGCTGGACCACCAATCTAACGAGGTAAATTTGGCGAATCTGACGCTGATTGTGGTGTTGATTGCTTTGTTTGGCGCTTACTTTTTTCTCATTTATGGACTAGTTTTTAGGCGCACACTAAATGCGATAGCAATTCTTAGGTCAAAAACAAAAACTATTAGCCAAGGCAATCTAAACTACCCAGATTCAGAAAAGCACAGACGAGACGAAATTGGCGAATTATCCTCCGACGTTGCCGCGATGGTAAGAAACCTCAAGCAGACAACGGCGTCTAAAGAGGAACTTGAAAAAGAAGTTGCTGAAAGAAAAAAAGCTGAACAAGCTCTGCTGGAGGCGAAAGTTAAACTCCAAGATTATGCAGCTAATTTGGAAAAAATTGTTGAAGAGCGCACCAAAAAAATCTTGGAAAGCGAGCAAAGTTACCGCGAGTTGTATGAGAGTTTCGGTGAAGCTTTCGTTGCTATGGATTGGGAGTTAACGGTTATTCATTGGAATAAAGCTGCAGAGAGAGTGACACGAATTAAAGCTGAAGATGCATTGGGCAAGAAGATGTTTGATATTTTGCCTGAGATGATGTCGATTGATTTTACGCCGTATTATGAGTCTCTTCGGAATAAGCAACCTGCGCGGTTCATGATGAACACTGTAAGCAGAGAAACAGGTAAGGATGCAATTTTTGAAATTTCAACGTACCCCTCAACTCAGGGAATAATAATCATAATAGAAGACAAAACGGAAGAAGAGCAAACCAAGCGACTCTCCGCTATCGGCCAAACAGCGGGTATGGTTGGACATGACATCCGCAACCCGCTACAAGCCATAACCAGCGACCTCTATTTGATTAAAGAAGAACTTAACGAAATCCCCCAATGCAAACAACTTCAAGGCGTACAGGAAAGCCTCGCAACGATTGAGGAAAACGTCTTCTACATCAACAAAATAGTAAGTGATCTGCAAGATTACACTCGACCTTTATCGCCTGTTTTTCATGAAGTCAACATTAACACGTTACTCTCAAGCGTGGTCGGTATTAACTTTCCAAAGAATATTGAGACAACAGTGTCGGTTCCAGAAAACTTGATAGTTAAAACCGACGCCTCTTACCTCAAACGGATACTCAGCAACCTCGTAAACAACGCAGTGCAAGCTATGCCCAACGGGGGAAAACTGGACATACAAGCGGCAAAGAAAGGAAACACTTTAGTGATCAGCGTAAAAGATACAGGTGTTGGCATCCCTGATGAGCTTAGAGACAAAATTTTCACGCCGCTGTTTACAACTAAATCTAAGGGGCAAGGGTTAGGTTTAGCTGTGGTTAAACGGTTAGTTACTGGGTTGAAGGGCAAAATTTCCTACCAGAGCCAAGAGAGCAAAGGAACAACCTTCATAGTAGAACTACCGATTTAGTCTTTAATTTAATAAAAATAGATAGATTTCTAATTTTAACTTAGATTTCATAACGGTTTAATACATTTTTCACAAAACCTACAAGCAGTGATTGTATGCCACTACTACAATGGAACGATAATTTCTCAGTCGGCGTCGCAGAAATCGACGCTCAACACAAAAACCTCGTCTCATACCTAAACGACCTACACTTTGCCATGACACAGGGCAAAGGCAACTCCATCCTCAAATCGCTCTTGGACCGCCTTGTAGGATACACGCAGGTGCATTTTGCAACAGAAGAAAAATACATGAAACAATGGAACTACCCCGGATACGTCTACCACAAAGGAGAACATGAAGTATTCGTGAAGAAAGTTGCTGAATTCAAAACCAAATTTGAAGGCGGCCAAGCAGTGCTATCCATAGAGATATTATCTTTCCTAAAAGACTGGGTAGTAAAGCATATCCAAGGTACAGATAAAAAGTACGGTCCATTCTTCAACAAACACGGACTAAAATAAACTATTTCTAAACGCTCAAACTTCTTATTCTTTCTTGTTTCCTTTAAACTCGATTATAGGTTCCCAAAAGATCATTTATATAAAATAAAAAAATTGAGAAAGAAAAGTTTTGTCTTAACGCCACTTGTTGCTTTTTCTCTTGTGGATAATGCCCAATGCTACAGCGATAAGAGCAATTACCGCAGCGATAAGCACCACATAATCTGGGATTCCTGCAGGTGTCGGTGCTATGGTCGGGGCTGGTGTTGGCGTTGCAGTAGGCGGCGGTGTGACTTCTGGCGGTGTTGGGGTTGGTTCAATTGTGCTTGTTTGCGAAACCGTTATGTTACATTGGTATGTGGGTGGCCGCTGGGTAAAGGTTAGCTGGGTTCCCTGTTGCGGAGAAACAAAGATTATAGTAACTATGTGGGTACTAAAGTGGGTCGAATATGTAATGTAATAGTTTTCGTCGTCTTGGGTGTATGATTGGTTCTCTGCTAAGGCGCCGTCAATGTAAACCTGCGGTGTGGTTCCATAGGGTATTGCTGTTTTTGGCAATGTTATGGTGCCAATGCCTTCTGTTCCGCTTGGACCAGTTACAATGAAAGCTATGGTTGTGGTGGCATTGTCTTCGTATGGAGTTATTGTCATGTTGGCCATTTGTTGCGCTGTAATGTTACCGCCTAACGTTATTAGGTAGGTTTGGTTATCGGATGTTTTGGTTGCGATTATGGTGTTTGTTTTTTCAAAGGTGGCAGTTATGATCTTGTCGCTGTCCATAGTGATTGTTACTGGATTATCAGTGCCTGTTAAGTCTCCGTTCCATCCGCTGAAGACCCAGCCTGATCCAGCTACAGGCGTAAGCTGAACTGATGCGCCATAAGTGTAGGAGTCTTGAGCGGGATTTATAGTTACATTGCAGCCTTCGCCGACTGTGTTGACTGTTAGGGCGTACTGGTTTTGGGTAAATGCGATTTTTTGTGATACATCGCCGTCTGCAACTGTGACTGTTCCAGAATTAGTTGTGGTTGAGTAGCCTGCTGGTGTCGTTACTGTATAGTTGTAGGTGCCGTCGGCGTAGCCGCTGAAGATAATAGTGTCAGTGGTTGAATTCTGAGTTGTTCCATCGAAGGTTACGCTCCAGTTGGTGCCTAAAGCTAGACCTGATTCAGTGAAAACCACATTGTAGGTTTTTGGACTTAAACTTGTGAAGACAACGGGTATAGCAATGTCGCTGTCGGAGACATCTAATGTTTCACTTAGGCTGACGCTTGTGTAGCCTTCGGGCGGCGTTATAGTATAGCTAAATTGTCCTTGCTTGCAAGTTACGAAGGTTATTACATTAACTGGCGATGTTTGAGTTATACCATCAAATGTTACGCTCCAACTGTCGCCTTCTTTGAGGCCTTCCGCAGTGAAGACTATTTTGGAGTTATCTGCGAAAGCGTAGACACAGCCATCACGTGCAGTCGCATACAGTACGCCGTCAGCATAAACGGGGGCGCAATTGATGCGGCCTCCTGTTTGGTAGGTCCAAATAAGTTCTCCTTCCGTGTCTTTGGGGTTGGCATTAAGTGCATAAACATAGCCGGAGTTGGCTGTTGCATAGACTGCTCCATCAGCAACTATGACAGGGGACCGGAAGTAGTCATCCGAGGAGTAAGCCCATAACAGTTCGCCTTCTGGGTTTTCAGTGTTGGCTGCTAACGCGTAGATATAGCCGTTGTCTGATGTAGCATAAACTACTCCGTCAGCGACTGTGGGTGTATCATAGAAGTAATCGTCGGTGTAGTAGCTCCATATGACTTCGCCCTCTGGGTTCTGGGTTGTAGCATTGAATGCGTAAACATAGCCATCCTCTGTGCATACATAGACCACTCCATCAACAACTACCGGTGCACAATAAATAGCGCTGTAGGTATCGAATGCCCATAAGCATACGCCGTCTGAGTTCTCAGTAGTGACTGCCAGAGCGTATACAGAGCCGCCTTCGGTGGACACATAAACTACTCCACCATCGACAGCGGGAGAGCCATCCATGTAATCATTTGTTTGGTATGCCCACAGCGGTTCGCCACTTTGGGCATTGAGTGCATGAACATATCCGTCGTCTGTGGCGAAGTATACCGCTCCGTCAACAGCTGTTGGATTAGAGTATACATAACCATCTGCTACAAAATTCCATAACAGTTCGCCTTCTTCACTGGAGGGATTTGCATTAAATGCGTAGACAGAACCGTAATAGGAAGCAACATAAACCACTCCGTCAACGACGACAGGAGCCAATTCTAGGTCATCTTCTGTATTATAGCTCCAGACTACTTTACCGTTTGCATTAATAGTAGTTGCGTTAAGCGCATAAACATAGCCACCCTCTGTGCAGACATAGACAACTCCGTCAACAACAACTGGGGAAGAGTATATGCAGTCATTAGTGCTAAAGCTCCAAATCGGCATATCAGTAGTTGCATTGATTGCATAAACAACGCCGTCGTCATTAACGGTGTATACAACGCCGTTTACTATTGTCGGTGTTCTATAAATGGAGGCACCTGTGTCGAAAGACCAGAGAAGTTTATTTGTAGTTGGCGCATGTGCATCTTGTCCGGGCAAAATGTAAATGGGCGAAGGAATAAAAACTGCTTGAAGAGTATGGTCGCCATCAAATTGAATAGTGATGCTTCGGCTACTGGAGTATTCTTCCCCGTCAAGTAGCCAGTATGAAAAGATGTAGCCGCTTTGAGCTTTTGCATAGACTTCATAGGTTGAGTCTGGAGGTAATGCAACCGTTGTTCCGTCAACTATTCCATCGGTGTCAGAGCTGTAGATATGCCCGTTGTTTGAAGTTTCAATGGTTAAACTGTATGTAATGGACTTGAATGCCGCTATGAGGGTATGATCAGTATCCATAACGACTGATATGGTGCTTCTTGTGTAGTTTACGTCATCGAGAATCCAGTTGTAGAATTCTCCGCCGTTTACCGGTGTCTGGCTAACCTCGATTGTGGTGTCTGGGATTTCGCAGTATACTCCAGCGTTTGGTTCTGTCGAACCGCTCCCTGTGACTATTATGTCGAGAATGGCAGGATTGGCTGGATTCACGAGCGGGTAATAATCGATGTTTGGAGCGCTATTTTCAAGGATATAGGGTGTGTCCCAAATTCCCGAATCTTCTGTCGCCTCTGGATACCTTGTTAGATAATCGCTCCAATAGTTGCCTTGCCCGCTATAGTTCCAATCGTTTGTGTAGATATTGTTCTCAAAGGCAACCTGTTGATTGTTGTCGATAAAGTTGTTCGCGTAAATTCTAAATCCGCTGCAGTCATACAAGTCGAGTCCTTGGGTATTGTTCTGAAGAGTATTACCAGCTATGACGTTAGTAGTGTATGTGTAATCCGCCATAATTCCTGCAGAAGTTCCACCTTCCAAATGGGTATCTCTTATTGTGTTTCTTACAACTGCGTTGTTTGAACCAGCCACGTCAAAGATGAAGCCGTAGACTCCACCCGTTATTTGGTTATCAATTGCTCGGTTGTTGCTTGCCCCGTTAGCGAATTTTATGCCAAGGGTGCCAACGGTCACTATATTATTGAAGATGGTGTTGTCGCTGCAGATAGAATCAGAACCTTCTACGTATATGCCAGAAAAGCAGTCTATTACTTGGTTCTCTCTGACGGTATTATTATTTGAGTTAAGCTGAACAAGAATACCGCTATTTATCGAGTTTAGAGAAATACTTTCTATGGTGTTTTCTTTTATGATATTGTTTGAAGCTTGAACAAGGTTTATGCCTAGCTGAAATCCGCCTCTAATTACTGTATTTTTTACTGTTACACTGTTTACTGAGGCGAGGTATATTCCATATGTTGAACCGCTTCCTGTAATGGTATGATTCGAACCGTCGAATATTATGTTGCTTCTTTGGATGTTTATTGATCCATAGAAATCTTGGGTTAATGTGTAGGTTACCTGATCGCTTGTGGAAATCACATCTGAAGACGGGATTATGCTTCCGTCCGGATTTATAGTTACGTTTATTGGGGCGTCTGCTTTAGCTCCGTTAATTATGAAGGGCATGGGTAAACTAGACAAAAGTATAGCTAATATCAGTAAGCTAATTGGTTTTTTGTTCATCTTTTAGACACCATTAATGTTAAATTTACCTTCCCTATCTACAATTTTGCGATATAAGATCTATGAAGGCTAAATTTATGCAAACGATGCTAAAATCCAAACACCACTATGACATTATAAAGAAAAAAAATAACACAAGTACTGACTAACTTGTTTAAGCTTAGAAAATTGCTTTTTGAGTGAAATAGGCATAATTATTTCCAATCAATGTATTCAAAATTAGCCTCGGAAGGGCCACTAGATAACACAGTAACTTTTATTTGGGTAAAGTTTTATGTGTTGTGTGTTCTGGGCAAAGTCTGGGTGCCTCGATAGCTCAGCCCAGTAGAGCGGCTGCCTTGTAAGCAGCAGGCCGCGGGAGCAAGGCCCGCTCGAGGCTCTCAAAAATCCAACAACAAAGCCGTGGATATCAGCGGTTTCTTCTGTTTTTAAAATTAAGCGCTCTTTCTCGGCAATGTAACCATATGACGAGGTAAAAAGATACAGAGGAGGGTACCGAAATTACCTTGTAAACAGCAAGTCGCTATTTCTTTTTAGACTGGCGCTTCGTCTTCGTCCCCTTTCGCTGCAAGCTTGGCCTTAATTGCCTTCGTGTCAGTAATTGCCAGCGTATACTTGCGGGCTTGGGTCGAGACGATTTCGTTCTCAAAAAGTTTACGTAGAGAACGGAAAACCTTCTTTGAGGATTCTCCAGTTTTGTCAGATATTTCTTGGAGAGTTAATTCTTTGCCTTCTGCTTGGAGGGTTGCTACCACTTTTTCATCGACTTTGTTGAGTTTAGCCATAGATACCACTGGATTAGTTTATTGGTTTGCTATGGTGAAGTTAGCTTTTGTATTTTGCGGTAAACCACGAACGCATTTGATGCAACTAATCATTAAAGTCAACAAAATTAGCGAGTGCGACTCCATTTGCCGTGGCAGAATGGTATGTAATCGCAGTTTGCGCAGGATCCTTTAACCCCAATTTCACAGGTACCTTCAGTTTGCTCTTTAGCCATTTTGCACCTTCTCCTTGAAGGCTGTTTTATGGTTTAGTAATATAAGCCGAATTCCCAATTAGGAATATATCAAAAAACGGAATATAACTTAAAAACTGAACCACTCAGCTGTCGGCGACTTTGGTTGACTTCTTTTCCGGAGCCACTTTCAACCCATGATACTCATACATTATGCGCAACGCGTCACGTATGGCTTCGTTGCGACTGTTGTAGACGCCTTTGTCGATAAGCGTGTTTAGTAGGTCGAGGTAGCGTTTGGTTAATCGGATGGTTATGCGTTCCCGTTTATTTTCTTCAGACATTTTTTCACCAATAATAGTTTCCTGCGGCAGTCAACATATAAGTGCTTGTCAGACAAACAGACACCGCACAACAACTAATATGCGACCAGCAACCCCGATATTCAAAAAACGAATAAAAAGTTATCGGCGACTAAACGCCCACTCGACCCATAAGCACACGAAAACCACTTTCCCGCGCCAAAACCTCACAATTCCCAAACACCGCCACAAACGCCTCAGGCAACGCCTTAGCTCCGATTTTACTGCGAATAACCATCTGAAAACTCCCCCCAGCTGCCAAAACCCCCGCCGCCCCCGCAATAACCCCTTTCACAGTGTCCATCCCGGCGCTCACAGGCGGATTAGACAAAACACAGTCAAACCGCATATCAGCCACTGGTTCATAGAGGTAACCGTAGCGGACTTCAGCGTTACGGATTCTATTATTCACCACGTTCTGCCGTGCAAGACGCACCGCACGCATGTTCACATCCGTCATGACCACACGCAAGTTCGGGTTGGACGCTGCCGCCGCGATTCCTACCGCGCCGTAACCGCAGCCGATGTCAAGCACGCTACCTTTCTCTGGGAGAACCATAGCGTCAATCAACACATGGGTACCCAAATCTACCTTTTTCTTAGAAAACACACTAGAAGAAGTCAAAAACTCAAAGCTACGCCCCCGCAGCTTAGCGCGAACTAACCCGAAGCGGTCATCACATTTAGGAACAGAAGAAAAATAGTGCTCCACAGGTTTACTTTTCTTGCTCATCGCCGCCGCCTGACTTCCAGACTTTGGGGTAAACGTTTCGAGGCATAAGCACACGCGCCAACGTCGCCACCACCCCATGACGCAAATCAAGCATTTCCTGCGTCGAAACCTGAGCGCGACCCAACGCAACCGCTTCACCCTTAAGCGTGAAAATGGCGACTATGTTGCTCTTTTCTATGCCGCTGTCAACTTGGCAAACACCTGGCGCCGTCAAATTTGCACCATGACAGAGGGCATCCACTGCAGAGTCGCGGACCACGATTTTGGGAAGCTGCATAAGCGCGGTTTCCATGGGTTCGATGAATCGGCAAAGGTAGCTTTGGTCTTTGGTACGTTCGTACTCGCCAAACCAGTAAGCAACATCGTGAAGTGTGACACATTTGGCGCTGGTTTCTTGGAAGGGCCCAGCACGGGTTCTGCGAAGCTCCTGCATGTGACCGCCCACGCCGAGGATTTCGCCTATGTCGAAGCAGAGTTTACGGATGTAGGTTCCTCCTTCACAGCCAACCTTGAAGAGCACGTTTCGACCGTCCCTTTCGAGGTAGTCAATATAGTAGATGCGTCTTGTACGCAACTGCCGCTTCACTGAGGAACGCAGGGGCGGGCGCTGATAGATTTCGTCCTCAAACATGCTCAGAACATGCCGAATCGACGGTTCATCCACGTCGCCATGCAGCTTAAGCACACAGATGTATTCTTTACCGCTGTAGAGCAACGCCTGCACCATCTTCGTGGCCTCCTCCAAAGTAACAGGCAAAACGCCTGTGACATTAGGATCCAAAGTGCCACCGTGACCGATGGTTTCGAGTTTAAGGATCTTTTTAGTCCATGCGGCGACTTCGTGGCTTGTGGGGCCTGCGGGTTTGTCGAGGTTTATGGTGCCGAATTTTATGAATTGCTTAGCGGGGCGTTCGCTGGGTTTGCAGCCGTATTTTGGGTCCGTGTGGTCTTCGGCTTTGGTTAGCAGTTCACGTTTGGTTTCCCATGGTGGAAGCGTTCGGGGCATAGAATGCTGTATCTCCAATTAGAGGTAAGAAAAAGAGTACGAGGTATTAAACTTTAAAACGGCTAGTGATGATGCGTCATTTCTGCGGTTTTACCTGCAGCGTCCAATGCAGCGGCGACTTCGTCGTCTGATGCGCCCCGTTTAACCTCGATTTTGTCTTCTAGGGGCATAAGATGGTTTATGTTGGCGCGTCTGCGTTTTAGGCCTGTGACTTTTTTGGGGCCTGTGACTAATACGTAGCTTTTGTCCATGACGTCGATGATGACGCATTTGGTGCAGCATTCGCGGCCGCCTTGCTTGACGCATATTCTGCCGACTTCAATAGCTGGCATATCAATTTGTCTCCTGATAGAGGACACTACTACTGCAAACCGTAAATATAAGCATAACACAGAACCCGACAAGATTTAGGGTTTTTTAGTAGTAGTTTTTGCAGAAAACCCCTTATACTCAACAACAACCAACGGGTTGCGCCAGCGGCATAACAAAAACGCCTATACTTTTCCCACCCATGATTCAGGCGAGTAAAAAATCTCCGAAGGTGCAGTAAACTTTACAAGAACCAAATCACAAATATTACTATAAATTAAAGTAAGGGTAACTATGCACAAAAGTTATGCCTTAGCACTTATCATCATCCTAGCCATCTCGAGCCTAATAATGGTCAAACCTTCTTATGCATCCACACCCACACTATCCCCACCAGAGTTCACCCTCAAACTTGTAGACAATTCCTATGATACCCCAACAAGTACTTCTACAAACCCATATAACGGTTCAACCATAACCCGTCCGAGTACTCATGTGGAAAATAAGACTATCGAACTACATATAAAGAATCAACCATACAACCGTAACTATGTTCTCTTCTATGACGTTCGTACAAAAGGTCATTTTGAAGAGAATTGGAAGAAAATGATTGCGCCTTATGACTACCCCGCTGAGTTTGACTCTTCGGCTTACTGGTTAATAATAGAGACTCAACCATTGCGTGCGTCGAATTCTGAATTTACAGTGCTATATGAAAGTGCAAATAGTTATCCTTCTAATGCTCAAGTGGATTTTTCAGTTAGAGCTTTACTATATAACGTAACTTCTTTTCAAGCGGCGACTAGACAGCCAACTACATACACCCTCATTGCGGCAAGCGATTGGAGTAACACACAAACAGTAAATATGACCGACGGCACCATAAACCCATCCTCCTCCATGCCCCCCTCGTCAACTCCAGCCGCTTCGACTTCACAAAACCCAACATCCATTTCTAACCAGTCTGGTTCTCAAACTGTGCCCTTTCTGGGTTTAGATTGGCTGCAAATTGCCACGGTTGCTTTGTTATGTGCCATTGCAGTTCTACTAGTAGTTGTGGTCGTATTTCTCCATAAACGGAAAGCAACCTATCCTTAATTTTATTGAATCCTCTAAGCCCTCAACGCCTGTCTTTGAATAGGCTTTCATATCATCGATTTTAGGGTTCCCCTGAATACAAACTACCCCAAATTGGGTTCACTTTCACTTACCGCCCACTTACCATAACCGTTCTGCCGATTTTAAATTCCTACTCCACAATCGGAGGTGACTATACATTGGCCGACAACACCGCTGAAGCTTCACCAGTCATGCAGCAAATCAGCATGCTAAACCTACGCATAAACGACATGATGACTCAGCTCAACGCCGTCATGAAACCATGCTCGAAGAGAAACAAACACTAAAAAAAGAACATACCACCCTAAAAGCCAAACAAAAAAGGAAGCCCGAAAACTTGCCTCCCACTTTTCTTTTTCCAATACCTTTTTTGATGTATTGTCGGGTTAGTGCCCAAACGTTTTAAAACACAGCAGCCCAACATAGTTTTGCAGCTACGAGTGGAACCCTTTGAGTTTAAGCTACCATTACATGCAGTTGCCCCGCGAAGTCATAGTTGGAAAAGGCACCTTAAGTCGGCTTCCTGAAGTGGTCAGTCGACTGGGCCTAAAAGGCAAAGCGTTGGTGCTTTCGGATTCTGTTTGTTACGATGTCGCGGGCAAAACAGTCATGGAGTTACTGGCGAAGACAGGGTTAACGGTGGATTCTTTTCTGGTTAAATCCATGACCGTAGACGACTTGATCACGGTTGAGGAGCAGCTTAAACGCCAAAAACCACATGTGCTCTTCGGAGTCGGCGGCGGAACCATCATCGACGCAGCCAAAGTCAGCTCCGCAAGCCAAAACATCCCCTTCATCAGCGTCCCAACCACGGTGAGCCACGACGGCATCGCCAGCCCATTGGCATCAGTCAAAGGCTCCGAGAAACCCTACTCAGTCCTCGCCCAAGCACCCCTCGCCATCGTCGCAGACACGGAAATCATCATCAAGGCGCCCTGGCGGTTTGTCATAAGTGGCTGCGGAGACGTGATTAGCAAATTCACCGCCGTCAAGGATTGGCGATTGGCACATCAAGAAAAAGGGGAGTACTACGGCGGCTACGCAGCAAGCCTCGCATTGATGAGCGCTAAACTTGTCACAGAGAACGCTGAGTTGATTGTTTACCGCCAAGACGAAGGGTTACGGGTATTGCTTGAAGCTCTAATTAGCTGCGGCGTAGCCATGAGTATCGCGGGTAGCAGTCGCCCCTGCAGCGGCTCCGAGCACCTCTTCAGCCACGCACTTGACCACGTGAACCACCACCACGCGCTGCACGGTGAGCAATGCGGCGTCGGAGCAATTTTAACTTCGTTTTTGCATGGGTCGAACTGGCAGAAAATCAAAAGTACCCTTAAACAACTCGGCGCGCCCATTACTGCAAAAGAGTTGGGCGTAAAAGATGTAGACGTCGTTAAAGCGCTTCAAGTGGCTGCGCAAATTCGCCCTGAACGCTACACCATCCTGCATAAACTCAACTTGGGATACGATGCTTGTGAAACGGTTGCCAGAGCAACAGGCATAATCGACTAGACACGCAGAGGCTGCAGTAGCGCAAACGGGTTGCCTTCTGGGTCTTCGGCGGCAGCGATCCAGCCGACTTCGGGAACTTCTTGTTTGGGCATGATGACTTTACCGCCTAACCGAACGATTTTGTCGAGGAAGTCAGTTATGGATTCGACGGTGTAGTAGTTTAAGGGTTTATTGTCTGGAGTTAGTTTCTTGTACATGCCGCCGTTGACTCCGGGGCGGATTGCTTTGCCGTTGGGGTCGAGGGGAACGGTTTGGATTGCCCAGTACTCGAGGGGGCCTTCTATGAGGGTGATTTTCCATCCGAAGACCTCTTCGTAGAAATGTTTGAGTTTTTCTACATCGTTGGCTGGGATTTCAAAATGCGTAAGTGTGTGATCCATACTTGATGTTCACCTCCAGACGCACCCTAAACGTGTTTGGCAGAAGTCACTATTATATGGGCGATTTAGAAATTTAACTTTATTTCTAATCTCCATCAATGACCGAGCAGGTTTGTGTGGTACAATCTTTCTGTGGGCACAAAAAACTTAACAGTAACACCCATCAAATAGTTCTCAGTAGATTTGTTTAGAAGGTTTAAAGTTTGAGAAGCGACCAAATCAAGACAGGAATCGAGAAAGCGCCTCACCGCGCACTCTTAAAATCCCTCGGCTTACAAGACGACGACCTCGCTAAGCCACTTATCGGCGTAGCAAACAGCTACACCAACATCGTCCCCGGACACATCCACCTCCAAACCATCGGTAACGCCGTAAAAGAAGGCATCCTAGCTGCAGGCGGCACACCGTTTGAATTCAACACCATAGCAGTCTGCGACGGCATCGCCATGGGACATATCGGTATGCGTTACTCGCTGCCCAGCCGCGAAATCATCGCTGACTCAGTAGAAATCATGCTCCAAGCTCACAGCCTCGACGGAGTAGTTCTAGTTACTAACTGTGACAAAATCACCCCTGGCATGCTCATGGCAGCTGCACGCGTGGACATCCCCGCCATCATGGTTACAGGTGGACCGATGGCAGCAGGCCGTCACCGCGGCAAAAAAGTCAGCTACGCCAGCATGCCTGAAGCCACCTTTGGTCAGGTTGCTACAGGAAAAATGACCGAAGCTGAACTGTTAGAGTTGGAGGCGAACGCTTGCCCAGGATGCGGCAGTTGTAGCGGTATGTTTACTGCTAACACTATGGCGTGTATGACTGAAGCGCTTGGCATGTCGCTGCCCTACTGTGCTACTTCGTTGGCTAACAGCGCCTTTAAGCTTCGACTGGCTAGAGAAACGGGTAAACAGATTGTTAAACTCGTCCAAAACGACCTCAAGCCATCTAAAATCCTAACTAAAGAAGCCTTCGAAAACGCCGTTGCCGTGGACATGGCTTTGGGCGGTTCAACCAACACCACTCTGCACTTGCCCGCTATCGCAAAAGAAGCAGGCGTAACCTTGCCGCTTTCAACTTTTGATGCAATCGGCAGAAAAGTACCCCACCTCTGTAGCATGATTCCAAGCGGCATCTACGCGCTCGAAGACTTAGATGCGGCAGGGGGAGTTCCCGCGGTTATGGCTGAAATCAAGAGCCTCCTAAACCTCAAATGTCAAACAGTTTCACTAAAAACCGTCAAAGAAAACATCAAAGATGCAGTTGTCCTTGACCGCAACGTCATTCATTCAATGGCGGATCCAGTTCACAAAGAGGGAGGCATCGCCATCTTGTTTGGCAACATCGCGCCGAAAGGGTCAGTCATCAAAACTGCAGGCGTTTCAGAGAAAATGCAGAAGCACACAGGTCCAGCCAAAGTTTATGATTCCGAATCCGAAGCCCTTGCAGCCATTAAAGGAGGCAAAATCAAAGCAGGCGACGTAGTCGTCATCCGCTATGAAGGACCACGAGGCGGCCCTGGCATGCCAGAGATGCTTTTCCCAACCGCAACCATCGCAGGTATGGGGTTATCGGAAAGTGTCGCTTTGATCACGGATGGGAGGTTCAGCGGCGCAACCAGAGGCGGAAGCATCGGTCACGTTGCACCTGAAGCCTTCGAAGGCGGACCCATCGCAGTCATCAAAAACGGAGACGTTATAACCATCGACATACCCAACCGCGCCCTAAACGTCGAATTAAGCGACAAGGAACTCAAAGCAAGGTTGGCTGCTTGGAAACCCAGACCCCCAAAAATCAGCAAAGGCATCCTATCCCGCTACAAACCCACACCAACAGAATAAAAACAAGAAGGAAAGGGGTTAGCTGTTTTTACCAGCAGCGACCCCAACTATTTCTACCCATCATGCCACCGCCGCATCCATAGCGGTACTGGTATTGATTTTGGTTTTGTTCTTGAGCGTAGTAACCGTTGCATGCTTGTCCACTTTGGCAGTAACCTGTACAGGCACCGTAGTTGTTGCAGTACGATTCACCAGTGGTGGAGTTTTGGCAGTAAGGTGCCGCGCCGTTGGCTGCAGCGCAGGGTGGAAGTGTTTGGGTGTTGGCAGTTTGGTTGGTTGTTTGGTTGGCTGCGAATTGGGCTGCTGTGACACCGACAAGGGCTGTGGCAACGAGGGCGATTGCGGCTATGGCGAGGATGATTTTTGTGTTCATGTTTTTTCACCTCAACCTATACTATGGGCTGCGGATGGTTTGACTGTTAGCTGAAACAGAAATGAAACAGTTTTTTGAAACGGTTTCGCATGGTAAAAGGGGTGTGGTTTTTGAGAATGCTTAAATCCATGCATGATAAGTCTAATTTAGATATAGTATGAAAAGAGTTAACCTCTTCCTAATCCTGCTAGTAACCGCCATAGCCGCCCTCATCGCCACAACCGCCCTCGCCTTCGCCCTCTTCTCCACACAACAAGACCCCTACAGTTGGATGAGCCAAATGTGGGGCAACGGACACATGATGGGCGGCATGATGGGCAACCAAACCACCACAACCAACACATGGCTCCCCTACTTCAGCATACTATTCGCCGTTTTAATCGGAGTCACCATAGTAGGCGTTGTCGGAGTAGCTTACTACCTTTTTTATCCCCAAATCCGAATTGGCACCGCCACCTTACCTCCGCCAAACACCGTCGCTATTCAGGGGAACGGAACCGCAGTTTCAGCGTATGAATCCGTCTCTAAAACCCTCACCGCAGAAGAACGCAAAGTCATAGACACCCTAAAAGCCCACAAAGGTAAGTACCTCCAAAAATACATCAAAGCCGAAACTGGTCTGAGTAGACTCCAAACCCACCGCATCATCGCGCGCCTTTCTGAGCGGGGTATCGTTTCGTTGGAGAAAGTGGGTAACACCAACCAAGTGACTCTTGCAGAATGGTTAACTAAGGATCAATAAGTGGCTGCCCTATGTTGAAGCCACGCGACCTCTCAGGGCAGAGGCCCCCTCCCTTATTTAAAGGCACAATATCGCCGCTTTGCTGTTAATCAGGGGTCTGATTGGTTTGGTTTCGGTATGTTTTTTGATTTCTTCTGTTTAGGTAGGGGATGGTTATTGTGAATTTTGCGCCCTGTCCAGGTTCGCCGTTCTCTTCTATGTTCCAGCCGTAGATTTCCATCATCCGCTTCACCAAGTACAAGCCGTATCCGCTGCTTCCGCCTGTACTGAAGCCTTCGTCGAATATGCGGCTCTTGTTCTCAATGGGTACGCCCACACCGTCGTCTTCGTAGATCAACTGTACCCCTTTATCGGCTGTTTGTCGCCAGTACAGTTTTATGGTTGTGCTCTTTTGGCCATACTTCATCGTGTTGTCGATCAAATTATACAAAAGCTGCACAAGAAGCGAGTCAGCAAGCACCTCCAAACCTGTACATTCGTTTACGAGTTTGAGGTTGAATCCTGAAAGAAGCGTTACTGCTTTAGTTACCGCTTGCCCTAAGTCGATGTAGGTTAAGTCTTCCGCACCAAGCTGTTCATACATGCGTGCGAAGTCGAAAACTTTTGTGGACTCTTTAACTGCCTGCTCCATCTTGGAGAGCGCTTCCACAATGTCAGGTTTATCGGAGTGTTTCTTCTTAAGCAGATAAGCGTAACCGTTGATTGCGCTAAGCTTGTTGCGGACATCGTGGCGGGTGATTCTGCCAACCACATTCAATTTCTCGTTAACTAAGACTAACTTTTCGAAGATTTCGTTTAGTGTGTCTTCGGCTTTCTTGCGTTCAGTAACGTTTTGAATTGTCGTCCGCAGCAGCGTTTTTTGGCCGCTTTGGAATTTTGAAACGTTAAGCACTGCATCTATAATTTCGCCAGTAGCAGTTTTTAGTTGGGTGTAGAAGTCTACTGCGGAGCCTTGTTCTTTTATTATCTTGATTAGTTTTTCTCTTTCTTGAGGATCCACGTAGAAAGTTTCCACAGAAACATTGCTCAGGCCTTCAAGAGGTAAACCCATCAACTTCTGCATGGCTTGGTTGGCATCGATGACTTTGCCGTCGAGCGTGGTTATTGCCACGGGGATGGGCGCCTGCTCGAATAGTGAACGGTAACGCTCCTCGCTTTGCTTTAATTCATCGTTGGCGACCTGTAATCGTTCCTGATTGTCCTGTAACATTTTTTCGATTTTTTTACGCTCAGTTATGGGTATTGCCAACTCTATTGCTGCTATGGTGTGGCCCTGTTGATCTCTTATGGGGGTTACCCTTAACTCTGTCCAGATGGTTTGGCCGCTGTCGTCAACTGATTCGTATTCATGAACTGAGAGCGGAATGTTTTGCTCGAAGACTTTTTTTACGCCACAGTCGGGGCAAACCTCATTTTTGTTGAACGCGGAGAAGCATTTCTTGTTTTTTAATACGCCCATATCGGTTAGTCGCTTGTTTGCCCAGATTACATTGTATTCTCTGTCAATGACTGCTAATCCTGCATCGATGCCTTCGCTGACTTTTTCTAAAATCTCAAAGGTTCCCCTTAGGCGGTCTTCAGCGTTTTTGCTCTCGGTTATGTCTCGGATTAAGACACTTTTTACTTTCTCACCGTTTATGTCTGTAAAGGCGTTTGAAGAAACCTCGCCGATGAAGGTGGTTCCATCTTTTCTTTTGAAGGTAAGTTCAGCTCTTACACGACCGGTTCGGTCGCTTTCCAGTAACGCTAGAGCTTGATTACCATTTTGGACTACGATTCCGTCGCGGCCAGCTTTTTTGATTTCCTCCTCAGTCATACCCAGCATGCGGCACGCTTGCGGATTGGCAGCTAAAATGGTTCCATCAGGTTTTGAAAGCATTATGCCGTCGAAGCTGTTCTCGTAGAGGCTACGGTACCGCGCTTCGCTTTGAGCTAGGGCTTCTTCTGCCTTTTTGCGTTCAGTGATGTCAGTGTTAAATCCACTCCAGACTATGCGTCCATCCGCTAGTTTTTCAGGTGTTGACTGCCCCCACATCCAATGTATCCCGTCGGGGAGCCTAACACGGTATTCACATTGCCAAGGAGTAAGATGCTGCGCCGAGTCCTCTATCGATTTTATTACCTTCTCTAGATCCTCAGGCAATATCGCCTTAGCAATGGGTGAAAAGTCGTCTCGAACCGCCTCAGGAGTGCATCCGAAAATCTCGTTAATCTGTTTAGAAGTGTAGGGCACACAGTAGGAGCCGTCTGGTTTTCGGACAAACTGGTAGAGCATACCGGGAGATTGAGAAGCAAGTTTTGAGAAAGTCTCTTCTTTCTCCACCAACGCCTTTCTTGTTTTACTTCGCTCCACGAGCACTCTAATGCTGTGAACCAATTCGCCGTAGACGGTTTCGGTTGATCCCTGCTTGTTATGGTATCCGTCGGCGCCTAAGTTGAGGGCTTTTATGGCGACGTCTTCGCGGCCTTTTCCTGTGAAAAGGATAAAGGGGATGCTGTTGTTTTGGTCGCGTAGCGCTTTTAGGAGTTCTAGGCCGTCTTTTTGAGGCATCTCATAGTCCGAGATGACTATATCATAGTTGCCGTTGGCTATCTTTTGGAGCGCTTCGTCCGCGGAGGTGGCTTGGTCTACTTCAAGGTCGCCCTCCAGACCCAGCACTAGCCTAGAGACCTCTAACAATGCAGAGTCATCATCGACGTGTAGGATTCGAATTACGTTGGTTTGGGAACCTATTAAGCAACCAACGTCATGTGTGGCTAATGCGCCCAATGCAACCTAGGAGCTCCAACATCAAAGAAGCAGGTTAACTTAAACATGTTATGAATTAAAAATAGTAATTAAAAATAAAATTGAGATAATGTTATTGGTCGTTTGAAGTGCATGCCTCTCTCATGGCAGGTATTTCGTAATGGTTGAAGAGTCGCCGCAACGCGTCTTTGACGATTTCAGCTTGGGTTTCGTAGAGTCCATCTTGAATTAGCAGGTCCATTGCCTCTAAGTATGGTCGCGTCATGGTGACTTCCACACGTTTCCTACCGATAGCAGCCAAATTTCTCATCTCCTCTGCAGTTTTTTGTGAAGCCGTGGCCTTTTAAAATTAAAGTAGATTCCAAATCGGAACAGGAAGCTGAACGAATCTACCATTCAGACAGCAACTCGCCTTTCACAAGCAAATAACCCTTAGTCTTAGGCAACATCAAAGTCAAATCCGTCGTCGTAACAACAACGGTGACGTTTTCTTTCTGGTTAATCCCAAACAACATTTCCATCAAGAGAGCCGCGTTCTCATCGTCTAAACTTGAAGTCGGCTCATCCGCCAACAACAACCTCGGACGATTAACCAACGCACGAATAACTGCAACCCGCTGCCGCTCGCCCCCGCTTAAACCATCAGGAAAACGCCCAGCAAACCCATCTAAACCGAAATACCCCAAAAGCTCCATAGCCCTCGCCCGCCTCAGAGGCTTTTTTACCCCTGCTAAAGCCATAGGCAACTCCAAGTTCTCCAGCACAGTCAATGACGGCAACAAGTTGAAAAATTGGAAAACTAAGCCAAGCTCTCGCAGCCGTAACTGCGACTTTTCGCTATCTCTGAGCGCTGTGGCGTCTTTTCCGAACAGTTGCAGCGTACCTTGGCTGGGCGGTTCAAGAAGCCCCATAATTTTGAAGAGACTTGTCTTACCAACGCCTGATTTACCTTTTAAGACGACAAATTCGCCGTCCTTTATTTGCAAGTTAATGTCTTTTAAAACGGCTGTTGCACCGTAAGTTTTTGAAACGTTATTCAACGCGACAAGCGGCTGCTTATTTTGCATAGAGGTTTACCATGTTGTTTTGGTAGACGTGGTTTAGGTCTTCGGCTTTAGCAGTCCAATTTTCAGGCAGCGAAGCAGTCAACCCCGTGTAGACAACGTAGCCGTTTGTAGTCATTTCTGGGTAAACATACAGCAATGCGGGTTTAGCGCCGTCAGATTGCAGATACTTAAGACCCCCAAAGACATCCATCGACAAATCATGGTAGCCCTTGATGAGGTAAGACACCTTCATGTCACCTGCAACCGTCACGTTCGGGGCGTGGGCAGCTATCCATTGGGCACTTGAGGTTTCGGGCGCACGGTAAAGCCAAAAGTACCCCAGATACTGCTCCTGCATAGACACAGCAGCATACATAGTGTAAACCCCCAATGAAGCCGCCGCAAGCACCACCACCGCCACACCCGCCGCCCAAAACCTTCCGCCCCGCATACGCTGACGGGATTGGTAGAATTTCCACAGAATGAGCCCGGTTATGATGAATATGGGTAAAACCAGAAAGTTCAATGTTCGATACGCCAACATCAAACCCGCCGCTGAACCGCCAAAAACCGCGTAGCACTCAAAAGCGGCTATGGTGACAAACCAAAAAACAGGCAAAAGGAAAAGGTTGCGGCTCTCGCGTAAACCCTTTAATCCGAACACTAAGAGTGGCGCAACAATAAGGTAAGGAATCATGTACAACGCGTAGTGCAGGGGCAACGTGGGGGCAGTGGGCAGCAGTGCTTTTCGGGTTAAGAAGAGCATAAAACCGAAGGCTAAGGCGACTGAAGCGACGTAGGAGATTGTGAGAGCTTTTCTGGAGAACAGCTTCGCTTTACCAACGGCAAATATCGCTAACGAAAGCCCGACGATTTGGTATGCGTTGATGGTTAAAACGTCACTCTCCGACATAGAAAGCGGCAAACCTTGAAGGGCAAAGAAAGCGTAGTAAGCGACCGTGACCGCAAAAAAAATCGACAACAACCCCACAGCCTGCTTAATTGAACCACCCCAGCACGCCTTGCCACAGAAAAAGAACGCGAAAGCTAAAAAAATCAAAGCCGCAAAAGTTAACGCGGCAGCTAAATGATGCGAAAGCAACAGTGCCAAGCAAACGACTGAGAAGAGGGCTGTCCACTTCCAGTTAGGCTTTTGGATAAAGATTAAAATCAAAAGCAAACTCAAGGGGAAAGCGAAGGCTTCTTTTGTGGCGCCCGCCGAAGACATGACAAAGGGGTAAGCGGTAGCTAAAAGCGCCGAAGCTATCAAGGCAACCGAGTCGTTTTCAGTTAGCCTACGAACCAAAACGAAAAACAGTGGAACAGCCAAAGCGCTTGCTAACGGTACACCGAACGCCATGGCGTCTACGGGGGCTAAAGCGGTGACCTGTGCAAAAACCGCGCCGTACAGGCTGATGGCGGGCCAATAGTTGTTGTAGCCGTCAAACAGGTTGGTGTTAGCTAGCGAGACAGGTGTATTCTGGATTAAGAGTTCGGCGTTTCGGATGCTGCTCCAGCCGTCAGTGGAGAAGGGTTGACCGCTGATTAAAGCGGGGTAGAGACGCAGCAAAACCGCCCCCGTGAAAACCACAAACGCCAACAGGAGGGCTTTGTTCAATCCAAACCCGAAAACACAATACTGAGCAAACTAAGCAACGAAACCAACACCACATTCAGAGCCAAAACAAGCGGGTCAACAGAAAAAACCACCACATGAGAAAGCACCCGCAGAAACCCCGACCCCTCAAGCCCAACCAAAACCACCAAACCCAAACCACACCCCAGAACCGACGCCAAAAAAGACAACGGCATCACCCTACACGCCACATCCAGCTTCAAACGACGACAAGAAACCCCCAAACAGCGCAAGGTGGCGAGGTCGCTTTTTTGCTGTTGCAGAAGCGTCTGGCAAGATAGAGCGATAGTGGCGCTTGAAAACAGGAAAACCATCACCGAGAGCACAGTGAGGGCTTCTTTTGTGATGCCGAAGCGGTCAAGGAACCCTTTCATGACGTTGGTTGGGCTGGCGACTCCGAGGCTGGAGGCGGCGAAATTGATGCTTGACCAGGGAACAAGGGTTTGATAAGTCGTCTGAGGCTTTGAAGATGGAGAAGAGCCAGAAGACGTGTTTTTCGCTAACACCTCATATAGAGCGGTTTGGCTTGTGACTTGAGGGTCGATTTTGGCTCTAATCACTGTGACCAAATCATAGTTGTTGAACCTCAGCCACTGAGCAACGTTAAGCTGCACAAGGGCTTCATCGTCAAGACTTGAATGCGAATCAAAAACCCCCACAACTTGGAGTTCGAGGTAGCGGTCCGCTAACGTAGCAAAAACCAAAACATAATCCCCAGTTCGAACGCAGAGACGTGCAGCTGCAGCCTTACCCAACACCACCGAACCCAAATCCGCAGAACCCAAAAAAACACCCTCAACCAACTCTACAGAATTCAATTTAACGAAGTGCTCAGGCAAAACCCCTCTCACAAATAGGGTTTGGTTGCGAGCTACGCAGGGCAGAATCACCTCGGGGCTACACGCTAAAACGCCATTGATCTCGCTTAACTGGTCAGTGAAGTAAGCGGGAACTGCACCTGAAAACGGCACACGACTTTTAGCATCATAAACCGCAACCACATCCTCACCTTCACCGAGGTAAGCGTTGAAGCTGTTGTAGAAACCTAGAAAACTTGTTGCGGTTACAGAGAAAAGCGTCGAAACCAACGCCAAAACCACAGTTAACACTAAGAGGTTGCGGAGACGCATGTAGCGGAAACGGTAGAGTCCACTCACAGGGCACTAACCGCCTTGGACTGTGCAGACTTCACCGCAGGGTAGAGGCAGCCTAACAGGGAAAAAAGCAACGACAAACCAATCATCTCAGCCACCTGAGCCGCCCCCAAAAAAGGCGTCACAGACACATTCTGCCAAAACCACCGCAAACCAGCAGCCGCCACCTGGGTCCCAACAATCCCCAGCGAAACCCCCACAACCCCACCGACCAACCCAACGACCGCAGCGTAGCCAAAGAGCGTTAAGAAGAGATGCTGATTCTTGGCGCCCAACGCCTTAAGCATAGAAAGGTCATATTCGGAATCAATCACCAGGCGGGTGCAGAGCACGTAGGAAGAGACGGCAACTAAAACGTAAACCACCCCAGACCACACAGCCAAAAAGCCATGAACCTCACTGTTGGAGTTCTCCAGAAAGGCCGCGGTCTGCTGAACCTTAACCACTCGGGAGTCTGCGGGCAAGCAGTCAGCAAGCTGTGCAAGGGTTTCTGTGCGGTTCGCGGCGGCTTTTAGGCTGAACTCAACAAACGACACCGTGTCCGTGCTGTTTTGAAGGGGCATAAGGATTTGGCGGTCTAGCTGATTGTGAACGGTTACTATACCCACAACCTTCAAATGTAAAACCGAGTTCGCCGTATAGACAGTGACATTGTCGCCCTTGCCGATCGACGCGGTTTTAGCCAACAAAACACCCACATTACACTCCCCCGCAAACTCTGCCACAGAACCATTAACCGCTGCTGACTGAGCTTTCAGATAGCTGCCAAAATCGCCTATCGACCTGATTTCTGCTGAAAAGTTGCCATTTTCTGACTCCAAGGAAGCAGTCTCAAGTCTCTGAGCTGAGATGTAGCGGAAATTGGCTTTGTTTAATGCATCTATAACGGCGGTTGTGAGGTGGCTGTCGCTTAAGGCTGAACTACTGACGTTTAAGAGTATGTATCTATCTCCAACATTGGTGAGTTGTCCAAGTATAGAGGATTGGTAATCGACGAAGTTGACGATGGCAGTCATGGAGGCCACGATAGCAACTAGAAGCGCCAAGGCTAAAACGGCGGCTGCGGTGCTTTTTTTGCGGATTAAGAGTTTTAGGCTTAAAATCAAGTTTTATGGGCTAAAGGTTTATTTGTGGTGGTTTTGTGGGTGGCTATCTGGAATGCTCGTTTGCTTGGGGTGCGGTTTTCTGCCAAAGGGGAGGGCTTCAATGCAACGGGGGAGGTAATAGGGAACCGTTGCCTAAACCTTCAGGAAACATACGCACGCCAAGAAACAAAACAACTTTCCTAGCAACCCATTAACTGACATTAGAAGTCAAGCTTGAGGCATAAAACTAAGCAACTTAGATTCAAAAGCCAACATTACCTTGATGATGGGCCATGCGAATTTGATGTTTTTGAACATTAATTTGAAATTGTCTACATCTGAATGTTTTATTGCTTTGGTTAGCGGCAGCAGAGTCAAGTAAGCAATCAAAAAAATCACGCTATTAACCAATAAACCCTGGAGACCCTGCATTTGAAGAAAGAATGAAATAACTATTATTGGAATTGCAGCCATACAGGCGGCAAAGTATATCCCGACTGACCCCCTAACATCCAAACTAACATACTTCTTCTTAGCTGCATTAAGGTAGCTGTAACTTAGGGACATAATGTTTGAGAATAAATACGCAGCGATTAAACCCGGAATACCCCAAAAAGCGGTAGCTATTGGCGCGAAAGGTAGAAAAATCAGAAACGACATCAAAGTCCACTTAAAAAACAGGCGAGTTTCACCTATACCCTTCAAAAGATAAGTTAAAGCAATTGAACCTAAGCCCACCGATAGAAAACTAAGGATGTACAATTGGAGGTAGAAACCTGCTGAAGTATAGGTTGACCCGTAAATTGTATAGACAATGTCTTTTGAGAGCAAAGCAATCAAAACGACAGCGGGAACCACCAACAAAGCGGTGTACTTGGCGGACTTTTTGAAAACTTGTTTAACTTCGCTACCGTCGGTTTTTAGTCTAGAAAAAGTCGGAAAAGTAGCTATCAAGGGATAAATTAGGACGTTCATCATTGCCGAGAGAGTTATTGCAATGTTAAAGTTGCCGATTTCCGCGTTTGAAGCAAAAAAAGCTAACACGATTGTTTGGTACTGGGCTTGGAACAGAAGCAAAACTGCAGAACCATACAAAGGAAAACCATACTTCATCATCATTTTTAAGTCACCCAAAGATATGTTTCCCGAGTTGCCGCCGAGAGCCTTGTAGTATTTAATGACAAAGATGCATCCAACAACGGTAGCTGTCACGTAACTAGCCACGTAACCGATGGATGCACCCATTAAACTGAAACCAAAAACTACAAGGACAGGAGCAAGAATCGCCTTTGAAACGGCCTGAATATTCATTATCAACGCTGTACTTTTGGTTTTGTTTAAGCCTATAAAAATCGAGCTAAACAAACGAAAAACAGTTTCAAAAACCACCAACAAAGAGACCAATCTTATTACGTAGCCGATTTCAGGTCTATACAGCGCCATAGCTAAAACGTCAGATAGCACATAGCAGGCGACAGAAATAGCTAACCCCAATGTAGCGCTGAACATAAGCCCAGTTTTCAGTATCGCAGCTAAACGCTCTGTTTCGCCATCCTTTAACATTTTTGCTGAGTAACGAATCATCGCCGAGTTTATGCCGAGATCAGTTAAGCCGACCAATGTTAAGGGAACAGTCAAAGCAATGGACAGCAACCCATAGTTGTCGGGTCCAAGCATACGACTGACAAGAATGGAACCTACAGCTAAAATTATCAGCGACAATGCGTTGCCTGTGAAAAGGTTGAAGCTGCCTTTGGCTGAGTTCTGGGCTTCTTGGATTAGCGGAGTTGAATCAGCGGGCACAGTGTTCAGTTTTTTAAGCTGGGGATTGGTAGGCTACTATGTATTGGTCGATTGCTTTATCGATTTCATGGGTACTGCGGACATAGCGGTATCCTTCTTCGCCTTTGTTTGCCCAGAGGTCTTTTTCCAGAAGCGATTTCAGCCCCGAGCCAAATTCATTATCTGAAACATGGAGACCATATTTGCTTGCCAAATTGTCAGGGTTCACTGAACTTAGAATCGCGGTTTTATGAGCCAACGCCTCAAGAAACGCCAACGGCAAGCCCTCGCGGATGCTTGTGCTTATCATAATCCAACTTTTTTCCAGAAGCGCTGATTTGACTTCGTCAGTTACAAATCCGGGCATGCTGAGGTTCGCTATGTCTCGGTATTTTTGTCGTATTTCCAAATCATACTGCTCATCGGTTCCTCTACCTAAAGCAATGAATTTGACATTGGGGAAATCTTTAGCTAACTCAAGAAACAGCTCCACTCTTTTTTGGGGGTCCCATCTACCCAAGAAACACACGGTAGGTTCAGAGGCTTTTTTCATAGGGCGATTTGGAACTGTAACGGGGTTGGGCAAAAACCCAATTTCTCGGTTTATGTCGTAGAGTTTTTGCACGCGGGGTACATAGTAGTTTGCTTGGGTGTAGAGGGCAGTGGCTTTTTTGCAGGCTCGTTTGAGAACGGCTCTGTTCGCATAGAAGATAACTTGTTTTGTTCTAGAAAAAGTGTATGATTTATCGACTTTGGACATTAAAACATGATCTTCCGGCAGGTAAGGGTCTTGAAAATGGACGACGTGTTTTCGGTGGGGCATTGCACGCTCCGCAAGATAGGTCTCCACTGAAGCCTCTATGCTATGGTAGACGTCGGCGTCGACTAAGCGGTAGAGTGCTCCAGCTTTGCGATAAGATAAAGCATGGGAGAAGGCGCTTCCGCTTGTGAAATCGTAGGGATAACTCAGCACGGTGATGCCTTCAACCGTCTCCAAGGGCCTCTGTCCAGGTTCACGCCAAGTCACCGCGCAAACCTCCACACCTCTTTTTTGAAGTTCTCGGGCAACGATACGAACTAGGTTTCCGTAGCCGCCGAATTTTTTGAAAGCAAACAATTCAGGCACGATAAAACAAACTCTCATCTTTCTGTCTCTCCGGTTAGAGCATTTCATATGCAGTAAAAGTGATTATGCAGGTTTTCTGCCAACAACAAATACGCAGCCAAAGCCTGGCCATCCTGACCCAAAAAATCTGCCCGTCAGTTTGTAAGTTAACTGGTCGAAAACAACTTGTAAACTAATCAGTGGCAACACAATGGGAGGCCGAATAAACTTGCTTGTTATTACTTCAAAGTGGGAGGAAAGCAAATCTATGAAAGATTTTTTTGTAAAAATAGAGTAATGTCCCCATTTTTCCCATTCACTTACTTCAGTACTCCAAGCGCCAAAAAGTTTTCTTAACTCTTGATAGTATAGTGGAGGCCACAACCCCATCGTTGTGAATATTGCTATTCCAGAATTTTTTGTCACAAAACTAACTTCATTCAACGCAATTTTGGGGGCAACGGAATGCTCTGGACCCTCACTCCAGATGACGGTCTCAAATACCCCTTCTTTAAAGGGAAGTTTATCGAAGGTGGCAACCACAAAGTGGGCGCTATTGCCTTTTGCTTCGCAGTTTGCTTTTCTTATTCTCGGAACAGAAATATCAACGCCTACTACAGTATCCATTTTGGAGACTGCCCACTTTGTAAACCAACCTTCCGCGCAACCTATGTCAAGCATGGTGCCTTCTCCAAAGCGCCCCAAAATCTGCACTAAAACAGCGTATCTTTGTCTGTGAAAGGGGTGACTGCATTCTGACTTAAATTGATGTTTAACTAAGCCATCCTTTTGGTAGAAGTCAAAGCTTTGTTTGGCTTTTTCTTGAAAGTTGCATGCCATTTTTAATAGATTCCAGTTTCTGCTAGTCGCTGCTTCATTACAAGGACATGGTTAGTTACGTTTTGGTACAGCTTAGGAAAATTCTCTTGAGCAGTCGCGGTAACTTGCGTCCGTTTGCTCCAAAGTTCCTCAAATCGGCTGATTAACACAGACGGTTCAACAGCATAATCCACAATAGAGTCCTTAAGCCCTAGTGCGCCAAGGATACCTCTTGCTTTTGGACCGCCTTCATATGTTATCGCTAAAATTGGCACACCAACAGAAGACGCAAAAACCGCTGAGTGAAGCCGAGTTGCAACCAAAAAATCTAGGCGCGAATATAGCTTTAGCAAAGCTTCAACCGATAGCTCTGAGCGTATGACTTGAATGTAGTTGGCGCATTCACCGGCAGTTAATTTTTTGAGGATTGCAGTGGTTTCTTGGGGCGCGAAGGTAACTTGGGGGAGAACCACGAATTGGGCTTCATATTTTCGGGCAACATAGAGTATGAGTGCTTGGAGAGATTTTAGGTATGCTTGCCGAGCGGTTTCGCCCCGGTCTATCCAATCAACGATTGTTAGACCGATCAAGGGTTTCTCGCTCATGCGGATTGTTTTTAGTCTTTTGTTAAAGTCGTTTAGCATATAGAAGGACAAATCAGGAAACTCGTAAACATGAGTGTTCTTAATTCTCAGACCCCGAGTTAGGTTCACATAAGAAAGGTGTTCGCGCACGGTTATTAAGAAAAGTCGCTCGAACACGAATCGCGTAAGTGCAACAGACAGCGGATTTTTAAGAGGCCAAACTGAACCCCCGACGAAAACAACGGGTTTATGCATTAATAACCCGACCAAGGCAGGGTAATAAACGTAGTAAAGGTATAGCGGACCAGTTAGGTAGCTGGGTTCACGGATATTCTTCGGCCTCATTACAATGAGATGGGCGTCGGAATAGGCTTGAAGGGTTTTTCTGAACGACGGAGGAAGCATATGTGAAAGTAAACGACTGGGAACCCCTATGGCTAAGTTGGCTAAAAAAAATAAGGTTAATGACAAGGTAAATAGAGCGCGGATTTTTAATTTTATGTTGTTTAAGAGATTGTTACGATGAGAGGCAGTTTCAGTTTCGTGATAGGTCGGTTGCAGACCGCCCACAAAGTCATCGATGGATTCATCGAATGAAAAACATGTTTCTTTTCTAGCGAGGTTAATTTGATTGGCTCCAAAAGCGGAACAGACCGTTATCTTGGCGTCGCCAAATTGTTCCCTGAGCATTCGAATAAGGGATATCTGCAAAGCCGCGTCTCCTTTGTTTCTTTCAGTCCAAAAATTGGTGATAAGAATGTTGAATCTCTGGCTTTGCGGTAGTGGCTTCAAGGTAGTTCTCTTTTAGCAGGTTTTCGGTGGGTCATTTTCCAAGTGCAGTTTAGTTCTAAATTACGGTGTGATGTGATTGATTATTTGGTTTGAAAGCCTAACTGCACTTGCGCCATCTTGTGGAGTATTCTCAAGGGGTTCACCGTTTAAAATGTGGTTTACGAAATTTTGGTTCGCTAAGTAGTGTCCATAACTGAGGTGTGTAGGCACCCCTTCTAAGCTGTGATAGAAATGCCCGAAGTTGTACTTCAGAGAATTTCGTATAGAGGTTTTTATTCCGCCAAAAGAGGCTTTGGTAAAGGTTGACAGGCTAGATACTGGACCATAGTTATGCCCCATCGTAATGAGAACGTTATCGTTTATCAAGCGCAAATCGGCTTTTGCTCCGAAAATATCGGTGACTAACCAAGCGCTTCGTTCAGAACCCATACTCAAATGTATTTCGCCTAATGCAGTTTCTCCATCCAACGTTGCTCTGAGATCGCCAACCGACAAGAAAGGGTACTCGGTGGATTTTCTGACGCTTACGCTTTGAAGTTTAGTTGCGCCTATGAAATATCGAATTAAGTAAAGTGGATGCGGTATAAGTTCAGCTACTACGCCGCCTCTGAGTTTGTGGCACCAGTGGTCTTTGTTGGTTACGTATGGGTCTTCTTTACCGATGTAGACGCTGACTGAAGTTTTTATGATAGACCCGATTTGGCCGCTTTTTATAATTTTTTTTGCTTCAATATATGTAGGAAGGAACTTTAAGTTGTGTGTAACGGCTAGCTTTACATTATTTTTTGCTGCGTGGTCTATCATTTTGTCGCAGTCATCGTCGGTTAGGGCCATTGGTTTCTGAACTACAAGGTTGCATTTTGCTTCAAGTACTGATTCCGCGAGTTTAGCATGAGTTGCTGGCGGGGTACTGATGTCTACGATGGCGGGTTTCAGTTCATCAATCATGGTTTCCATGTCGGTGTAGCAATTATTGATTTGATACATGGCGGAGGCTCGGTTCAATCTGTCTTTGTCGCTGTCGCATATTGCTATCAAAGACGCATTCTTGACTCGTTTCCAAGCGGGTATATGCTGTAGAAGTCCAGAGACTCCACAGCCTACTAAACAAACTTTTAAACTCATACTTCTTTCACCTAATTACCAATAAACTCGACGTAAGGGCACGCTCAAAGCTTGCATGCTAAACTTTTACGAATAAGATCCTGAGAAGCATTCAAACTCATACTTTCAGTATTAATTGACAAGAGGTTCGGAGTAAAACGATTGTAAATTGCTCTCTGAATCAGGATCCATTCACGCTTTTGAAAAGTTGTTTCCCTACGCTGGAGATGTGTTTGATAGTTTATGTCTAATCGAATCTGCAGAGTACCGCTCATGAACCTGATTAAAAGAGCTGCTATATACCGTTTCAAGAAGCCCTTTCCGTATATGTAGGTTAAAGCTGCGATAGTTGAAGGAACATAGCGTTCGACGATAACAATGTATCCTAAGGCTTTAAGCAGTCTTGTACGCAAAACAAGCACACTAATAGAAAAGAATTCAAGAATAAGCCGAACATCATCCTTAGGAAGCACAGGAAGCATCAGCGAAGGACCAACACGTGTTTTTCTCCCGAACTTTTCAAAAAACTTGAACACAGGAAACATTAACAGGTGGCGCAAAGAAATTTCAGTTAGCTTCACTTTTCGGTAGCCTGCTAAATGTTGGGCGAGCAGTTTTGAGTGTGTGGTTTTGCCTGCGGCATCTGGACCGTAGATAACTATGATTTGACCTCTCCGTATTTTGGGCATGTCAATCTAAACAGTTGATTGTTGTTTTGAACGCTTTGAGTAGTTTGATTGAAATATGATCAACACTAAATCGTGCAAGGGTTGCCTCTCTTAGCCCGTAACCGGTGTCGATTATATCATCATTAGACATTCCAAGCACTGTTTCTATACGCTCAACACATTCCTCGATGTCTAAAGGATTGAATAGGAGTTTCTCTGCCACAGTACCTTCCACTATTTCTGGGACACCGCCAACTTTGGAAGCAATGGGCAGTGTGCCTGAAAGCATGGATTCAGCCACCGCATAGGGCAAAGGTTCCTCCCAAATAGATGGAAACAAAGTAGCATGGGATGCTGATTGAAGCTTGAGAAGATAAGAATGATCTAAGTATCCGAAAATGTTGTATCCGCCATCAAAACGCTGAGATAACCGCTCAAGCATCAACCGGTTTTTCTGGTTAACATTTCTTGTAAGGTTGAATTCCACTTTGACGCCACGTTTTAGAATTCTCTGTGACGCGCTCAGGAAAGTGTCGAAACCTTTTGCGTAACTGTCGCCCCCCATGAAAAGTATCGACGGCTTGTTTGGGGAAAGTTCTTTCTTGAATAAAGCTTGCTCAGGTAAAGGATTGTATATCGTGGTTAGTTTGTTTGCGAGTTGGGGCAAAGCAGCCTTAACTATTTGCCGCTGCCTTTCTGAAACACAAATGATTTCATCCGCGTACTCCAGCCACTTTTTGCAAAGTTGATTAAACGGCGCGCAAAGCGAAAACATGGATGCCCTCTGCAAGCTATGAGTTGATTTAAACTCGTATTGCAAGCTGATCTTCATATCGTTAAGCAAACCAGTATCAACAGTTTCGGAGTTCGGAAAAACTGCGGCACAGCAAGATAGGGGTTGATAATCATGCAAGTGAACGACCACTTTTTTTCCGTACCGCTTAGCCAAGGGAATCAAAGGGTAAGCCAGCCGTGGGATATAGACCACATCGTTCTGTTTTATCAGTGTAACAATTTCACTCAAATCACGGGTTAACAGATTAGTCCATAAATGAAATTTGGAAGGCGCATCCAGAAGCGGATTGTAAACCCATGTTATTTGGCCAATCTTTTCAACCACTGAGTCCCCGGCGATTACTGTTAAATTGAAGCCCTGATTGGATAGCAATTTCATTATTAGATGGGTGGCTTTTTCTGCGCCGCCGAAAGGCTTCTTTTCCAGAATAACCAGTATAGAACTCAAATCGTGGCTAAACTCAGCGCGTTCATAGTTGGATCATAACCGTCAGTTTTTCCAACGACAACCGGGGGTTTCCTTCGGTTGTGTTAAGTGTGTAGGCATTGACTGAGGCAGAAATTTTTCTGTAGAGATGCTGCTGTATGCTCAGTTTGCTGGGTGTGATGTCTTTTCGTCGAGTTAGAAGGGTGTTTAGGTCGGCGGTTATGTAGACGGCTTTGCTTTTTTTTAGGGTCAGACTTTGCAATACCCTTGATGCAAAACCGTTAATGTAGGATTCGTCCTCAGTTGTGAATGCTACCCAAACGATGAAGTCTATGGGGCAGCGTTCTCCAACAACGTAGAAGCCAAAAACGCTGGGTATAGTATAACGAAACAGCACGATTGGAAGCGCTGAAACGAATTCAATGGTTTGCCAAACCCTCTTCAACTTGGGGGGGATGCTGATGTTGTAGTAGGGGTTAGCAGTCCCTTCAAAGACGGCGAATTTAGAGAGAAAAGCGGCTATGAAGGATGCGAACGTGTGAGTACCTCTCATCCATGAAACCTTGACTTTAAACCCTTTTTCCCTTAAACGCTCAGCGGAGGCTTTTGCAAGGGTTGTTTTTCCTGAACCATCTGGACCAAAAAATAGCAACAAAACGTCATCAGGTTTTTGAGTGTTTACTGTAATCAAACAGCGAAAATATGGAGAGATAGCTATAACTGATTACAGGAAGTGTCACAGTGGAGGAGAGGGATACAAGCAAGTTAATCATCGTATACCCGTTGTCTACAGTTATAGTTTAGGGTGACAGCACATGGTATTGTCCTGAGGCGTAAAGAACATTAACCTGAGTTAGGTTTATGGCTTGAGTGGTTGATTTTTCTGAAAGGTAAATGGTTGCCTTAGAGCTTGAATCAGCCTGCATTGTGTGACCGTGCGTTAAATCGTTAAAAACAGTTGCTCGGCCTTCTTTAATCGCCAAGTTGCCGTTAAGGGCGATTTGAGAAGTTAAGTATGGGTTTTCTGAGAAAATTGTGGAGTTATCTGCGACGACACTACTCAAGAAGATACCTGTCGATTCGCTTAACGCAACGGGTTTACCAACTACGTTATCAATGTTCCAAGTATATGATGTCGCGCCAACAAGCAATAACACTATGACCGAACAAAACACCAGAGATTTAGCGAGTTTAGTGTTGGACATTTTTTGGATTATCAACGGAGCTGCCAAGAGGAGAAGCAAGTAGGGTGCAGCTGAGAAGTACCGCTCTGAACTTGCCGCAGTAGTTGCCAATTTAAATGCAAAAGCCGATATGATAAGCGGGATGCTAATGGCAACAGCGGATACTAAAAATATGTTGGTGTACTGTTTCGCTGGAGCAAAAATAACTGCCTTTTTTCTTAGGTATTGTATGATTGAAAAAAGTATGAAGGATGCCGCAATAGCTACTGGGACCGCCCAACTGTAAGCTTGAATTGGGCTTTCTAGGGTTTGTTTTGGTAAATAATTATAGACGGGATTCCCTGTCTGCAGAAAATCCCACAGGCCATTGATTGTGTTTCTCACCCGGGGAAGCATTGAGTACAAAGCGAAAGTGTAAATCCAGTAAGCTAATGCTAACACTAAAAAGAATGAAAGCAATCTTGCAGCGTACCGCCAATTAAGCAAAGGTTGATGACTCAATTTACGATGTGCTATTTCGAAAATAATTAAACCGCAGATTAAGGCGACTATGAACATTGCTCCCGAAGTATGATGCGCAACTGAAGAGAAACCCAATAGGACAAAGAGAAATGGAAAGATTTTGCCAGAATAGGCGTTAGGTGCTGGAGTTATCCTGAGAAGTAGCAGATAAATGAGTAAAGTACCGAAAAGTAAACTTAGGAAAGATGCATGTGGTTGCCAAACGCCGAGACGGGGGTTTGATAAGATAAAGGGCACTGCTAAAACGGCAATGATTGGAGATTCGGAAAAGAACTTTAAAAGTACAGTAATTACAGCCGCAAAAAGTGCGGTTTGTAACACCCCTAAAATCACAAACGACGCAGAGACGTTTAAGCCTGAGTTAATTGAAAGTGTTGCGTAGAGCGTTGAAGTAGCGGGGAAAAATTCAAAATAAGGCTCGTTTAACCCAGCGTTACCAAAGTTGCCGTCGCGGATAATGTATTTTGCGGCTATGTCAAAACCGTCACTCACAAAAGCTGTTCCACCATTCATAGCTCCTAAAGCTGAAAAAATGGAGAGGGAAAAAACTGAGGTTATCAACACATTCACGATTAAAGCAAGTTTCCAGCTGCGGTATGCGAACACCGTAACGTAACTCACAATAAACGTAATGACTAAGAAAACAAAAAACCACATGGGGCGAGGTCCCTGCAGGGCAACCATGAAAGGAGAAAGGCAGAATAGGCCCAAAATTATCCCGCAGATTAAAAGCAGCCCCCTGTTTGGTTTGAGAATTGGCACGTTGGGGTCCTTTTTATGCGGCAAAAGTAAACAGAGCAAATAGAAGAACGTCAACGCAACCGCGAAGAGCACTAATGCTTCATAGAAAGACAAAGACAACATAAGGTTTTAGCTCATTTGACTTTGGGCAAAAAGCTCTGATTCCAACTGTGGAGGGCAACCAACAAAATTATTCATAGAAGGTGATGGGCCGTGGAGGTTCTGTGTGTAGAGTTCTTCCAGCGTTAAGGCCACTTCGCTCCAAGTGGATACTTTTTGGGGGACTCTGGGTAAAGCAGAGTTAAGGGACAGAATTGCGTCGCAGACCTCGTGAGGCGTTGGCTTTGCCGATACGACTTTTACGTTTGGGTATCTTTGGAAAAAGTTTCCCCAAGGCTTAGCTACAACAAGCGGCACACCCATTGCGACGGCTTCAAGGGCAGTTATGCAGAAGGCTTCTGACTCTGAAAGGTAACACATAACACTGCTGGTGGCCACGTGGGTTAGGTATTTTTTGCGGTTTAACGGTTTTACGAAGTCAACATCCACGTTTAGGGTTTGAGCTAACTTTTGGAGTTTCTTTTTTTCTTTCCCGCTTCCAACTATCTGCAGTTTTACCTGCTTGGTTTTTGCTATTAAACTTACAGCCTTGATGACTATGTCGACTCGTTTGTACTGCAGCAACTGCCCCGGGTAGATTACGGTTAAAACCTTTGGAGGCTGCCACGAAAAAGCGAACGTGTCGTCTGAGGCAGCGTGAGGAATAAGGACACCGTTGAGGTCTAACCGTTGTTTTAGCATCGAGCGTTCATGGTCTGAAATTGAATGAACCACATCCGCTACAGCAACTATTTTTTTAAGAAGGGGCCTGTAGAAAAGCCACGCCAAGTTGCTATGCCAACTAAAACCAACATCATGGAAATGCGGAGTTAAAACAACGAGTTTCCATTTGGGCTTTAGTTTTTTTGCCAAAAAAACCGTGAGAGGAACCAGCGAGTGAACCACGTGAACATGGACAACGTCGGCTTCAAGTTTAACGAGCGCCTTAAAGAAAGAAAAAGTTGGTACATAGTAGGAGTTGGCTGGATTCAAACCTGTGAACCTTCGTATCAAGTAGCCGTCTCTTTTCTCTACGCTTGGAAGGGAATTTAATAATGGTGCTAAGGTTAGCACTTCAACGGAGTGGTTTCGTTTAGCAAACTCGACTGCAACTTGCTCCACGACATATTGCACTCCACCGATGAAGGGTGTGTAGTTGTGCGTGACGTAGGCGATTTTCAAGTTAGTAGGTTTGCCTTCGGAGTCTACAGCGAACCAACGTTGACAATCTGCCATCGAGAATTTTAAAGCACACTAAAGGCAGGGATTTTCGAGAAAATGAGTCCACAGTTATCTTTTGGAGGAAAAACTTTGAAGAACGCCCAACACCTATTTTAAAGGGAAGGTTAACTTTGCCGTTTTCAACCGCCTCAAACACTTCAACGACGTAATCTAATGCATCACAGACGTGGCATTTTTTAGCGATCTCGAAACTTGTAGTTGATAGGGAACTTTTTATGAAGTAATAATCGTTTAGGGTTATGATTTGTTCTTTGTAGACTGCATGCGAAGCAACTATAACAACTTCTGCGTCGCTTTGCAATTTTTTAACCGTGATGCCGGCAATTTTTGTTGTTGAGGTATAATTTAGGAGAAGCGCCCCATCTATGTAGGGTACGTTGAAGGCGTCAGGGTTCAGGTAAACATCAACTACTGCTTTTCCCTCGAAAGTTACACAGTTGGGTTCAGAAACAGTCTCTCGGTATCCCAGGGCGTGGAGGATTCTGGATAGGTTTGGCAGGTGGTCTTTTTTGAGCAGTAAATCTATGTCTGAAGGCAGATACGCTATGGGCTTGAAGAACTTGATGACTGCGTAGTCGAGGTGGCTGATTTGACTTGCCAACTCGATTAAGGCATTGTAGATTTTTTTTAGCCCCTGCTCTTGGGTTTGTCTCTGGTCATCATCTATCGCTACCGCTCGCAGATACTGCAGTAGAACCTTGTTTTTTTTGGCGTGCCCCCTAAGTAGCGGTGAATCAGCCACTGTAGGCGACGTATTATCTGCAAGTGAAGTCATAAGTTTTTGAGTTATATTCATCTTAAGCTGAAGTGGTTTTGAATGTGTAGTTGTAGATTAACGCGGTTCTGATGGCAGCCATACGCCAACTGTACTTTGCCTCTATGGTTCGCCTTGCTTCTCTACCTATACGCCGCCGAATCTTGTTGTTATCAAGCAGAAAAATGATTGCCTCCGCGAGGGCTTTGACATCTCCTGGTTCGACCAGCACGCCGTTGAAGTTGTTTTTTATGATTTCTGACGGTCCGCCGACGTTGCTTACAACTGCGGGGACTCCGCAGGACATGGCTTCGAGGAGAGTAAGTGAAAAGCTCTCGCTGAAAGACGGCAAAACATAGACGTCGGAAATATTGTAGTAGTACAGTAGGGTTTTCTTGTCGCTGTGCCCCAGGAACTGGTAGCTGGAAGAGGGGACGCCGCATCGGTTGAGTTCTTTGATGTAGGGTTCTTTATCGCCTGGCCCCACAAAGAGCACGATTGTGTCGGGGTGTTCCTTTAGGATTATGGGCAATGCATATATGAGATTAAAGATGCCTTTTAGAGCAATCAATCTGCCCACGAATAAGATTACGTTTTTGTCTTTACAATGTTTCTCCACAATCGGCCTGTAATGGGTTGTATCTATGCCGTGGGGAATAACGAATACGTTTTTGTTTAGGCTCGGGTGCCCCTTGAGTAGGGTGGTCTTCATCCAGTTTGAAGGCGTGATGTAGAGGGCGCTTTTTGAAAAGTATAGGTTGTCTATGAAGTAGAGAAGTGGGTATGTTAAGAGCGTCATTTTTTCGGAGAACTCGAGATCCTTGAAAGCCGCGTGAGCTGCTTTGGTTCCTGCTCGTTGCCCCGTAATTGTGGTGTGAACTGTGGTTACGGTTGGAGCACTTTTCTCCAAGGTTCTCAAAAGTAGATCGGGCATGTGAGCTGCATGTGAATGTATGAGGTCTATGTTTTCTTCTTTTATCAACTTCGGAACAGTTCTTAAACAGGCATACTGGAAGGAGGCGTTATAGAGGAAAGTGTCTGTTGCTTTGCTTACAAAATGAACTTTGATGTTTTTACCTAAAAACTGCAGAAAGTCTTCATTTTGATTTAAAGTTTCGCCGCTAAAACCTAACCGCATGGGTGTTACTACGTGGACTTCGATGTTGTGGGGTAGGTTGCGGATGAGTTCTACGGTGTATGTGCCTACGCCGCCCCATACGGGGGGGAACTCTGGAGCGAGCATACAAACTTTCATTTTGGTCAGACGAAAAATGTCAAGGTAGAGCTATTCGAGTTCGGCTCAGGCAAGCACTTCAAGCACTTTGAAAATGACAATCAAGGCGAAAACTATGGATAGGGGCAGTATGCTGACGTTTAGGTGTTTGCCAAGTAGTTTGTAGGGAAGACGTTTGTCGGATGAGACGACTTCCTGTGTGCCCAACAATGTCACCAGCAGCATGGTTGCTATCACGCCTATGCTTGCGCCTGTTGTTAAAGTGACGATTGTTGTTACGGTTGTTGTGGTTACAGTTGAGATCATGGCAGACAACCAGACACTAATTAGCTGTCAGACGCTTATAAGGGTTATGGAGGGCATAACCAGGAACAGAAAAACATTCGTCAACCCATGTGACAAACTAACACCCGCAATACTACCAGTTTTCAACGTCAAAACTCCAAAAAATAAACCGATAACAAAAACGTAAACAACGTCAACTAAATCCAGCCACCCAATGTGCAGAACTGCAAAAACTGCAGCTACCACCAGCAAACCAATTCGCGGCCCGAATGTTTTAACGGCACTGCTCTGGAATACACCGCGAAAAACCAGTTCTTCGACAAAGCCTGTTGCGGCAATAAAACCCATTGCGAGAAGCAGTAAAGCTAAAACAGCAAAACCGCCGGTAATTGGTGCAGGTTGGAGTATGTAGTACTCCATGATTCCGAAGGGTATACCTGTGAATGTTATGGCAATTTGTACCCAAGGTTTTTTGACAGTTAACCCTACGTCTTTTCTGGTTAAGCCTTTAATTCGGATAACGGTGAGGGCGGCAGCCAACATCGGTATACCTGCAATTAGGTACCAGGCATATGAAGGGAAATACTCTAGAGGTAGAGAGAGGCTGAATACTCTGATCAGGGGAGCGATTGATAGACATAAAAAGAACGTTGATGAATGGTGACTTTTCAGCCAAACCGCTGATAAACCGATCAAGGTAACAAGCAAAACGGAGTGAATAAAGAGCCCATAAGCGGCGCTTACAAGTGACGTTACGATTTCAGCCGTTACTAAAGTGGCTAAGTAGAATAGGAATATTTTTAGTTCCACAGTTGCGTTCATTCGGGTGGCTTTACCGTTAGGTATAGGTGTAGGATGCGGTAGGGTTCGAGGATGTTTTCTTTGTATAGGAGGAACTCAAGTTTCATTGCATTGCCTGTTTTTTCAGCTTTGAAGGTGTAGGGTTGGGTCCAATTCGTGTTATCAGGCACATGTATGTTCTCTATTTTTGTTTGGGTTTGGTTTTCTAGCTGTACAGTTATGGTGTAGGTTTCGTTTTGGTATTCATGGTTATTTAATCCCAATATGACGGTACCTGTCTGGCCAAGAGTTAGATTTACGGGGTAATCCGACAGGGTACCGTTGGGGCCGAGCACGTAGAATTCAGTGAAACGTTCACCGATTTTGGGGTTTACTGCAAGGAAAGAGGCGAAACCAACAATGGAAACTAACGCAACGATTATGGCAATCGAGAAAATTTTGTCAGTCTGGGTCATAACACCCCATTTTGGCAACGCAAAGTTATGTTTAAAGTAGGCTGTTTGTTCAAGCGGCAGGTTTTTTCGTCTCAAAAATGCCGCCATCGACAGCAAACCCGTAAAGCAAAACAACGATACAACAAGAGGCACTAATGTAATTCCAAAGGGCGAATAGTTTAGGCATAACCCGATTAACGGCGCGATAGCTATGCTTAGACAGGCGCTAAGTACCATGCGCATTGTTAAATCGAGTTGAGCTTTAGCGGGGAATAACGCACCAACTAACACGTATCCGGGGAAGAAGAGAATAAAGGGCAAACCAAGTACCGTGCGGATGGAAGAATCAGGAACCAAAGTAACAGTGAGCAAAAAGGCGACGGATAAAGCGTCTATGAGAAGCAAATCTTGAATTGTTTTGATGTTAATCAAATCTTTTGCCTTTTTCGATTCTCTGGATGAGCCTTTTTTCGGTTCTTTTTAGGACGAGAACCATGCTGGCGACGGCTAAGGCTTGAGAGGCGAAAAGTAGCAACATAACGCCCATGAGTGCCCAGCCGCTGTGCCAGATGCCGAAGAATATCTGTCTATAGATAACCCAACCGAGTAAACCAGCAGCGGGTATTATTGCTAGCATAGAGACGACGGAGAATAGCAGGATGGGATTGTATTTGCGGGCTAACTTGAAAACTGAGGACAAGATTCCAAAGCCGTTGCGCCATGAAAGTTTGCCTTTTCCTACGCGTTTTCTGTAGCCTATGGGAACTTCAGTTACTTGGTGTTCAGCTGCTGTTTGAGCGGCAATTTCTACTTCTGTTGAAAAGTTTTTTGTTCCCAGTTCAAGGTTTTTAGCGACGTCAGTTTTTAGTAGGTACATGCCTGAGCATATGTCTGAGAGGTGGGTGCCCATCAAGAGGTTGAATGATTTAGTGATAATCCAGTTGCCCAGACGGTGCGTTCTGCTAATGTTGTTTCGATCTCTGACGCCTATGACTTGCGCGTAGTTCTTGCAGTGGGTTAGTAGGCGCTGTATGTCTTTGGCTTGGTATGTGCAGTCGCCGTCAATAATTACCAGATAGGGGGTTGTGACGTTTTCTATGGCGGTTTTTATGGCGCCTGTTTTGCCTTTTCCATGTTGCTGAATAAAGGTTACCCCGATTTTGTTTTGGATAATCTGGGGGGTGTGGTCAGCGGAGTAGCCGTCGATTACCAGTAAATTGCGGTATCCTTCGTCGATTAATTCATCTATGACCTTGCTGATGGCGAGTTCTTCGTTTTTTACGGGGATCACTACGGTAACTTGGTCCTTTTCTACATGTAAGGTGGTTGTGATTACTGGATGGGAAAGAGTTTCAGAATACATTAACCACTCATTCGTGAGGTAACTCTTGAGGGTGGCCGGAGGCTTTGTGGGGTTTCATCACGGCGGAGTTAAGGAGTATAAAGAGGAGTATATTATCGCTCAACCCTTTCACACCCCGACCTGACCGAGCAAACGATGAGTTGTCCACAGGTGCGGTCCATGCATTCATACTTTGGTGCTTGCTCGAAACATTGGAAGGTCATTCATGTCAGTAACTGCCAAGAAGCGAATGAATCCACGGTCACTTGCCCAGGAGGCCGCTAACTTGTTGCCCCACTTTTGGGCTATTTGACTGATTCTTTTAGCTAAAAATTGAGCAAAGGTTGTCATGGTGAAATTTAATTTCCCCATTAATCCAGCTAAACCACCTATGGCTTGTAGCAATTTCTCTGCAAGTGGAGACAGGATTTTTATCAAAAGGGCACTTTTCACTTGATCTACGGTCTGGATAACAGCATCGATTAGTCTCCGTTTATCAACACTTAAAAGACGGAACCAAGAGTTGTTGCTGCGGATAGATTTCTGTTTCAGCGTTAATAGAAAACGTTTTCCGCCCTTTTTAATCATACCAGAGATATCTTCATTATTGAGAGCGGAGTCAGCAGTGTTTTTAAATTCACTCGCAATTGTCGATTTTTTCATCGGGTTACCTCAGGCAAGTTTTGGCTTGACAAAAGTTGGAGTATTCACGGTTGTCTGCTGGTTTTCTTCGATTTGTTGGATTTGTTCAAGTAGCATTGTGCAGATGTCTAGACATTCTTCGCAGAGGGTGAAGCCGAATTTTAATAGGTATACTTTTTTGGTAGTTTTGCAGATGTCACATTGACCTATCTTTGTTCCGATGCAGAGAGGTTCTGCTTCTGCAGTAGGCATTTGAGTTTTTTCGGTTTTTATCATTAAATCGCCTTAAAATTTTGAGTACTCGATTTTGGGTTGGTAGGTTAAGCATCGGGTGTATTCGTTGGGTGCGTCGCAGAATTTTTGGAGTTTGTTGCACCAAGCTATTTTGCGGGTTCTGTGTTTGCATCTTGTTACCTTTAGGACTTGATATTGCGATTCCAAACCATATCCCTCAATCTTTGGCAGACAAACGGTAACTATTTGGTAAACAAGTGGTATATATAATTTGCCAAAAAAACCAAACACCACCAAAAACGCAACAAAAGAAAAACTAAAAAACCAACATCAACAAACAAAAAAATAAAAACAAAAAGAAACAAAAAACTATGTTTTAAGCCAACCCAACTTGACAAACGCATACGCAGCAAAAGCCATAGCAACAGCAATAACGAAGACGACCTGCCACAAATAAGCGCCATAGGGCATATCAAGAAGGTTCGCCCCAATAATGCCGCTGATCGCCGTGGGAATCACCGAAATCGCGGTAATCACTGCAAGTATTTTCAGTATCTTGTTTGCTTCAAAAGAGGTTTGGTTGATGTAGAGGTCAATCATCGAACGCAGATTCTCGATGAGGTCATGTGACATTTCGTTTAGGTACTCTGCGTTGTCCTGAAGTATCTGGAAGGATTCCTCTTTTTCCTCATCAAACCCCTTAAGAGGAACCCTCTTAGAAGTGATGATTGTCAGCATATCTTTAAAGTGTAAAAGGTTCGAAACAAGCCTTGCAACTTCCTTATCCAGCTGGTAGATCCGTTCCAAAAAGTCTTTGGGCAATTTCGAGCGGGGTGTACTGCTAATTTTTAGAATCTCTAGCTCAATTTCAGAGAGAATCGCGCGGTAATCGTTTAACATGTACTCAAGGATGCTGTACAGTACGGGAACAACAAAAGAGTCACCTTTCGATGACTGTTTAATTGAAGGCAAAACTTTTTCAATTAAGTCAACATTGTGGCGTGAAACAGTTATGATTTTGGAGCCGCTACAGATTACAATAACGCCTGAGCGGGAAATTGTTAAAAAGTTTTCCGCGTGCTCGGGGTAGACTATCTTACCTGATTGGAGAAAAATAAACGAAGCCTTCTGAACATAGTCGATGTGCGGGTAGATGTCGTCCACTAAGGCGCTTTTGAAGTGTGGTTCTGCTATGCTGAGTATTTTGCTGAGTTTAGCAAACCCTGCATCAGAGACGTAGTGGAGGTCAAGCCACTCTTCACGGTTGACATCAGATATGTGCTCTTTGAGTTCATCCCATGAAAGATTGTGTTTTGTTTGCAGGTCAGAGTCGATTTGGCGGATAACGGTCTCTGGTCCCACTGCCTCCATTTTTAACTGAGCGGCTGCTCCGTTTCTTCTGCCTGCTATAGCTCGGCTACCCACTGCAAACGCCCGTGGGATACGTAGAAGTCTAAGCAGCAAAGACGGCGACCCTGTCATAGCAAGCCCAAAGAGCGATAGGTACTGGACAAAGGGCAATCCAATTATAACCAAGTCGACCAAGTGCCAAGGTTGTTTGAAGTGTTGCCAGCGGTTTTGGGCGGCGTATAGTTTGATTGCGTACTCTGACACGAAAAAGATGACGATAATCCAATCGCATATTTCTAGAAAGCTAAGGGCAGTGGCGTCGAGTTCAAAGAGAAATGGAACTAAAATGATGGGTACGACGATAAGGGAGAGAGCGATCATGAATTTATCTGAGAAAATGTCGTTCGCCATCTCTCGGATGTCCGCGCGGGGGTCTTTTTTGGGGGCAAATAGTGACCTGGGAAGTGCAGCATCTGATTTGCTAGGGGACTGAGTTTGGGGCATTGTTAAGCCTATAGCGTTTTACTGATGTGATGGCTGATAAACTATTCGCTAAAGCACACCCGTTTTATTTACAGTAGAGGTTTACTTTTTCTTGCCGTTTTTATCCAAGTTCGGTTTCTGCTCCAGCTTAGTAGGCAAATATTCGTCCACAATGTAGGTTAAACCGTACCTGCTGAAAGCTTCAAGCTCCGTCTTACGCTTGATTTTTAGAAACATCTTGATTTCACGTTGCCAAACAGGGTCATTTTGGTACCTTGGATCCCTCTGCAACTCATATAGACGTTTAATGTCCACTTCATCAAGGGGGTCTGTTGGCAGTTTGTATTCAACTATGTCGCTTGCCCAAACCCCACTCCAAACCGCGTCTGGAGTGTTTAGGTCCCTTAGGTGGGCCGCGTTGGCTGAGCCTGAAATGATGACCTGCGCGATGTGCATTCCCCATGGGTCGCCGTCGGTTAAGATGTAGACCGGCAGGTTGAGTTCGTCGTGGAGTCGGCGGATGAAGCTGCGGGTTTGTCTGGGAGCTTGTCCACCGCAGGCGATTAGGAGAGATTTGTGTTTGCTGTGGACGCTTTCTTCGATGAATCTGGTAAAGAGTGCGCCTTTCTCGATGGCTATGACTTTGTCGGCGCTGGTTTTGATGAATTCGGATGAAGTTACCGCTGGACCGATGAGTACGCCGTCGGGGTGATTGGTCAAATTCACAGTTTTTCCTTCGTAACCTGGCACCGTGTAGGCGATGTCGAGGTCGCCGAAGATTGCGCTGCGTTCCTCTGGGAACACGTTGAAGTCTTCCCTTGCAAAACCAGTGAGGGTTTCAAGGTCTGTGATGATGTTGTTTGATTCTTGCTGATCTTGAAAAGTCATCTCGTAAGCTTGAGCCGAGTAGTAGACATCTCTGAGCGTGGATGTTTTGCGTTGGCTGGTTAATTCGTTGCTAAACATTGCCACCCAAGCCAATTGTGTGAAGGGTTTTATGTGGCGAATGTTTCGTGCGCTTCTGCCGACGCATTTTTCTCCTAGAACGTATTGACGCAGTTTTTCATCGTAAGCGATGTTTTCGGTGCTGCGACTGGGCATCGTAACCGTGGGGAACTGGCCTTCTTCGAGCTGTTTGTAGATGTTAGCCCCAAAGCCCTTTAAACTGTTAAGGACTTCTTGCCTTTTTTCTGCGATTTTAATCTTCTTCTGCGCCATACTTCTGTACACTCTTAAGCAGTTTTTCTATGTCGGGCTTTTTGGTTTCACCCGCAAGGGTCGTGGAGAATTCCGCGATTTTAGGAAGATACTTACTGAATATACCCAGACGCTTCTTCTCGTTATGCACATGCTCCTGTCTTGCGAGGAAATGTTGAATCTGCCGTGCAACTTCACGAATCGCGTTAGCTTCTTCGCGCCTAACTTCGGGGCGGTCAGAGATGAATTCTTTGCCCACAGTTTTGTAGGGAACTTTTGTGCTACAGATATGCACAACGATGGCAATGGGCATTTCAGGCTGCACTTTGTAGCGTTTCCAATTCATGTTCGAGATAACACGGTAAGCCACATCGCTTGCTTCATCGTAGAGCAGGGGGATTTTGTTGGCAAAACGGTAGATAACAAAGTTGGAACGTTTAGGTACACCGCCACCGTAAGCCATAGCCATCTCCACGATGAAGGGGTGACCCGCATAAGTTGACGGTTTCCGCTGATGCACAACCAAGTACTCAGGGTTAAGTTCCTTCATAACACCTGCCTTGAGAAGCTCCTCACCAAGTGGGGAGAGACAGCTCGCATCAGGAGGCAAGAAGTCTTTGTATTTTTTGAGGTTCTGCATCAACCGAACGATTTCTTCATGCGTGAGTTTCTTAGGGTTCTTGTTAGCGGGTATGCCTGCGAATTCAAGGAAATTCCGTGCAGTAATTTCGCCAACACGGTGGAAGTGACCCCTCAGAAAAGTAGACATGTTAGTAAATTCTGTAATTTGTATAAGCCTCTGCAAAAGCTCCACGTCTACACCGTATGGATGAGGCATTGTTTCCTTAGGCGGCTCAGGCATGGTTGTTGTGGCCCGTTTAAACTTGTAGAGCCTGCCCTTTGGGTCAACGAAAGTGAGGTTGGCGTATGGGTTGACCATGGCGGTTTGTTTAAAGTACTCGATGATTTTTGGCATGGCGCGAAGGTAGTCGCCTTCCAAGCTGAATTCGATTATGGTGCCGTGCCAGTTGTCCTTGTTTATTAGAACTTTGCGGTCCAATATGATGGGTTTGTTCCGCTGTATGTCGATCATTAATTTGAAACTGTAGATTTTTTCTTGCCCAGTACTTGAAGTTACAAGGACTGGCTGGTGTGTAGTGATTTGTCCGTAGAGGACAGCCATTTTGCCGCCTAAACCGAAGGTTCCTCTGGCTTGTTTGAGTTTGTATTTGCTGCCGTAGAGCACTTGACCAAAAGCTGACGGTATAAATCGCGGGGGAATGCCGCTGCCGTTGTCTTCGACTCGAAGCTTGTAGACTTGGGTGTCTTTGGTTGCTTCGGATTCGAAGGATAAGCGCACGTAGATGTCTGGGGGGATTTTTTGGCTTTCTGCAGCGTCCAGACTGTTTTCTACTGCTTCGCGTATGGCGACGAATACGCTGCGTGAGGGGTTTGATAAGCCTGCGATGTCTCGGTTGCGGTAGAAGAAGTCGGATGCACTCATCTCTTCAAAGGTTGCTTGTGCCACTTGCTGCTTACACCACGTTCCCCGTTTATTTTTTTCAGAGTGCTTAGTATATTTGTCGGTGGTTCTTTAAGTTAACTGCACTGTATGGTTAAAAAGTACGGTTTTTCAGTGCTCCGTCAACATGGTTAGATGGGATGTTTTGAAATGAAAATGTTAAATTAATCTTTAAATCTTTGAATTTTTAGGGTGATAGTTAAATAGAATCAGCAAGTTAACTGCCAAAAAAATGGGTTTAGAATAGCCAAAAACCCGCACTTTATGACATAATTTTACCGCATATTTTAACTTAAAAACGGTTTTCAGCTAACTTTTGCAGAATAAATCAGCCATAACTGCATTATTAGAAAGTGTTATATTGGGATACAAACAATACCAGAAATGTTGAGTCAGGGCTAAGGCTTTGACTCAATTAAGGAGAAAACGAAAAATGCAAAAACTAAAACCCTTAGTTGTTGCAGTTTTAGCAGTATTTTTGATTGCAAGTCCAATGATGATGATCGCAACAGCACACGACCCTCCATGGAAAATTCCTACATACGCCTACATCGTAGTCTCCCCTAACCCAATCGGAGTAGGGCAAACAGTCAACGTCAACTTCTGGATAAACGCACCCCCACCGACCGCAGCCGCACAGTACGGAGACCGCTGGTCAAACCTCACCGTCCTAATCACAAAACCCGACGGAACCACTGAAAGACTTGGACCATATCAATCTGACACAACAGGCGGAACATTCACTACCTATACCCCGACACAAACAGGCAACTACACCTTCCAATGCTTCTTCGGAGGCGACGTACTAAAAGGACTCAACCCAGCGCCTGGAACAACCGTCACAAACGCGTTCGTCAACGACACTTTCTTACCAAGTGAGAGCAAAAAATATGTTTTGACAGTCCAAGAAGACCCAATCCCATATGCCCCACAAGCGGCGCTTCCGACCGAATACTGGACACGCCCCATCTACGCTGAGAACAACGCATGGTACATCATTGCTGGGAACTGGCTGGGTCTAGCACCCTCAACCTTTGCAGCAACGGGCATGCGTAGCATAAACGGAAACTACAACCCCTACACCACCGCACCAAACACAGCCCACATATTGTGGACCAAAGTTGCAGCGTTCGGCGGCACAATCGGCGGCGAATACGGCGGCGAACTCACGGGTAACTATTACTCAACCTCGCAGTATGAACCCAAATTTGCACCTATAATAATGAACGGCATCCTCTACTACACCGAATTCCCAGGCAGCTCAACCCACTACACAGGATGGAAAGCCATCAACTTGAAGACTGGAGAAACCATATGGACCAAGAACACCACAGACATCCTAAGATGTGGACAAATTCTCAACATGATTACACCAAACCAATACGGCGGTTTAGCCTACCTGTGGTCAGTTCCAATGGGACAAGGCGGATTAGGAGCGACACAAACCCAATATAACATGTGGGATGCGTTAACTGGAACCTACATACTAAGTATAGTCAACGCAACATCCATGCAGCTAACCTCAGATGAAGGAGGCAACCTAGTCGGCTACTACGTCAGCTCCAACAGCACAGGCAGATACCTAAACGTGTGGAACTCCACCAGATGCATAAACATCGGCCAAGGCGGAACCTACTACGGTGGAGGCACATCCCCAGCAGATAACTGGATGTGGAGACCCGCACAAGGCAGAACCATCGACTTCAAATATGGCATACAATGGACTGCACCCATCAACACAACATTCCAAGGCAACCCAATAACGTTGGGCATATCGGCAATTTCTGACGACTACATATTAATGACACAATCAAGCGTTGCAGGTAGCTCATACTTCCAAGCAGGCTGGATCATACAAGCAGGATACAGCAGAACCGACGGGCGACTTCTTTGGGGACCACTGAACCGCACCGAAGTCATGAACTCAAGAGTGCTCTTCAGTTCAACAGGCGCAGGAGACGGCATCTGGATAGAATTTGACCAAGCAGCATTAATAGCCACCGGATACAGCCTCAAAACAGGCAATAAAGTATGGGGACCAATTGATTTACCAAACGTCAGCCCCTATGCCTCACTCGGCATGAACTACATATTCGCTGATGGCGCAACCTACCTCTGGACATACGGTGGAGACGTCTACGCTATAAGACAATCCGACGGCAAAATACTCTGGGAATACCACACGCCACCTGCAGGCTACGAGTCACCCTACGGCGCAAACTCGCTGTGGACTTTCACTGTAGGAACCATCGCTGACGGCAAACTCTTCGTCCCAGAAGGCCACATGTACAGCCCACCACTCTTCCATCAAGCACACCAATTAGCCATCAACATAACCGATGGTTCACTAGTCTGGCAGATTGAGGCTTTCGACGTAACCAGTGCACCCGCCATTGCAGACGGTGTTATGGTTACATTAAACGCCTACGACAACCAACTCTACGCATGGGGTAAAGGACCAACAAAACTTAACGTTGATGCACCCTCAGTCGGCGTAACCACCGCCACACCGATAACGATCAGCGGTTCAATCTACGACATCTCATCTGGCTCAAAACAAGAAGCCACCGCAGCAAGATTCCCCAACGGCTTACCAGCAGTCGCAGACGAAAGCATGACGCCCTACATGGAATACGTTTACATGCAGCAAGAAAAACCAACTGACACCAAAGGTGTACCCATCTCGCTTGATGTCATCGACGCAAACGGCAACTACCGCCACATCGGCACAGTCACCAGCGACGCAAACGGCAAATTCGGCTTCACATGGACACCCGACATCCCCGGCGACTTCAAAGTTATCGCAACCTTCGCAGGTTCAGAATCTTACTACGGTTCATCAGATGAAGCATTCTTTACCGCAACAGAGCCACCCACGCCAGCGCCAACACAAACTCAAGTTGCAGCGCCACCCACAGAAATGTACCTTGTCGCAAGTACAATCGCCATCATCATCGCTATCGCAGTAGTTGGTTTACTGATCCTAAGAAAGAAGTAAACTAAAAAAACAAAACAACTAATCCCTCTTTATTTTTTTGTTTATTATTTATCGGTAAAACTCAAGATAGCAACCAGTTTTTGATCCTTAAAGAGGAGGTTTAACGGGTTTTGTTCTATATATAGATTCAATGAAGGGTTCAACTATTGGTTCACTTCAAAGTGGCCTCACGAAATTTTAGATTGAACCAAACTACCGCTCAGGGTTAGGTTTAAATCTTCAAGCCTAACAAGCAACTAGTTATGCGAATTGTTACAGTTATCGGCGGCATCGTGGTTGTGGTTTGTTTCTTTTTTGCAGTCATCTTTGCACTTGCGGCTTCTGTTCAAGCAACGACCTCGCGGCTTGTAACCAGCGGTGTGCTCTTCGCCATCGGATTGGCAACCATCGCAGCAGTATACTACCTCACCCGCAAACCCAAAACCGTCATCCAGCGGGTTGAGCTTTCGGGAGAAATGAAAGCAGCTCAAATCAAATGCCCAAACTGTGGAGCATCCATTAACGCTGATCAAATCAAAATCGTCTCAGGCGTACCATACGTGAAGTGTCCCTACTGCGGCACGACTTTTGAGGTGGCTGAGGAACCAAAATGGTGACCCGCGCTGGCTTCTTTGTTGCGTTTTTGGCTGTTTGTTTGGTTTCGTCAACTGCTGGTTTAGCTCAAGCACAAAGCAACCTCTACACTGTGAATCATGAATGGGTGCAGATATTCATCAACGACGACGGCACCATAGATTTAACCTACAACATGAGTATAACCGTGACTCAAGGCAGGCTAACCGCGTTTGATGTGGGGCAACCTAACCGTGACTTCACCATCGGCCAAGCCACTGATCAATACGGAAATCAGCTTCGCACTTATAGTTATACCCCTGACGTGGCCTCAGTTGATTTTAAGCAGCAAATAAACGCAGGAGAAAGCATCTGGTATACCATCACCACCAATGTGGCAGGCATGATATACAATGACACCACAAATCCCGGCAACTATGGCATGCAATTCCTTCCGCAGTGGATAAGCGACACCCCGATTAGTGATGTGCGTATCCAAATCGTATTGCCCCCAGGTGTATCCACTGCTGACGTGAAAACTACCGAGGTCTTCTACAACGGCACCTCTATGGTTGAAGGAAGGTTGGCGGTTTACTGGGAAAAGCCCTCTCTGGTGGCGAATGAGCGGTTTATGATCGGTGTTTCTTTCCCAGCAGCAGCCCTACCTAACTATACGCCAAGCAGCCAAGGCGGAAGCGGCGACGGCTTTGATTTGGATTCTTTGTTTTTGGTGCTGGGCGTTATTGGTTTCTTTGCCGCTATCTTGATTTTTATATTCATCATCTACAAACTAAGCAAAAGCAGCTATCAATCCCCAAAAGTCAGCATGGAAACCTTGGGCGTAAAGCGGGGTTTAACCGCGGTCGAAGCCGCTTACCTCTTAGGCCTCAAGCCTCCCCAGTTGGTCACAGCCATACTCTATAGCCTCTTACAGAAGCGGGCAGTGTGGGCAGAAGAAACCAAACCCTCACTTAAACTCAAAGTGTTGCCGCCCTACGAGAACAAGACAGGAACCAAAGAGAGCCCGTTACGTTACTACGAAATCGACTTCCTCCAAGCCCTCAAAGCCGATGGTTCATTGGATGAGGAGAAACTGGCAAAGGCGATTATGTTTCTGCGGGATACGGTGGAAAAGAAGCTAGAGGGTTATAGCCGAAAAGACACTGTGGATTATTACCGTAAAATCGTGGATAAGGCGTGGGCGCAGGTGGAGCAGGCAGGCACCCCCGAGTTAGCATCCAACGCCTACGACAAGGAACTACTTTGGTTGATGATGGACCCAAACCAACGCGTACGCACCGAAACCGTGTTCCGCGACCGTCCCTTCCAGCCTAATCCGTTGTGGTTCTGGTGGTGGTACGGCTACACAATCTATCATCCTCACCCTGTGTTTCACCCCAACATTAACGCACCCGCACAGTCACCGACGCCAACCCCGATTCCCGGCGCAGAATTCGCAAACAACATCGCCACTTCACTTGAGAAAACATCCAGCAACATAGTCGTCAGCTTAGAAAAGTTCGCCAACGCCATCGTGCCGCCTCCGCCCAAAGCCAGCCATGCCCCCGCCCATAAAGGAAGCGATTGCGTTTGCGCTTGTGCAGCGTGTGCTTGTGCCTGCGCCTGTGTCAGTTGTGCTTGCGCTTGTGCAGGTGGAGGTGGCCGCTAATGAGGTTGTTTGGAAAACCCAAAATACCAACGGGACGCTTTAGCTACCGTGGGGAAGATGAGTATGCGGGTATGTCGCTTCAGCTTCGAATTGAAGAGGGCGGTAGAGGTGTATTGGTCATCAACGCCAACACTGTTTTACACCTCAACGAGTCTGCGTCCGTGTTTGCATATTACTTCATGCAGGGCTTACCCCAAAAAGAGGTTCTCTCAAAAATCCGCGGCATGTACCGCGTGGACGAAGCCAAAGCTAAAGCTGACTACGAAAAACTCGTCTACACCATAAGCACCTTGGTGCAGACAGAAAAAATCGACCCCATAACGTTCCTCGAAATCGAAAAAGAGGAACCGTTCAGCTACAAGTATTCGGCGCCGCTGCGTATGGATGTGGCTTTGACTTTCCGATGCCAAAACGACTGTATCCACTGCTACGCAGGCGGCCCCCACCAAACCCCCGAACTTACCACTACCCAATGGAAAACTGCCATCGACAAACTCAGCGACGTCGGCGTCTTCATCTTGACGTTCACGGGCGGCGAACCCACACTGCGCGACGACTTGCCTGAACTTTTGCAGTACGCCCAGAACAAAGGCATCGTTACGGGTTTGATTACTAATGGACGACGCCTCAAAGACAAAGAATACGTGGCGGAGCTGGAGCGGTCGGGTTTAGATTTTGCCCAGATAACGCTGGAATCGCATAAACCCAAAGTGCATGACGCCATGACAAGCGCAGAGGGCAGCTGGAAAGAAACCGTGGCAGGCATCAAAAACGCTGTCAACTCACAGATTTACGTCTCCACCAACACGACACTGAGCAAGCACAACGCGGGCGACTTCTTAACCACCGTTGACTACATCAAAGAACTGGGAGTGGACGCTTTCGGATGTAACAGCCTCATATACAGCGGCAAGGCTCCCGACGTTGACGAATTTGCCCTGACCACTGATGAGCTTAAGGCGTTGCTGCCGCAGGTTCGCGAGAAAGCCCAACTTTTAGGCTTAAAGTTCCTCTGGTACACCCCAACACAGTACTGCGAATTAGACCCTGTTCAACTTGGATTAGGAATTAAAAGTTGCACCGCTGCACTCATCAACGCCTGTGTGGGACCAAACGGCGACGTGTATCCCTGCCAAAGCTACTTCGAAAACCTCGGAAACATCCTTACTGAACCCTGGGAAAAAATCTGGCACAACCCCTTAGCAGAGAAACTGCGCAACCGCGAGTACGTCGAAGACAAATGCAGAAACTGCCGCGAACTGCAGGTATGTGGCGGTGGATGCCCACTGGAACTTCAAAACAAAAGCCCTGGCTGTGCAACCGCGTAATTTATCAGCCAGCAACCCCTCAAATACTTTTAGCGCATGCAAGCTTTTAGTTTGGTGTCTTGTCAGCTATGAGTTTACAAAAGAAGCCTCGACTGGTGGTTTTCGACGTTGAAGGAGTCCTAATTCCCAGAAACCGCTTCCTCTTCGACGTAGGCAAAACCTTGGGCTTCTCAGTGCTGGTGAAATTACTTTTCTTGGGCTTCCTATACGAAACAGGCATCCTCAAACTAGAATCAACCCTGCGCCACATCTTTAGAAACCTAAAAGGAGTCAAAACCGAAACCCTCCTCCACACCTTCGACAACATCCCCGCCACACCATACCTGCAAAACCTGTTTTCGCAGCTTAAAGAACGAAACTGCAAAATCGCCCTAATCAGTTCAGGTATACCTACGTTTCTAGTTAAGAGGTTGGCAGACTGCTTGGGCGCTGACTACGCTTATGGCGTGGAAGTGGAGGAAAAAGACGGAAAATTAACAGGCGCAATCCATGGCGACGCCATCAGCCGAAACGGAAAACTCACGATTCTCCGTGAAATTCTTAACCACGAAACCATGCAGCCCCGCGACTGTGTAATAGTTGCTGATGACCGAAACAACAGCTGCATATTCTTGCCTGAAGCGCTCAAAATCGGTTTTGACCCCGACTTCGTTATCAGAGTGAAAGCTGACCGCGTCGTCAACGGTAAACTCTCAGGGATTCTACCAATCATCGACGGCCAACCGCACAAACGCAGTTTCCCCTCAGCCAACGACCTAATCCGAGAAGACATTCACGCAGCGGGGATTTTTATGCCCGTCATCGCAGGCATGGTCGGCATCCCCATCGTTGCGGCAATAATAATCACAGTAGCAATAATTTACACCGCTTCCGAATTAGCCCGTCTGGAAGGCCGCAATTTACCGTTGATTTCAGGGATAACTAGCCATGCAGCCTCACAATCCGAACTGTACGGTTTTGCGGCTGCACCACTGTACTTTGCGTTTGGGATCGTTACAACTCTTTTGCTGTTTCCAGCTCCCGCCGCAGGAGCAGCCATCGCCATGTTCTGCCTCGGCGACAGCGCAGCCTCACTTTTCGGCGGATTAATCTCCACTTCGTTGCCGTTTAATAAAGGCAAAACTTGGGAGGGCTCGCTTGCAGGGTTCTTTTTTGCGTTTTTAGGCGGAACCTTTTTTGTCTCACCGCTTCTTGCGTTAGTCGGCGCCGCAATTGCCATGACGATAGAAGTGTTGCCGCTACCCATAAACGACAATGTGCTGGTGCCCATCTTTACGGGCGCAGCCTTAACGTTACTGATCTAAATGAACCCGCGCGGTCACTTTTTGTCTTGCGAAACAATTAGGTTGAGCTTTTGCTGATGGCTAAGCTTCTTTATTTCCCTCTCGCGTTTCATCGCCGCGCTACGTGTTCCAAAAAGCTCCACATACGCCACCCGCTGAGGCCTATGTGACTTCGTGTATTTGGCGCCTGTGCCATTCTGATGTTGCCTTGTGCGTTCTTCGAGGTCTTTTGTGTACCCCGTGTAGAAGCTTCCATCCATACACTGCAAAATGTAAACGTAAAACGACACGTCCTATTGCTCCTTATGGTTCAGCTGTTAAGCAGTCGAAAACGACCCCTTTCTGTATTGCCCTCTTCTGATACGCTTCTGGACCGATTTCTAAAACTTTTCCGCGGTCCACATCTATTATGTAGATTTCATGTATACGGGCATTGCAGATTTCTTCTTCGGTTACAGGAGGTTTTTGGTAGAACGCGTCGCAGAGGGCTTTGATCTGCTGGATTTCGGCTTCGGTGCGGTTACGTGGAAGCTTGGCGAGGGCGCGGGGAAACGGCAGAATATAATGAGGCGGCACCCCAAGCGCGAATTTGCCTGCGAAGCTGCTGTATCGGATGATTTTGCTGGCTAACCGCGCCGAAGTATAGGTGAGGGGGCATAGCGCGTTTTCGGGTGGGATGAAGCCTGTTTCGATTTCGACGATGAGGTTGCCTAAGCCTTTGGTGCCGTATAAGTCGCAGGTTAAAAGGTTGTTTAGTGGGTACTCGATTGTTATGTCGTATTCTTTTTCAAGCAGGTACTTGGCGCAGACGAGTTCCATGGCGGAGTGGTTGATTTTTACGATGTTTTGTTTTTGGAGTTCGATAAGCCAGTCTTTGAGGTGGATGAGTCTGTTTTCCACCGTTTGGGTGGTGTTGTAGGTTAAGCGTTCTATTAGGGTGGTGAGGTCGCTTTGGAATTTTTCTCTGCCACTCATCACGTGTTCCCAACTGAGCTTTAGCAGTATTCTATGGCGGCATTGTATATATAAAGCCAAAAACCTGACAACAACACTCATTGTTAAGAAAAAATCCGTCTATTGAGATTTTTTACTATACCCTCTTATTCATGGGCATATGCGGGGGTTATGTATCCATGTTAAAGTAGCGCTTAACTGCCACGAAACTGAGCCTTTTTTAGGTGTTCCTTTTGGGGAACAGCCCGTTCTCAGGGGAGAGCTATAAGTCACGGCTCTACCTGTATGCACTTAACAGGTGATCAATAAATGGCAACCAACAAAAACGCATTAAAAACCTTAACCTTCTGCTTACTAATCTCAGCCTTGTTAAGCCCAATTCTACTGTCCACCACACGGGCAGAAAGCACCACGACAGTGGGGGAATGGAAACTTGACGAAACAAAAATCAGCGGCACAACCGAAACCACCCCCGACGCCACAGGCGTCAACAACGGCATACTGGCAGGCACAGAGCACCCAACCCTTGTCAAAGGCAAATACGGCAACGCCATGAAATTCGGCGGAGAAAACGCCATCTACGTCCCAATCAAATTTGTTGTCGGCTTCCCACCTATGGATGAACCCATGTACATCCCGATTTCCACCAACCTCGACATCCAAAAATACTTCACCATAACGGCATGGATTAACGTGCCAAGCTTTACAAACGCCACATACAACAACATCGTTGTGAAATGTAACCACCCAGACCAAGCTTGCGATTGGCAAAATACACAGAGAGTTCTCGGCTTAGCCGTACGTGCAGGAACACTTGGAAACGGCGAGGCATACGTTGAGGGGGCACTTAGCGGCTTTGTTATGACGGAGAGCGGCGGCTTTAACGAAATAGTAACAACTCAAGCGATTCCGCTTAACACTTGGATAGAGGTACAGTTCACCCGCACAGCCACAGGTATGCACCTCTACATTAACAACGAAGAACAAGCCGTCCAAGTCCTGCATGGCACCCAGAATCCAACAGGCAAAATCCTAAGCGGCACAGAATACTACTTCGGCCACGACAGCTACGCAACCATCGACAACGTAAAACTCACGGACTTAGACCCTTACAGCGAGAGCAGCTTTGACATCGGACCCAACTTGATGATAGTCATAATCGCCGTTGCAGTCATATTCGCAGTTGCTTGGCTCCTTCGCCGAGCTATCCAACTCTGGATAATTAAACCAAAAATCTAGGCGACTAAACGTGGGCACAACCCTAAAACTGCTCGAGTTGCTACTTCGGCAGAAGCTGCTAGGGCAGGGACTAAAGGGTGAACCCCACACCCCTCTCATTGTTTCTTTCGCTGTAACCCGCGCCTGCAACCTACGTTGCCTCCACTGTCATGTATCCGCCAGAGAAGCCATGCCCAACGAACTTAACCTCCAAGAGGCAACTGCAGCGATTGATGAAATGCACAGTTTAGGCACGGAAGCAGTGATTTTCAGCGGCGGCGAGCCGTTGCTGCGTAAAGATTTTGTTTTGGCTTTGGCGCAGCACTGCGACGACTTAGGGATCATCACAGCTATGCTTACCAACGGGTTACTTATGACGCCGCATACTGCGCTACAGCTTCAGGAGGCAGGCATTAAAGCGGTTGGCATACCCATCGACTCAGTCATCCCAGAATGCCACGACCGCTTAAGAAACCTGCCCGGCACCTTCGAAAAAGCGGTGCAAGCCATCAAAACCTGCCTAGAAATCGACTTAGAAGTCGTGGTGACCACGATGGCGCTCAAAGACACCTACAGTGAGATGCCTCAGCGGCTGGAGTTTCTTTCGGATCTAGGGGTGGATGAGGTGGCGGTTTACGATTTGATTCCCGTGGGCAGAGGCAAAGAGGTTATGGATAACGCTATGACTCAAGAGCAACGCGTTAACCTTATCCGATGGCTCCAAAGCAAACAAGAGAACACGGAGATGGTTTTTGCGATGTCAGGCGGGTTACCCATGTACCCTGAAATCGCCATAGAAATGCACCGCAGCCACGGCACCAAAGCCAAAGACCTCCTCGTCAAAGAATTCTGGATACATCAAGGCATCGGCTGCCACGCAGGCAACATGTACTTCAGCTTACGCCCCAACGGCGACATCTACCCCTGCACCTTTCTCCCCATAAAAGTCGGCAACATCCGCGAACAGAGCCTAACTGAAATCTGGCGCAACTCCTCGGTTCTAAAAACGCTGCGGCAGCGTCAAACGCTCAAAGGCAAATGTGGCACCTGCGAGTACCGAGAGGGCTGCGGCGGGTGCAGAGGACGAGCTTATGCGTGCACGGGAGACTACTTGGAAACTGACCCCGTATGCCTGCGGGATTTGATGGTTGAGGAAAAGGTTTCGCCTGCAGACATCAAACGTTTCGGCTGGTGCGTCGGGTAACCGTTTCCCGTTCCCTGTTAGAGCACTGACGGGTTTATGGCTTTATATAAAGCAGCCTACACTGTACGAATAAGATGCCAACTCAGAAACCCCAGCCAGACGTGGTGGTCGTTGGAGGCGGACCCGTAGGCGCCTATGCAGCCCTCCATTTAGCCAAGAAAGGTTTAGCAGTCAGGGTTTTTGAGGAGCACCCCCAAATCGGTTTGCCCTCTCATTGCGCGGGGCATATAAGCATCCGAAGCCTCAAGCACATGGGGCTCTATCCTTTGCCCAGCGGCATTATCGAAAATGAGTTTTCTGCTGCCAACTTTTATTCACCTCAAGGCACCAAATTCACGCTCAAACTCTCTTGCCCCGTAACCACTGCACTGAATAGGGCACGGTTCGACCAGTTCTTGGCTGAGCAGGCGAAGGCGGCTGGAGCCGAATTTGCGTTGGACTCACGGGTCGAATCGTTATTGATACAGAAAGGTGCCGTGCAAGGCGTGCACTTAAAAACTGGTGAAAACCTCCCAATTCAAGTACGCTCAAAAATTGTTGTGGACGCTGAAGGTGTCTCTTCGCGGCTTCTCCGACAAACAAGATTACCGACCCTAAACCCAACTGGACTAGTTTACGCAGTAGAAGCAGAAATGGAAGATGCGCAAGATGTCGATTTGAACGCTGTGGAGGTGTATTTCGGCAAAGGCTATGCACCGGGCTTCTACGCCTGGGTTATACCGCGACCTGACGGCTCCGCCAAAGTCGGCTTAGCCACAAACCACGGCGACCCACGCGAACACCTCAAGCGACTCATGACAAAACACCCTGTGGCTTCAAAACAACTAGGGAAAGCCAAAATCACCTCTGTGGGCTACCACGCCATAACCCTCGCAGGACCAATCCCACAGGCTTACACAGATGGCTTCTTGGCTGTTGGGGACTGCGCCTCGCAAGTGAAGCCCACCACGGGGGGCGGGGTAATATTCGGGTTAACCGCAGCTAAGGAAGCCGCTGAGGTGGCGAGCCAAGCTATAGCACAAGGGGACGTTTCCGCTAATGTTCTTCAGGTATATCAGAAACGCTGCGATGAACTCTTCAACTTTGACATTCGCGTTATGCTTCGGCTGAGACGTTTTTTGGATTCACTTTCTGATGAGCGGTTAGATGAGATGTTGAGGGTTTGCCGTAAACTGGGTGTTGATGGGGCATTGAGTGATGTTACAGAAATCGATTTTCAAGGCAAAATGCTGCTTACAGTAGCCACAAAACCCTCGATGTTGGCGGCGTTAGGCTACTTTGGGCTGCTCTATTTGACTGCAAACCCTTAAAATCTCCCTCACCAACATAAAAGCGGGAACCCCACATGTCCGACGAATTCGAATACAAACAAGTCCTCATATTCCGCACTGATTTGCAGATGGGCAAAGGCAAAATCGCTGCCCAAGCAGGCCACGCAGCCATATCCGCCGCACAAGACGCTTTTGTACACCACAAGAAATGGTGGGAGGCCTGGATGTATGAGGGGCAAAAGAAGGTCGCGCTCAAAGTCCAAACCGAGAAGGAACTGTGCGAGTTGGAGGAGGCAGCGGAAGATTTGGGGTTGCCCCATGCACTCATCGTTGACCGCGGCTTAACCCAGATTCCAGAAGGCTCAATAACCTGCCTCGGCATCGGACCCGCCCCAGCTGAAAAAATCGACCGACTCACACGCCAACTAAAGTTGTTGTAGGCGGTTTCTTTGCCGATTCCCGACGTTGACAAATTGCTTGGTATGGAGGTTTACGCCACCAAAACCGAGGGCGTCGGCGGGGCGATTAAGGAGGCGGTGGAGGATTTTGTGGTTGAAGAGGTGCTTGTGGACGGTAGCAAAGCCAGTGTGGACTGTGCAGTTCCGAGTAGAGTTATTGGTTCTTCCAGTCAAAGGCAGCGGTTTGTGCTTTGCGTTTTGGTTAAACGTAACTGGGACACCATGATTGCCACAAGAAACGTTGCCAAATCTTTAGGTGTTGAGCCATCGAGGGTGCAGTATGCGGGGATAAAGGATGCCCGAGCCGTGACAACCCAATTCATCACCGTAGAGGGCCTTTCAATCGAAGATGTAGCTAAAGCCGACGTCAGAGACGTAAAAGTTACTCCAGTGGGCTACGTCCGCGAGGCGCTTTCACTGTTTTACCTCTTAGGCAACCACTTCGCCATAACCATAAAACGCCCTGCTCTTTCAGAGGCAGCAACCAAGGAACGCGTAGAGCAAACAATCCAAGAATTTACCACATTGGGTGGTATCCCGAATTTTTTTGGGCATCAACGCTTCGGCACCACACGTCCCATAACCCACTTAGTTGGAAAAGCCCTCACCCAGGGACGCTTCGAGGATGCGGCGATGCTTTTCTTAGCCAAACCCAGCCCATACGAACACCCAGAATCACGGAAAGCGCGGCAGCAGCTTTGGGAAACTCACGATTTCAAGTGGGCTGTAGAGAACTACCCCAAGCAACTCCGATTTGAACGCCAGATGCTTATGCACTTAGCCGAGAACCCTGCGGATTATGTTGGGGCTTTTCGGCGGGTGCCTCCCAAGTTGCAGGCGTTGTTTGTGCAAGCGCAGCAGTCGTATCTGTTTAACCGTTTCCTCAGCGGGCGCATGAAGAAGGGGCTGCCGCTTAATCGAGCGGTGGAAGGCGATTTCGTGGTTGCTGTGGAACGTTCAGGGTTGCCCTTGACGACTATGGCTAAAACTGTTACTGCCCAAACTCTTGAGACGACAAACGCTTCGATTGCGACGGGTAAGTTACGGGTTGCCCTGCCTCTTGTGGGGGCTAAGCAGAAACTGTCAGGTGGCGCAATGGGCGAAATCGAAGCCCAAATTCTCGAAGAAGAAGGCGTTGGCCTTGAGGCGGGGTGGCTCAACGAGTTGTCCCGTGCAGGCGGCAAAGGAGGCTTGCGCACAGCGCTTACGCCTGTTAAGGATTTTCAGCTTCAGCATGCATCCAGCGAGAGCGTCGGGGTCAGTTTTACGTTGCTAAGAGGCTGCTATGCCACTGTGTTGCTTAGAGAAATCATTAAACCAGCCGAACCCGTATCTGCAGGCTTCTAAATCCGCATAAACACACATAAACTAGACCGCAGTTCCTTTCGTTAAGGAAGACCGTTTTCATGGCAGAAACCCAGCAGCCGCCCCACTGCATAATACCTATCCATAAACCCGACTGGAAAGAGTACGCTTTCTTCTTCGCCTCAGGCATCCTGGTAAGCATTCCGTTTACGCTGTTTTTCGCCCAAACATATTCCTTCTTTCCCGCAATCCTAACAGTTGTCGTGTTTGCGCCTTTCGTTGAGGAGTTAGCGAAGGTTCTGCCGCTGTTCTATAGGCACGGCGAAACTGAGCGCTCCCTCACTGTGTTAGCCATTTTAATTGGGTTGGGGTTTGGAATCGCGGAGTTTGTGCTCTACGTCGCGTTTTTGAATGTACCGCCGCTTGCCCGAGTTCCAGGCGTCATATTTCACGCTTCAAGCGCAGTTATTGCTGCGTATGGAATTGCTAAAAAGAATCCGCTACCCTTCTATCTGATAGCGGTGGGGCTTCATATGGCTAACAATTTTGTGGCTGTTTCAGAAAGCTATCTGCTCAGTGTCTCCGCAGGCGTATTGATTCTGGTATCCACGTACCTGCTGGCTTGGCGGTACTACCATAAAGCATCCCCCGAAGTAGTCGTGGTTTAGGTAACCTTGTCGGTTCGCGCCAAATCCCTAAGACGGTTGACGCCGTCGATTTCCTTTATGAACTTCGCTACAGCTTTTGGTACCAGTTTAGTCCAACTGGCGTCTTGAAGCATTTTTTGCCGCACCAACGTGGAAGTGTATTGTTTTCGGTCAAACAATGGCAACTCTTTAACGGGGTAACCTGCCTCCATGAAGAGTCTCCGCGTGAGCGGTTCGTTAGAGAAGACCACGTTAAATTTTGGAGTGTAACCTTCGACTGCACTAACCCAGAGCATATGCAGGTGCACATCGGGAACGGGAACAACCCAGACCTTGGAAAGATCCACATTGGCCTCCAAGAGGGCATTGTGCACCATCATGAGACGTTCGCCTGCAGTGAAGGGGTCGTGGTTGTTGTGGCTGTATTGGGCGCTTCCGATGACTATGACTAGTTCTTCGACGTTTTCTAAGGCGTATTTTATGGCGTCTAAGTGCCCGATGTGGAAGGGTTGGAATCTGCCAACGTAAAGGCCGCGATTAACCACTATGTTCTCTCCGCTTTGAGGTTGCGCTTGGATGCATTTATGATTTGCGCAAACCTTCATCGTACTTGTTTACTGCGCATTCTACTGGGAAAACTCTAAGGCTTCCGCCGTCAAAGTTTATTTCCTTGTACTCTTTGAACCCACGTTTTTCTCTCCTTAAAAACAAGAGCTTGACCTTTAAGCCTCCAGCACTGTAACCGCCTAAACCAAAATCCGACTTAACAACCCTATGGCAAGGTACAATCGGCGCAAAACGGTTACACGCCATAGCGTTCCCAACCGCCCTTGCACCTCCACCCACAGCTTTTGCGATCTCACCGTAAGTTGTGACGTAGCCAACGGGGATGGCTTGGGTGGCTTTGAGGACTTTTTGGGTGTAGGATGGCAAATGCTTGGTCGCCAGAGGTAAAGCGGTTTTAGTGTCTTTGCCGTCGTAGATGTCTTCTATGGCTTGGAGGACAGCTTTGGCTTGGGCTGAGGGTTCAGGGAACACTTGGAAGGGCATGTTGAAAGGCAAGTTGTACAAGATTGTTTCGAGGGCGTTTTTTGGGTTGCCGCTGAAGGTTGAAGCGACGATTTCCTGCTGTTGCAGGGCAATTGCAAAGTAGGTGTCGTTGTGGTTTTGACTGTAGATTTCAATCATAACGTGGCCCTCGTGGTTTCTTTGTGGGTTATAGGCTTCTGGGAGCGAAACGGCCTCCATTTCGGCAACCCATACAGGTGCCAACCAACCTTACATTGCCCAAATCGGGCTTTGCCTCCAAGAGGCTTCTTGCAGTTATCGTGACGTAACCGAGGGGTTTGCCGCATTTTTGGCATCTGAGCGGTTTATTCTCACTCATACAAGCTCACCTCGCAGTTGTATAATGGTTATAAGTAAGCTTAATACATTGTCTTGTGTATTAAAAACGAAAAGGCGAAAAATTATGGACGGATATGGACCACAATTACCAACCTTACCTCAAATCCCACAGATCCCGCTCATGCCGCAGGTACAGATGCAGCAGGAACACCAGCCCCAAGGCAACCAAGCCCAGCAGGGCATCGGATGGATTCCAGGCGCCACCACCGTCGGCGTCGTCTTTCACGGCGGAGTTCTCCTTGCAGCTGAAAAAAGAGTAACGTATGGCGGCTTCATCATGAGCAGGGGTGGGAGAAAAGTCTTTAAAGTTACAGACCGCATCGGCGTCGCCTGCGCAGGCCTCGTCGGGGACATGCAGATTCTTGCCCGAGAGATGGAGGCACAAACCAACCTGTACAGTATGGATGTCGGCAGACCAATCAGTGTTCAAAGCGCATCTAAACTGTTGGCAAATGTTCTCTTCAACAGACGCTACGCGCCACTTATTACTCAAACCATAGTGGGCGGCTTAGACGAAGATGGCGCCCCGTCGCTATATGTCCTAGACGTTTTGGGTTCACTTATCCCAGACAAGTACGCAGCGGTCGGTTCAGGCACAGAAACAGCCATCGGCGTCATCGAAGAAGGCTACAAAGACAACATCTCGCTTAAAGACGCAAAAGAACTCGTTATTCGCGCAGTTAAAGCAGCTATCAACCGAGACGCTATGAGCGGCGACGGCTTAGATATCCTTATAATCACCAAAGACGGCGTCACTGAAGAATCCGTAAAATTCTAAACCTCTTTTCCTTTTCACCTTTTTAAGTTAGCAAACGTCAAATAGAGTTATACGCCGCAGAGAGGAAAAGGCTATGTCGTTTGAGTTAACCCAGCAAGAAGGAGAATTCCTAGTCCAGTTGGCTCGAAAAACAGTTCAACTCTATCTAGAAAACGGCAAAACCCTCAAACCGCCAAAAGAAACCCCGCAGAAACTCTTCGCTCAATGCGGCGTGTTCGTCACCATCAGCACCTTAGTCCACGGAGAAAAGGCGCTGCGCGGTTGCATCGGCTACCCATACCCAACCAGCCCCCTTGTGGAGGCCGTCATAGACTCAGCCATCAACGCGGCAACCCAAGACCCCCGCTTCGACCCCATGGACCCCCGCGAGTTAGACGGCGTGGTTTTTGAGGTCAGCGTGTTAACTCCGCCTGAACCTGTCCAAACCAGTGACCCCCGCGAATACGTTAAGAAGATTCAGGTTGGCGAAGACGGCTTAATCATCGAACAAGGCTACCGCAAAGGGCTTCTCTTGCCACAGGTGCCTATCGAGTGGGGTTGGGGTGAAGAAGAATTCCTCTGCCAATGCTGCATGAAAGCTGGGTTACCACCTGACAGTTGGTTAACGAAGAACACAAAAATCTACAAATTCCACGCCATAATCTTCGAAGAAGAAAAACCCAATGGGCCTATAAAACGCCTAAGCCTCAAAAAATAGCCTAACCCTTTACGCTTTCGACGATTTCTACAGCGCGGTCTAAGCCGCGGAATCTGCCTGAGAACTCAGAGAGCGCCTCCACGTTTTGGGTGTAAGTATCCAACTCGGCGTTCATTTTTTTGAGGGCTTTTTCGAGTTGTTTTTTGTTTTTGGCGACTATTGAGCAACACATTTTTTCGAGTTTTGCGCCGTTGCCTTCCTGCTCTGGCTGGGTGGGGATGCAGATGGTGGGTTTGCCGTACTTGATGGTTTCAAAGCAGGTGGCGTGGCCGCCGCTGAAAACCACGATTTTTGCGTTCATCATGGCTTGTTTTCGTTCCTCAGGCGTGAGCCAAGTGTGGAGTTCGCAGTTGCCGATTTTAGCTGATGCCTTCTTGCCTGGCGTGCCGAGGCTGATTATGCATTTAGTCTGGGCTTTCTCTAGTACGGGCAGTAGGGTTTTGAAGAGTTGGGAGCGGGTTCCGATGGGACCGCTGATGGGTGCGAAAATGTGTTCTTGTCCTCCGCGGACGGGTTTGGTGTCTACGAATCCGCCGACGTATTCAGTTCGGCTGGTAATGCCCATGTTGTCGATGTTTCCGATGCTGTACTCTGAAACGGTATACGGTGGGGGGTTGTCGGGTATGATTACTTTTTGACACGCCTTGATGTACCGCTCCAAAAATCGCTCTCCGGGGCTTAAAAAAGTAGAAACACCAAAACTTGGGCGTATCGTGTTGGCAACATAGACCGAGGGGATTTTCCATCGTAGCGCCAGCCGAAGCGCGTTTATGTCGCCATCAGCCACGAGCACGTCAGGTTTAACGTTGTAGATGTTTTCTCTTAGGTCGTAGTAGCGGTGGATGGTTTCCCAAGTGTTTGAGTTTTTTATTTCGAACCTGTTTTGTTCCACATTGAAGAGGGGTAGCGGAAAAAACATGTTCAGAAGAGACGCGGAGGTAAGGATACCGTGTGCGTTTTCGTACCAAGAAATCGGGGTGACTTTGTATGTGTTTTTGAATTCTTTCTGTAGCAATTCGTATGCTTTGCCGCCTGAAAAAAAGAACAACTCGTGCCCACGCTGTTCCAGCCGTTTCCCTAAGGGGATGAGGCGTGAAACGTGCCCTAAACCGAGTTCGGAACAACTGAGCAGCAGTCGCATACGATTATCTGTGAATACATGATGGTATTTGAACTATAGCTTGGTTCAAACTGGAGGGTGGGATAAGCATTTTAAGCGTAACCTGTAAGAATAGGATGTATGTTTGTGCCAAGGCGAATCGTGGAGGAGAAACTCAAAGCCGCCCTTGAGGAAGACATCGGGCAAGGCGACGTAACCGCAGCTGCAATTATTCCCGCAGGCTTAAAGGTTAAGGCGGAAGTAATCGCCAAAGAAGACGGCTTCGTGGCGGGTATAGAAGAAGCAACCATTCTAGCCGAGTATTTAGGGCTTAAAGTTGAAGCACAAGCCGCCGACGGTGAAAAAATCAAGAACAAACAGGTTCTAATGAAAATCGAAGGCGACGCCCAAACCATACTCTCAGCTGAACGCACCCTACTAAACCTCCTCTCACGCATGAGCGGCATCGCAACTCAAACACGCACCTTAACAGAGGTAATCAAGAAAAACAAGTCAAAAACCAAAATTGCAGCCACACGCAAAACAGCGCCTGGACTGAACTTTTTTGACAAAAAAGCCGTAGCCCTCGGAGGCGGCGACCCGCATAGACTCCACTTAGACGACATGATTCTAATAAAAGACAACCATCTCGCTATCGTTGGTGGCGTAGAGGAAGCAGTTAAAAAAGCTAAATCTAACGCGTCGTTTAGCAAAAAAATCGAGGTAGAAGTTACATCTTCCGAAGATGCAGTTGTAGCTGCGCGTGCTGGTGCAGACATCGTTATGTTGGATAATTTTTCACCCAAACAAGCCAAAGAAGCCGCTGCTAAACTGCACAAAGCGGGCTATGACAAGGTGCTCATCGAAGCAAGTGGCGGAGTAACCGCCCAAAACCTCGCTGAGTATGCGGCTGCGGATGTTGATGTAATAAGTATAGGCGCGTTAACCCACAGCGTCAAAGCCTTAGACATTAGTTTAGAAATAGTGAAATGAGGGCGGTTAGGCTCCGATTGACAGAGCAAAGGTTTCGGCTACGGCGCCGATAATCAGTAGCAACGCCACAACTCCGATGAAGATGGCAAGGTACTTCAATTCTCCCTTCCACTGTTTCTGTGTTATTCTGCGAAACAGCCATATGCTTTCCGCCATGGCAATCGAGTAGGAAACGTATTCTAACAGAAAAACTAAGCCTACGAGGAATAGGGTTAGAACTGCAGTTGCCGCGGTAAGTTCCACTGAAGATGAGGCTGCTGCTCCACCTGCGGCTTGAATCTCAAACACCGCCCTAAACGCTTGTCCAGTGCTAAACAGTATGAACATGCCCATCGCGAATCCTGCAAGCGGAACGAACATGAGCAGGCATAGGGGGAAGTTGTTGAGAAAGATGTCTGCGCTCAGGGTGCCTTGCGCTTGGCCTTGGGTGACGGTTTGGTTTAGGTAGTCGCTTATTATTTTTGCTTCTTCGGGGCTGACTGGAACCAGCATCCCAATAGTTGTGGCCAAAACAGACAGGATGAACACTATGAGTACGGCGTAGATTCGTTTTCGTTTCGGCGAAGCTTCCTTCCAGAACTGCGGGTAATCCATCCAATTCAACCTTTATCGTGTTTTTGGTTCGATTTTGAGGGCTCGAAAACCTCTCGCAACAGGGTTAAAGGTTTCAGTCAATTTAACCTTTGTTAAAACATCTTCGGAATCAACCGCGTAACTTCTTAGTTCATGCTCACCCGAAATCAATGAAACCAACCAGACGCGGTCCTCTAAAAAGATAGGTTGACAATTCAGGGGCAACCCCAACAGCAAAGCTTCTTCCTCTTCAAGTGTTTTATGACACGCAAATAGTATTGCTTCAGCGCCCGCAGTCAACTCTGCAACCCGCACAGGCACGCTTTCTTTGCCGATTGCCAGCATGTCTAACCCGTAAAGCCGCTTGATTTCCCCCGCGGTTTTCCTCAGACGGGGCAGTATTTTGAGGATGTTTTGGCGTCCGCTTTTTGAAGCTGCATGTTGAGAAGTTCCACGGGCGAGAGGTCTTCAACGGTAACGCCGCCAAGCGTCATGTCAAGGTGCACAATGTCCGCCTTCACTTCTGCAAGGAGGCTTAAGCATAGTTCGGCTTCGTGAACAATAACTTCAAGGGTGGAATCGACTTCTCTGAATAGGGGTTGGGCAATGCGGTAAGCAGAGGGTTCACGGTACGGCGGCTCAACCAACACAGCAACCGACGCCACAAGAGAAACGGGTTTAAAGTATTCGTCCAGTATGGCTGCACCTGAGTCTGCCGCGATAACCTTCACTTTGGCACCTGACAAGGTAGGATACATTTGGGGCAGAATTAGTTTTCTGTTTTACCCTTCAAGCCCAAAGCCAAAATGTATTGTTCGCTGCTTTTTGCTCGGCTTGCCTGAGGCTTAACAATCTTAACTGATTCAAAAGTGCCTTTTACGTCTAAGATGAATTGGTCAAGTAGGTCTCCTTGGAAGACTTTGACGAAAAAGTTGCCGCCAGGTTTGAGGATGCTTTTAGCGATTTCAAGCGCTTTGGTAGCTAAGTCGATTTGGCATGCATGGTCAACTTCCCAGACGCCCGTCACGTTTGGGGCTGCGTCGGATATGACTACGTCAGGTTTGCGAGGCAGAAAAGACAATATCTGCTCCGCGATGTCGGGCTCCGTGAGGTCAGCGACTATGGTGCGGATGTATTCCTGTGTAAACGGCTCAATCGGTTTCAAATCGACGCCTAAGACAAAGCCGTGTTTGCCAGTCATTTTTCTGGCTGCCTGAATCCAACCGCCAGGTGCTGCCCCTAAATCCACCACAACGTCATGCAGTTTAATGAAGCCGTACTTGTTGTTGGCTTGAACTAGTTTGTAGGTGGAGCGGCTGCGGTAGTTTTCAGCTTTAGCTTTTTTATAGTAAAACTCGTTTTTTCGCTCACGTATCCAAGCTTTCGGCGTCAGGATCATCCTCTGGCATGTCTGGTTCCGCTACGGCGCTTGGGCCCTCAGGAGCTGCGGGGGCTTCTTTTCCAAGGTTTAGTATCCAGTCGGTAAGTCGTGGACAGGTTTTGGGGTTTATTGTGGTTGTGGGGTCGCAGCGTGCGTTGTCTGGACAGAGCAAGCAGGGGCAATCGATGATGGTTTCTATGGATGCAGGTAAGCGCTTGGGGTAGAGACGGTATGTCCATCTGCCTTCTTGGAGCTCTTTTTCCCTGCGGATAAGCCCTTTTTCTTCGAGTTTGATGGAGACGCGGGAGCCTTCGCGGCTGCTTGCGCCGAGTTCCCGCCATAAATCTGATTGAAGCACACCCTGATAGCCTGTACCGACGACGTAGTGGAGTGCTTTCTGTTCAAGGTCGTTACGCTTTGGCATTTTAGGATCTTCCGAGATAATACAGTAATATAAGCGTTGGATTCACATAAAAATATGTATCCCCAACTAATTGAGGAACCTTATGGTTAAAGTTCCAAAGAAATCCGCGGGCAAGTACTGCTTAGGCATCGAATCGACAGCAGACGACTTCGGCGTCGGAATAGCTACCTTTGAAGGCGAAATTTTGGCAAATAAATCCGACAGCTACATACCCACCGAAGGCGGCATTCACCCGCGGGAAGCGGCAAGACACCACGCCGAAGTATCCGACACAGTCCTACAAGACGCCCTCTCAAAATCAGGCGTCAAAACATCCGAGTTAACCTGCATCGCCTTCTCACAAGGCCCAGGCTTGGGACCATCACTCCGTACAGGGGCCACCGTTGCACGGGCTTTGGCTTCGTATCTGGAAATCCCCTTGGTCGGCGTCAACCACTCAGTTGCTCATATAGAAATCGGTAAACTCCAAACAGGCGCCAAAGACCCAGTAACCCTGTACGCTTCGGGAGGCAACACCATGGTCACCGCTTTCGAGTCGGGGCGTTACCGTGTGTTCGGAGAAACTCTCGACATAGCCTTGGGCAACTGTCTAGATGTGTTTGCAAGGGAGGCGGGGCTTAAGCACAAGAAGGGGGTGCCGCTGGGTGCAGCTATAGAGCAGTTAGCGCTCAAAAGCAGACGGCTGATTTCTTTGCCTTACGTGGTGAAGGGTATGGATCTTTCGCTTAGCGGCTTAGTAACTGCAGCGACCACTGCGCTGAGGCGGGGTGACTGTAGCTTAGAAGATGTCTGTTACAGTTTGCAGGAGCACGCTTTCTCTATGGTTACTGAGGTTACGGAGCGGGCGTTGGCGCATACGGAGAAGAAAGAGGTGCTATTAACGGGTGGTGTAGCGGCGAATAAGCGGCTCCAAGCCATGCTCGCGGTTATCGCGGAGGAGCATGACGCTAAATTTAGTGTGGTTCCGCTTCAATATGCAACTGACAACGGCGCCATGATTGCTTGGACAGGAACGTTGGCGTACCGCTATGGGTTGGTTACGCCGATTGATCAGAGCATGGTTAAGCTTCGTTGGCGAGTGGACAAGGTGGATGTGCCATGGATACAATAGACAAAACCCCCCAAGCCAAACTGCTCAAAAAGGGTGCAGAAGCTAGCCTGTTCCTTACAGATTGGTATGGACGCAAAGCAATAATCAAAATCCGCATACCTAAACTCTACCGCCCCACCGAGCTTGACCAGCAAATCCGCGCCTACCGCACCGTGCATGAGCCACAGTTGATGCATGAAGCAAAAGCTGCAGGAGTGTCGACGCCTTTGATTTATATGGTTAACGTGGCTGAATCCAAGATAATCATGCAGTACATCGAGGGCGAGCGGGTTAAAGAGTTGCTGAACAAAGCAGAGAAAAGCAGCCGCCAAGCCCTATGCATAAAAATAGGTGAATCCGTAGCTTATCTACACAAATATGGTTTAATTCACGGCGATTTAACTACTTCAAACATGATTAAAGCCTTAAACGGCAGAATCTACTTCATAGACTTTGGTTTAGGCGAAAAAAGCACGGAAATCGAATCTCAAGGCGTCGATTTACACCTGCTTAAACGTGCATTGCAGAGTACACATTTTGGGTTTTGGGAAGAATGCTTCAAGAGCGTTCTGTGCGGCTACAGCTCAGTTCGGGGTGTCGAGTGTGCGGAAAAGGTTTATGAGAAAATCCGCGAGATAGAGAGGCGTGGCCGCTATGTCGAAGAGCGCAAACAATAAGTTTACTTTGAAAGGCAGAGTCGTGTTTTTCGCAACAGGCAACGTCAACAAGTTCAACGAAGCCAGAAGTATCCTTGGAGCACGCGGAGTCGCCGTCGGCATGCTCAAACTCAAAGGCGACGAAATCCAAAGCGACAGCCTCCAAGAAATAGCCGAAAAAAGCGTCCAAAACGCCTACAAACACTGCCATCTGCCGATTTTTGTTGAAGACGCAGGCCTATTCATCGACACACTCAACGGCTTTCCCGGTCCATACGCAGCCTACGTTTACAAAACTATCCACAACAGCGGCATCCTCAAACTCATGAAAGGCGAAAAAAACCGCAAAGCCACCTTCCAATCAATCATCTCCTACTGCGACGACCAAAACACCATCGATCCCCTGAGCTTCTACGGTGAATCCAAAGGAAAAATCACCACTAAAGAGCGGATTGAGCAGGGCAAATCGGGCTTCGGCTTCGACCCCATCTTCCAACCAGAAGGCAGCAACAAAACCTTCGCCCAAATGACCATCGAAGAAAAAAACGGTTACTCGCATCGGGCGAATGCCATCCGCAAATTCGCCGAGTGGTACACAGTGCAACGTTGAGTTAAACAAAGTATTATATCTCTGGTATATCCAATACCACTTTTAGGGTACAGGGCATGAATAGGCGCGAACGTAGAAGCGACCCCTGGTATGAGGGACTAATCACGGCGTTAGCCGTCGGCGGCTTTCTAATCATATTTGCAGTAGTATTCGGGTTAACCCCAGGTGTCCCACAGAAATTCGGCGAATTCTTCAGCGACCTAACTGCACAAACATACCCCGTCGGCAACGGCACCCTGCTCCTCCCCGCACCCGCCCACCCAGCCCAACACATCGAAGTCTACAACACGGTGTTCAATTTTGCTTTGGCAACGGCGCTTTTGCAAGCCGCGATTTTGGCTCTGAGGGTTTGGGCTCATTCGAGGATTGGAAAGGTAGCGGAAACTGTGGGTAACATGGTTTTCTGGGCAGGAGCCTCCACCGTGACAAACGTGTTTCTGTTGGCTGGAACTTTAACGGGGTGGTTCACGTTTTGGGCAATCCTAATCATCCTTGCAGGTGTATCGCTCATAACCCAGTTCGTAATACGCATAGTTGCCCACCGAATCCACCGTTAAAAGCCGATGTCAACCCATTTTTTGGGGCTTGGACTAGTTACTTTTAAATATCTGTGCGGTGTGGTTTAGGTGCACAATAGGTGTAACGATGCCAAAGCAAGAAAGTGGAAAATCCCATTCAATTCGTCCAGTCAGCAGGCGCCCACCCAGCTGGTGCAAGTACCAGCCTGAAGAAGTAGAAGCCTTCATCATAAAACTCGCCAAAGAAGGCCACAACATGAGTTCAATAGGCACCATTCTACGCGACCAATACGCCATCCCACTCGTCAAACCCATCACAGGCAAAAGCATAAGCGACACCCTCAAAGCCGCAGGCTTAACACCCGCCATGCCCGAAGACCTTGCTAACCTCATGAAAAAAGCCCAAGCCATGGCAGTCCACATGGACAAAAACAAAAAAGACCTCCACAACAAACGCAACATGCAAATCATCGAAGCCCGCATCCACAAACTCAGCCGCTACTACAAACGTGAAGGCATACTCGATAAGAAGTTTAAGTACGAAGCAAAAATCGCTTCAGTAACCTAAACAGCTTCTTTCTTCAAAACTAATTTTATTCTTTTAGTTGATACGCCAGCTTTAAATCTAATCAGCCCTACATTTTGCAGAAGTGACCTGCATGGCGCAGCCGCAACCCGAAAGCATCCAGAAATTCTTAACCCAAGCCAACGAAGCAGCCAAAGTAATCACCGAAACCGCCCAAAAAGACGGCTTCATCAGCTGCTTTAGCCACCTTGACGCCGACGGAGTAGCCGCAGCAGGCGTCATATGCAAAATGCTCCATCGCCTAGACGCACGATTCCGCATGCGCGTTATGCAGTGGGTTGATGACAAGATCATCGCGGAAGTCACCGCCGACAAACCCCAACTCGTCATCCTAACAGACTTCGGCAGCGGCTACCTCGACTTGCTCAACGAGAAAATCCCCAACAACAAAATCGTCATCCTCGACCACCACCAAATCACTGGAGCAACAACTAACCCTAACTTCACCATGCTTAACCCACACGTTTACGGCATAGACGGCGCCACAGAAGTCAGCGGCTCAGGCGTCGCCTACTTCGCAGCCAAAGCAGTGAACCAAGCAAACGTGGACTGCGCCCCCATCGCAATCGTTGGCGCATTGGGCGACATGCAAGACAAGTACGAGCAGCGCAGCCTCAAAGGCTTAAACGAGTTAATCGTAAACGACGCCGTAGCCGCGGGGTTGCTTAAAGTCGACAAAGACCTCACCTTTTTCGGTAGAGAAACCCGACCCATCCACCGCATGCTCGCAACAACCACCAACCCCTTCATCCCAGGTTTAAGCGGACAAGAAACGGAATCTCTAAACTTCGTCACAAACTTGGGCATTCCCCTAAAGCAAGGCGACAAACTCCGCTCACTATGCGACCTAAACGATGAAGAACGCAAAAAGTTGTGCTCGGCGCTGGCTGACTACCTCTTATCTAAAGGGCTACATTTGGAAGTTGAAAACCTCATCGGTCACGTCTACGTTTTCACTAAAGAAGAACCCAACACCGCCCTGCGAGACGGCAGAGAATTCTCGGTGCTGCTCAATTCCACGGGCCGCATGGATCGCCCCAGCTTAGGCATAGCCATCTGTATGGGAGACCGCAAAGCAGCCTTAGAGGAATCAAACAAAATCCTCGAAGACTACCGAAAAAGCATCAACAAATACCTCGGCTGGGTCAGCGAAAAGCCTGAGCGCCTACGAGAGTACCAAAACATTTACGTGATCTACGGCGAGGATCAGATTAACGAGAAAATAATCGGCACCGTCTCAAGCATCCTCGTATCCACCTTACCCAACAATCTCAAACCACTCCTCGCATTCGCCAACATTCAAGCCGAAAATGCAGCCAAATTTTCAGGCAGAACCACCGAAGCCGCACTAATGAAGGGTGTGAACCTCGGCGACGTGATGCGACTGGCTTCTGAGGCGCATGGCGGCAAAGGCGGCGGACACAACATCGCTGCTGGCTCGCAGGTTCCGCTGGATAAGGTGGAGGCGTTCATTAAAACCGCAGACGAACTTGTTGGGCGGCAGTTAAAGGGTGAGAAGCTTGGAAGCGACAATCACACTTGAATACCCCGATGTCAAGATGGCGAAGGCTGTTGCGGCGGCGGTTTCACCTGACAACCTCAAAACCCCCAAAGGATTAAGGGTAAAAACCACTTTAGAAGACCACAGCGTTGTAACTCAGATTGAATGCAGCGGCAAACTGGCTACGTTCACTGCAACCATAGACGACCTGCTTTTCTGCGCCCAAACAGCCGAAAAAACCCTGCAAACAATGAACAGAACAAAGCACTAGTTGCTTTTGGGTTTGCCATCAAGCCAGTTAACCCCAGTTAACTCCGCCAAATCCCGCTTGAGCGCCACAAGGTCTTCCTTCCCCAACAGCCGAACATCATTTTTCCCCACAATTCTCGCATAATTCGCCATTTCCCGAGTGGAAACCGTCATAAAGTTGGTTAATCGCCTGATACCTTCCGCTACATCTAGCCGCTCAAGCAACACGGGGTCGTTTGTAGTTACTCCTGTAGGGCAGAGTCCTGTGTGGCAAACGCGGTACTGTTGACAGTTTATGGCAATCAAAGCAGCGGTGCCGATGTACACGGCGTCTGCACCTAACGCAAGGCACTTAGCGAAGTCAGCAGACGACCTCAAACCGCCTCCAGCAATCAAAGTGAGGCTGTCCCGTTTCCCAATTTTCCTCAAGTGCCTATCAGCTCGAGGCAACGCAGCAACAAGGGGCAACCCAACATGTTCCCGCACAAAAAGCTCCGTTGCACCCGTTCCCGCTCCAAAGCCGTCAAGCGCAATAAAATCCACCCCGCACTCGGCAAGCATCTCCACGTCGGCTTCTACGTTGCCGCAGCCGATTTTAGCTCCAACAGGAACGCCCCCAGTAGTCTCCTTTAGCCACCGCACCTTCTCTTTAAGCTCCAAGCTATTGGTGATGTCGGGGTGATGAGCAGGAGTAAATTCGTCCTCGCCTTCTTTTCGCCCAAAAAGCGCCGCCACTTCCCCAGTCATTTTTGAACCCGGCAAACGACTCAACCAACCCGGATACGCACCTTGCCCGAAGCGGATTTCCACCCCTGAACACCGCTTTAGAGCGTTTTGGGCAGATTCAAACCTTATTGGCGAGTACTGTATGATAAGGTGTTTTTGGGCTAACTCTATCTCTTCGGGAAGCACAACGTCTTCACCAGAGTTAACGGCGACATTGAGTTTTGAAGCAACGGTTGCCAAAATGAGGCGGATTTTTTTGGAGACTGCACCGTAACTCATACCGCTAAACATTATGGGAGTTGATGCTTTGAGGGGGCTGGCTGCTTTTGGTCCTATGACGATTTCGGTGTTGACTTTTTCGTCTATGTTAAGGGGGATTCTTTGTACTTGGGCGGGCACGAAATGCAGGTCTTGAAGGGAGAAGGGCATTTTTTTGATTGAACCCATCGAGGACAGGGGGCTGTCACCTTTGTCTGCAACCCTGCTTAAGTCAACCATTGCCTGGTAGTTTTCTTCGTCTTCCCCTAAAGATTTCTTGCGAAAATCAACCAACCAGTTCACCTACTACACGCATAACAGATGAGGAAGAACTAAACCGATTATTTAACCGTTAAAAAAGCTAGAAAACAGCAAAGCCTCTTTTTTTCTTTAAATAAGGGAGGGGAGGTCAGCACTGAGACGTCGCGTGATTCCAGCAGGTACGGATACGGAAGCGTATGCGCCCCAAAATAAGGAGCCATAGAAAAATCATGGCTTCACCAGCGTTGTGATGGAAATAATTTATTAGGTGTTTAGGGTACTTAGGGTTGAGAGGGAAGCGCCGTGAGCACAGAGAAAGAAAAACTCAACCAACTTTTAGCTAAAGTCGAAGAAATCTCCGTAACCTTAAACAAAGTTTCAGAGGAGCTCCGCTCGGTTTCTGCATCACTAAAATCCCTCGCAGTAGGCCAAATCACCCAACCTCCAAAACCCGCCTCTGCACAGTCATCAGCTTTCCATCCACCGCCTCCACAACCCACACCCAAACCCGCGCCTGTTCCAGCCGCAGCACCCGAAAGCGCCAAACTGCGGTCCCTCGACGACATACGCATGTCCTTCCCAGAAGAACTCGAATCCCGTCTAAGCTTCGAAGAGAAAGGCGACTACATCATCATAAAGCCTAAACAGTTCTTGGGCAGCGAGAACTTTGCCAAAATCGCCTCTGCCGTTCGCGGTATGGGTGGCGAGTACATCAGCGCAGGCAAAGACAGCCACTTCCGTGTGCCAAAAAAGAAAACCTAAACCTGCTATTTGATGTGTTTCCCTATTGTTTGCGCTTGATGCAGTACATCAGGCTGAGCTTTTAGTTCCGCGCGTTCTGTGGCTTTAGGTAATAAAACGCTTATCAAAGTCATCTCCAAATACCCCAAAGACATGTTAAACATGCCCACGGTGTGGTTGCATGCGTCTGCACCTTCTTCAGACGGAACCAAGAGCACGGCTTTTTTGTCTTTGAGCTTCTTTGAGGCTATGAATGGGCGTAATCGGTCAAGGAACAGTTTCATTTTTGCTGACGGACCATACCAGTAGAGTGGCGTGCCAAAAACTATAACGTCTGCGTTTTGGATTTTTGGGTAAAGCTTTTGCATGCCGTCCTTGAGCACACAGCGGAAGTTGCCTTTTTTGCATGCTTTGCAATCGATGCATGGCGCTATTTCCACGTTGTATAGGTACACTTTTTGGGTTGTGTGTTTGTTTTTGGCTGCGCCTGCGAGAACGGCTGACACCAGCAAGTCTGTGTTGCTGTTTTTACGTGGACTGCCCACTAACCCCAGAATCTTCATGTATCTAAACTATAGTGCTGATTGGGAATTTGAATTTAACCTTTCAAGTTAATGAAAATGTTAGTAGAGTATGTCGAAAGTTTTGAATTCTGCCTTAAACGGCTGCCACTCCACAGAAACCGCAGTTACCACAGCGCCAGCTGGACCTTTATGGCAAAACTCCACCAGCGCTTTAACCGCGGATTCGTCGCCCTCAAAAACTGCTTCAACCCTGCCATCCTCAAGGTTCTTTACCCAGCCTTTGACGCCGTGACGTTGTGCTTGGGTTTTTGTGTTTTGTCTAAAATATACGCCTTGGACTCTGCCATTTACGAGTAGGTGTGCACGTACGTTCATGGTGTAAATCGTGTTTTTTGTGTTTAATAGGTTTTCACTTTCAATTACCCCTCTACTGTATGGAAGAGTTGCTTCTGGATTTGTCTTAAAAGAGAAATCAACTGAATGACGCGTGGAGATTGTGCATATGTTTAAGGGTAACTCAGGTAAACTGATGGTTTACGCATCTACAGTTATGCCGAGCAGAGAACGTTTAACCTCAGTTAGAGAGGCAGCAAAAGAAACCGCGAAACGCCTCAACTTGGATTTTGAAATGGTACGTTTCGAACGTGGAAGCACACCCATCTATGTGTACTATGAAGAAAATGAAGGAGAACCGATTCCACTCTACTGTGACGAAGGAAAAGCTTCAGGTTTAGAAGAAATCAGCAGCGCCTTGAGACACATGATGTTTGTCCTGTCGTTTCATCCCAAGCATCTGGCGCTGGCGCAAATGCGAAGTGAATTGCTTAAACTTTCTTAAACCGAATCGATTGATTCTCCAAAACTACCTCGTAAACTTGGTTAACGTCAAAGGCTATTGCCAAGTTGTCGTATTCATGTTCTGTTAGGAAGAGGATAATTTTAGGTGTTCCCATCTGTTGGCGCTGAGGCAGAAAGGGCATCTGTGTTTGAAGTGCCTGCATGATGTCCTGTGCCATCTTTACTTCGTCAGATTGGGGGCGCAGCACGTATGGGTTCACTTCTCGCTCTTCGAGTAACTCGATTCTTTTGCCAAGGTTTCCGTCCAAGTCGCGGATAGACTCGATTTTGTTGACTCTTACGCGGAACAATCTTTCACGTCCTTGTTTAAGGATAATAGGGTCAGAGATTTAAACCATTAACAAGACAACTCAGCAGTCAAGGGGCTTTGGTGCCGTTTTCTGTTGGCTTAGTGTTTGGGTTGGCTTGTTTTTTGAGTTGCGCAATTTGGCTGTCGATTTGCTTTAGCTGCTCTTTGAGGGATTTGATGTTTTCTAAAGCGTGCTTTCGTCTGTTTTCTAGTTGCTGGAGGTTTTCTTTACAGTTTTTGTTCTCATCTAAAAACGCGCTGAAAGGTGTAGGTGGAAAAGGCATACCTGAAGTTTCTACGTTAAGTACATCGCGTGCGAACTCGTTAAACAGGTTACTGATGTTGTTAAAAATCTCGGTCTGCTTAACTATGGCACGTCGCATGATTGCGTTGCCAGGTTTTGTGATTGTATAGATTTTGAGTCTGCGGTTTTTTTGGGTTTGCCACTGTCCTTTGATGAAGCCTGACGTTTCTAAATCGCGGAGTATGGGGTAGACTCCTCCGGGTGTGGGTCGCCAGAAGCCGCTTGTGCGGTTGTTGATTTCTTTCATGATTTCGTAGCCGTGTGAGGGTTTTCTGCTGAGTAGAATGAGGACTCCGAGTCGGATGTAGCCTTTTTGGGCTTCTTTGAGCCAGTTTTGGGTGGTTGCGTCTTCGGTTTGTGGTTTCATCAAGTTCGAAATATATAGTGTTATTCGGTAATACTTATATTTTGCCACAATATATTGCACTGAATAATATACCATCCAATAATATAGAGGGAAAACTTTGGACGACACCAACATCATCGAAGCAAAAAACCTAACCAAAACCTTCGGCAAATTCACCGCCGTAGACGACATATCCTTCACCGTTAAAAAAGGCGAAATCTTCGGGCTCTTGGGCCCCAACGGCGCAGGCAAAAGCACCACACTCCGCATGCTCTCCACGCTTTCCCGCCCCACAAAAGGCACAGCCACAATCGGCGGCTACGACACCGTAAAAAACGACATGGAAGTCCGAAAACTCATAGGCATAGTCAGCGAAAAAATGATCATCTACAACCGCTTAACCGCCAAAGAAAACCTCTACTTCTTTGGCAACCTCTACAACATCCCCAAAGACACCCTCACAAAAAGAATCGACGAACTCCTTGAACTCGTCAAACTTACTAAATGGAAAGACACCCAAGTCGGCACCTTCTCCACAGGCATGCGGCAGCGAATGAACGTTGTACGTGCTTTGTTGAATATGCCGCAGGTGCTGTTTTTGGATGAGCCGACGTTGGGTTTGGACCCGCAGTCTTCGGTGGAAATTCGCGAGTTCGTCAAAAAACTCAACCAAGAACAAGGCACCACAGTCGTGTTAACGACGCACATGATGGTTGATGCAGATTTGCTCTGCGACCGTATCGCTATAGTGGACCACGGTAAAATCATTTCGCTTGACACTTCCACTAATCTAAAGAAGATAATTTCTGGAGCAGACACCATGATAATCAAGCTTGAAGTCGCCAATCTCACTCAGGACATAATTACCGCGATTCGTGGACTCAAATGTGTAGACGCTGTCACACAAGAGAATTCACTTTCCCTGCACATAATCGTGCATGGCGAAGAAGCCTTCGACAACATAGTTGACATTGTTAGGTCACGTAATGGGAAAATTACCTCGATGGCAAACCTCCAACCTACATTAGAGGACGTGTTTTTGCACATAACTGGGCACGAAGTTCGCGATAGCGCTGACCAGAAAATTCCAATGGAGCATGGTCCAAAAGAGTTCCGACCTCAAAGGAGAGTAAGGTGAATAGCATATGACAGCAAAAACCGTAATTAACCACAGCCTTCGAATTGCTTGGAAAGACTTAATGGAGCTTTTCCGTAACCGACTAGGCTTAGTCTTGCTTGTTGTGATGCCTCTGTTTATGATGGTTATGGTTGGCTTCATCTACCCCTCAGGCGGTGTGAGCATAAGCAACATGCCCATCGCAGTCGTAAACGAGGACACAGGTTTTAGTGGCTCCACGATTCCAAGCCAAACCTTCATCACGACACTTCAGGGCATAAACAACCAAACAGGGATGATGACCCTCACCACCGCGTCCAGTTTGGATGAAGTTAAGGATTTGGTGCAGCGGGGCGAACTCAGTGGCGGCATAGTCATCCCAAGCAACTTTAGTCAATCCATCTATAGCGGACAGCAGGGAACCGTAATTATCGTGACTGATCAGTCTAACCCGCAGATTTCCGCAACCATCCAAAGCGTCCTTACAAGTGTATTCGACGAAATGGGCACTATGATGGCACAGCAGCAGGTACAATCTATGAATCCTGCGCTTAATGCGACTTCTGCGTTGGCAGTGGTTAAACCCCTTAACGTTCAGACACAGGGTGTTGTGCCGGGTAACCCAAGCTACTTCGATTTCGTCGCGCCAGGCATCATGGCTATGACTGTTATGATGAGTGTGATGACAGGGTTGCCTGTGGCGATTTCTCAGGAGAAAGAGATCGGCACCATGGATGGCATGATGGTTGCTCCAGTGAATCGCCTCTCGATTCTGTTGGGCAAGACTTTGGCGCAGACTGCCCGAGGCTTAATCCAAGGAGTCATCATCTTAGCGCTGGCAATAGGTATATTCGGGGTCACCATACAGGGCAGCATATTGCTTGTGTTTGCGTTGCTGCTGTTGGGTGTGTTTAGCTTTGTCGGTTTAGGCATAGTCATCACATCTTTCACCAAAGACCAAGAAACCGCCCAGATGCTCATGATGACCGTGATGTTTCCGATGATGTTCCTAAGCGGAGTGTTCTTCCCAATTCAGCAGATGCCTGCCTTTATGCAAACTATCTCAAGCTTCCTACCGTTGACGTACGCTTCAAGTGCGCTACGCAAGGTGATGGTGCTTGGGGCGGGTGTTCCGCAGATATCCACTGAACTAATAATCTTGGTAGCGTTCGGTATAGTAATGATAGCTATCGCGCTGCCTGTTTTCCGAAGAATGATGACAAGATAGGAGATGAAAAAATGAGCACACTATGTTCAAAATGTCCCTTCTTCCAGCTTCCGCCACTGCTGCGGAGGAAGAATTCGCGGAAACGATGCCGCATAGAACCCCAACGGCAACTACGCATCTATGAATGCAAAGATTACCCAAAAAAGACCGCTTAAAAAGCGGCCCTTCTGCGGATTTTCTACTCTACAGTGGAAAAAGGAAAAATCAGGTGCTGGATAGCAGGGAGCCTATTTTTTGTTCATCAAGTATTCGTGCATGGCTTTTGCCGCACGTTTGCCTGCGCCCATTGCACTGATGACTGTTGCTGCACCTGTCGCGACGTCGCCGCCTGCGTAGACTCCGTCGAGGCTGGTTTTGCCGACTTCGTTAACGCATATAGTGCCGTGTCTGGGATCACTTTGTAAACCGTCGGTTGTGCGCTGTATGATTGGGTTCGGTGTTTGCCCGATGGCGATGATTACGGTATCGGTTTCCATGATGAATTCGCTGCCTGGAATCGCTTTGACTCCGCGTCTGCCCTTTGCATCTGGCTCGGTAAGTTCCATAGCGATGCATTTCATGGCTTTAACCCAGCCTTTAGAGTCCCCATAGAATTCGACGGGTGCTGCGAGGAACTTGCAGACTAAGCCTTCTTCTTCGGCGTTTTCGATTTCTTCATGTCTTGCAGGTAATTCGTCACGTGAACGTCTATACAGTAAGCAAACTGATGAACCCAGTCTCATGCTGCTTCTTGCGCAGTCCATTGCTACGTTGCCGCCGCCGATGACCACGACGTGTTTGCCTATGCGAATTGGGGTGTCGTATTCGGGGAATTGGAAGGCTTTCATGAGGTTTACGCGGATGAGGAATTCGTTGGCGCTATAGATGCCTCCGAGGTTTTCGCCTGGGCAACCAGTGAATGTCGGTAAGCCTGCGCCGCTGCCGATGAAGACTGCGTCGTAGCCGCCTTCTTTCATGAGTTCAGGGATTGTGTGGATTCTGCCGATTAAGTTGCCGAGTCGTAGGTCAACGCCGAGTTTCTGGACGTAGTTAACTTCGTTGTTTACGATGGCTTTAGGTAAACGGAACTCTGGGATGCCATAAGAGAGCACACCACCGCCGACGTGAAGCGCTTCAAACATGGTGACTTGGTGGCCGAGTTTGGCAAGGTCTGCTGCAACAGTTAAACCCGCTGGGCCTGCACCGATAACGGCCACTTTTTTGCCTGTCGGTGGCTCTTTTGGAGGAATCTGGTAGCCGTTGTCGCGTTCCCAGTCAGCTAAAAACCTCTCAAGCCGACCGATACTTACAGGTTCACCCATTCTGCCGATGACACATTTAGCTTGACACTGCGTCTCCTGTGGGCAAACACGACCGCAAACTGCTGGAAGGGCGTTTTTGGTTTTAATGATTTGGATGCCTTCCGCGTACTTCTTCTCTTTGATACATTTAATGAACTGGGGGATTGGGACCTCAACGGGGCACCCTTGGCGGCACATGGGGTTTGGGCACTGCAGGCAGCGACTGGCTTCTTCTTGAGCTTCCGCTTCAGTGTAACCTAAGGCGACTTCGCTAAAGTTTTTCGCCCTTACTTTGGGGTCTTGTTTTGCCATTTCAACGGCTTTCTTGTTTAGTTTCGGTTTAGGCTTTGTTTCTGCCACACTTGCAACCTCCACTGATTTCTGCTAAAACACTGCTTAACCTTTCTTCAGGAAGCATAGTTCTTTGTCGCATGATTAATTCGTCAAAGTCAACTTGGTGCCCGTCAAACTCGGCGCCATCCACGCAGCCAAAAAGCATCTTGCCGCCTACAGTTACACGGCAGACACCACACATACCCATGCCGTCAATCATTATCGGCGTTAGGGTAACCATTGTAGGTATGTTGTAGGGTTTGGTGATTTCGCTGACATCCTTCATAAGTATTACTGGACCCATAACCACGCATCGGTCAAACTTTTCTTTCTTTAAGAGCTCTTTGAGAAAATCTAAACCCTTGTAGCCTTTAGAGCCATCGTCAGTGGCTATGATTACTTCGTCACTGTACTTCTTAGCTTCCTCCTCAAGCATAATAAAAGGCTCTGAACGCGCACCCAGCACCGTAGTAACAGAGTTACCTGCTTCCTTCATGGCTTTAGACTGCAAAAGAAGAGGCGCAATCATGACGCTGCCACCGACGCAAAGCACCTTGCCGAATTTTTTGATTTCCGAAGGATTGCCCAGCGGACCCGTGACGTTGTCGATTTCTTCACCTACTGAAAGTTTGCCAAGGTCTTTTGTAGTTTTGCCGACTTCGTGGAAAGCAAAAGATATCGTGCCTTTTTTGGTGTCGTAACCACAGATGGTTAAGGGTATACGTTCCCCTTTTTCACCGTGGATAACAATCAAGAACTGCCCTGGACGTGCTTTGGCAGCGATTTCTGGAGCTTCCACTTCGAAGAGCTTGATTTTTGGAACTAACTCGGTTTTGCTAACTATCTTGTACATTCCGCTTTAGCCTCCACTTTTGCTTCTTTAGGTAAACTTGCGATTTTCTGGTAGAACTCATTAAGCTTCTGCTCGAAATCTCCTTGACATCTCGGCGACTCCTCGTAGAGTTGGAACCGCTCAAGCAGATTCTTCTTTTTGAGAACATCGAGAATTACTCCCAAGTTGCGCTCTGCAGTGTCACGACCTTCCTGTAACTTGCAGTCTTTTGAAGAGCAAACAACAGCTATGACTCCTTCAAAACCGCAGCTTAACGCGTTCACGACATGCACAGGGTCGAGTGATTTGAAGCAAGGAACCTCAAGCGCCAAGATGTTTTTGCCTTCAAACGCCTTGTTGGGGTTGTCAAGTGCAGAAAACTCTGACCACTGACAAATAAACGCGAGAACTGCAGGTCCTTTACCCTGCATCGCCACTTTCTGCCCAGATTCGCCATAGCGTTTAAGCACGTTTTCAAATTCGAAGCCTTTGACTTGTATGGCGTGGTGGGGGCAAACCAGTTGGCAAGCACCGCATCCAACACATTTTTCTTCGATGACTTTAGGTGTTGCAAAGGGCTCGAACTCTAAGGCTTTGTAGGGGCAAATAAAGATGCATTTGTCGCAGCCCACACACTCCAGTACGTCGTAGACTGCTTTGCGGGAGAATTTGATGACTCGAACAGCGTTTTCGTCGAAGCCAAGTTGTTTGAGGACGTTTTTTGCGAGGGTTAATCTGCGGGTGTTGATTTTGGTGCCTTCTTTGTAGCGGCAGAAGGGGTCCTCACATTGGATGGAAACAATGTTTTTTATGCCCATGTTTAGGGCTTCAAAGACAAAGTCTGTTGGAACTCTGCCCGCGCATGGCAACCTGAGGGAAAGGTAATTGTCAATTTTGAGGTTCTGTTCTTTGAGTATGTCTTTGACTTCGCCTGTGTTTGGAGAGTTGCCACGGCACATCAAAACTAACGTTTCAGTTCTAGGCGACTTCGCCTGAGCTTGCTTTAAGTAATCAGTCAAGTTGTCGTAGGTGTAGTACTGCATTTTTATGGCAGAAGCTGGACAAGCACTATAACAGATGCCGCAAACTTGGCATTCTTCGATGTTGATGTTTACTTTGCCTTCGTCGTCACGTTTGATGGCTTGGTAGGGGCAGATGGATTGGCAAACGTAACATCTGCTGCATAAGTCCTGATTAACCTCAACTACAGCGAGACATTTCTCACTCATCGCTAAACCTCTCATTACGCTCTGCTGAAATGCCTAAGCGGGTGGGCTGAAGCATTTATCGAAAGCACAAGAAGGCTTTCAGAGTGATATAATCCTTCCTCTAAAAAATGTGAAAAACCCCTATATAACATCGGGTTAACAAACGTATTATTTCGCTGATTTTAAGTCAAAAATAGATATAGAGGACTTTACAAAAAGGAGAAGCTAAAAACAGCTATTTCTTGTAGTATGGCCGCCTTATGAAGGCGTATGCTTCAAGCGCCGCCGTGATACCCTGCCCAACCGCTGTACCAACCTGCTTGACGGGGTGATTTGTTACGTCTCCAGCCGCGTACACCCCTTCGAGGTTGGTGCGTTGGTGCATGTCGATTTTGATGTAGCCATGCTCGTCGACTTCTACACCTGCAGCGTTTGCCAATTGACTGTTGGGTGCTTCGCCGACCTGCACAAACACCGCATCCACCGCTAACTCGCTGATTTGCCCAGTTGAGTTGTCGATTAAGGTGACGGAGCGGACTTGGCGGTCGCCTTTGATTTCTCGGATTTCCGTGTTCCAGAGGATGTTGACGTTTGTTTTGGCTTTAAGGTCGTTTACAAGCGATTCTTCTGCACGAAAAACATCCCGTCTGTGAATAACTGTAACTTGAGAGGCTAAACCTGAAAGGTAAAGAGTGGTAATACAGGACGAATTGCCGCCGCCAACAACCACCACCTTTTTGCCCTTAAAGAAGGGCCCATCACACACTCCACAGTAGCTAACACCTCTACCGCGGAACTCTTTCTCGCCTTTAGCACCAATCTCTTTGTAATGTGAGCCAGTGGCGATGATGACGGCTTTGGCGGTGTAAGATGCACCTGTGGTTGTTACTGTTTTGGTTTCGCCTTTAAGGTCTAGGGCGGTTACGGCTTCAATGTCATGAATGTTGGCACCAAGGGCGCGTGCGTGGTCAGCCATCTTCTGCGCCAACTCGCCGCCGCTTATGGAGACAAAACCGGGGTAATTGACGATTGTGGGGGCATCTGCGATGGTGCCTCCAGCGAATTTCTCATCCAAAACCAAAGTTTTCAATCCACTTCTAACAGCGTAAATCGCTGCGGCGAGTCCCGCTGAACCTGCACCGACGATAATGACATCCCAATTATCCATAACAAGCAACCTTCATTGGAGATAGATTGGGTTGAAGCAGTTTATGAAGCGTTCGATTGATGCAGGTTTTTTGGGACAATTATTAATAGACTGGAGAAGTAATATTTTTCTGTGGAATAATGACGATCGAAGTTGAACTCAAAGAAATCAAGTCCTTGTTATCAGCTGTTAACAAGAAACTGGACTCTTTGCTGGAAGAAAGAGAAACAGAGATGATTACAGCTCTTGAAGAGCAAGCGCTAAGAGAGTTTTTAGCTGAAGAACCTGACCTCTATTCGATTAAAGACGTTAAAACAAAGGTTAATTGCAATTGAAGGGTAAGATAGTTCTAATTACGTTTCCATTCACCGATTTAACCTCTACTAAACTGAGACCTGCACTTGTTTTATACGAAAGCGAAAAAGACGTCATGGTAGTCTTCATTTCATCGAGAAAAGCAAAAGCCACCTCTAAAGACGTCATGATTGCTGAAAAGCACCCAGAATTCAAGCAAACTGGACTAAAGGTAGATTCATTTTTGAAGATTGAAAAAATAGCAACTCTATCCAAAAGGTTAATTGTAGGAGAATTAGGGCATGTTGGCCCTAAACTTAGGAAGGAAATAAACAGTAAGGTAACAAAAGCACTCAAACTCTAATTCAAACAAGTGACCATTAAGTCTACGTTTCCAATAAGCTGATATGTTCGTTGTGTCTTATTTTTTGTCGCTTCTGGAAGGTTTGTTTATGGCTAAATACAGATGTACCGTGTGCAACTGGGTTTATGACGACGCAAAACAGAAAGTCAAATTTGAAGATTTACCCAAAGAGTGGGTCTGCCCCATCTGCGGCGCACCCAAATCAGCGTTTGTACTCTTAACCGAAGAAAAAACCGCCAAAGAAGCTCCACCTGAAAAGGCGAAGAGCACCGTTTCCGACGTGTTAATCAACCAGATCGCGGCTTGGGGCGTAAAATACGTTTTCGGAATCCCAGGAACCTCCACATTAGGCGTCGTGGATGCCATTCGTAAAACAAACGGCAAAGTCCACTACATCCAAGTGCGCCATGAAGAAACAGCGGCGTTTATGGCTTCCGCCTATGGAAAACTCACTGGACACATCTCGGCAGTCTTGGGTATTTCTGGGCCAGGTGCAACCAACCTCGTTACAGGACTCTACGACGCACAATTGGACCACGCGCCTGTTTTGGCTTTAACTGGTTTGGTGCCCCGTAAACTAATCGGCAAAGGAGCAATCCAAGAAATCGATCAACACGCCTTCTTTGAACCGCTAAGCGTTTACAATAAGACATTGATGACAGAAGACCAGACAACTTCGTTGGCGACGTTGGCGATTAAGCATGCACTGCTAGATCAAGGAGTCGCACACATCGGCATCCCAAACGACGTACAAAAGTTGCCGTACGAAGCAGAGATTTTGCCATTTGAAGGTAGAATGCCCAACATGGCTTACGGCCAAGAAGAATGGGTAATAGAGAAAGCCGCCAAAGTAGTCGACCAAGCCAATCGCCCAGTTATCTTAATCGGGTTTGGGGCAAGAGGACAGGGAACTAAACTGCTTAAACTAGCCGACAAAATCGGAGCACCGATAATCGCCACTTTCCGCGGCAAAGGCATCGTAGACGAGACCGATTCGCGGTACATGGGTTGCCATGGCGGTGTGGGCTCAACAGCGGCGGCGAAGATCATGGAAAAAACCGATTTACTCATAGCAGTAGGCTTGTCGTTTTCGGATTTGTCCCAGATCCCACAGAAACGCATGGTGCAAATCGACATCAACCCCCTAATGATTGCGAGGCGTTACCCTGCCGAGGTCGCGTTGTTGGGTAACAGCGCGGTTTTGATTCCAAAGTTAACCGAGAAAATCGCCGAGAAAAACCGAGCGGACTATGTAGCTGAAGCTGCCAAACTCAAAGAGGCATGGCTAAAGCAGCTCCAAGCGGAAGCCGACCCAACAGCCAAACCCATTCGTCCACCCTACATCATGAAAGTGCTAAACGAAAAGGTTGCTGATGACGCGGTGATTTCGCTGGATGTGGGCGAGAACTGTTGGTGGTTCGGGCGCAACTTTCTCATGAAGCGGTCTCAGAAGATGGTGATGAGCGGCACTTTGGCGACGATGGGATTCGGGTTACCAGGCGCGTTGGCGGCTGCCTTTGCGTATCCTGATAGGCAAATCGTCTGCGTGACAGGCGACGGCGGTTTAACGATGGTGCTGGGCGACTTCCTAACCGCGTTAAAGTACAATTTGCCCGTGAAGGTGTTTGTTATCAACAACAAACGGTTGGGCATGATTATGCAGGAACAGAAGGTCGAAGGATACGAGGGCTGGCAAACCGAGCTACATGATTTCAGCTTCGCCGACTTCGCCTCAAATGCAGGCGGCTTAGGCATCAAAGTCACCGAGCCAAAAGAGTTAGAAGCTTCAGTTGAGGTGGCATTGAAATCGGATAAGCCCACGATTGTGGACATCGACACTGACCCAAGACGGTTCCCGCAATAACAACCTTGAAAGAAGCGTTACAGCAACCTCATAGCTGGGTTACAAGTTTAGTTAATTCTAGGTAACATAAGAACGTAGCTTGCGACTTTCTATATATAACGGAGGGGAGAGGGGCGGCAGAGCAACCGCGAGATTTTTGCTCGTGGGGTTAAAGTGTATGCTGTTTATTGTAATGCGAAAAAGTATCTGTTAAGTAAAAGCAGCCAATTCATACGTTAAGGAATTAATTTTCTAAGCCGAGTTGCGAGAACGCAACGTTACAATCCCTGATGGTTGATTGCCTCTTAAGTAGAGTTACAGTCGAGCATTCAATGGAAGACTTGAAAAACTAACCTACAAAAAAGCTTAAAGATTGCAAACCAGAAAACTCCTGATAGATAACGCTTAAAACCAAAGTTTACATTCCTAAAGGCTAACGAGGAATAGAATTGAAAATCATCTCTGGCCCCGCATCCAAACCGCTCGCTGAAGCAGTCTCAGCGCAAACAGGCTTCCCAAACGTGCCCGTTGTCTCGAAGGTTTTCCCCGATGGTGAATCCTACGTCCGCTTAGACGGCGACGTAACGGGCGAAGAGGTTGCAATAATCCAAACCACCTGCCCCCCAATGCAGGACGGCAGACTCTTCCAACTTGCTTTCCTTGCTGACTCAGCTAAACGCGCTGGCGCAACCAAAGTCACCGCTGTTGTTCCCTATCTTGCTTACGCTCGTCAAGACAAGATGTTCCTCGCAGGTGAAGGCATAAGCGTAGAAACCATCGCACGCATGCTCAAATCTGCAGGAATCGACGAGTTGCTGACGGTTAACATCCATTCTGAGCACTCGTTAGCGCAGTTTCCTTTTCCAGCACGCACGACCAGCGCTATCCCGCTCATCGCCGACTACTTCGTCAAAAAAGGCTACCGCGGCGCATACGCACTCTCACCTGACAAGGGCGCCATGTACATAGCCCAGCAAGCCCAGAAAGTGTTGGATGGCGACGCAGGGCACCTCAACAAGACCCGCGACCGCTACACTGGGCAAACCGTACAGACCGCCGAAGGATTAAACGTTAAAGACCAAACCGTCATCATCCTCGACGACATCATCAGCACAGGCGGAACCATCGTGGGTGCAGCAAAAATCCTGCGTGAAAACGGCGCAAAACACGTCTTCTGCGGTTGCGTGCATGGTTTGCTCATCGGCGACGCGGAGAAGCGCATCCTCGACGCGGGTGTGGAGGAAATTGTGGGTACCGATAGCGTCCCCGGATCGGTGAGTAAGGTTTCGTTGGCGCCGCTGATTAGTCAAGCACTCAAAGGCGCAGTGTAGTGCCTAAGCTTTTCTTTTTGCTCTCAGGCGAAAACTTGACGCTTCCTGCGGCGGAAGTTAAGGCGATTTTGGAAGCGGAAGGCTACATGTACTCGAATGTTTGCGAGTTTGACCAAGTTCTGAGTTTGGATTCCGATTTGGATTCAGTGCGGCTTGTGCAGATTCGTTCGGCTTACACGCGAGTCTGCGCCCAAGAATTATTGGTTGCAAACGCAAACTACACCGACATCGCAGACGCAGTCAGCAAAACTGACTTCTCAGATGTGCTGAAGGGCGGCGAAAGCTTCGTAGTCCGCATTAACCGCATCAAGAACTACGCCGACGCCGAAATCAACACCATGACACTCGAGATAAAACTGGGGGGACAAATCCTTAGGCAAAACCCAGGCACAAGCGTTAACCTCAAAAACCCCGACAAAACCTTCATCGGCATAATCACCAACAACAAACTCGTTTTAGGCTTAAAACTCACCGACATAACCAGCAAAACCTTCTCTGAGCGCCGTCCACGCAAGAAACCATTTTTCCACCCCTCAGCCATGCCGTCAAAGATGGCGCGGTGCATGGTGAATTTGTCGCGGGCGAAAGCTGAGTCGGTGCTGCTTGATCCCTTCTGCGGCACAGGCACCTCGCTTATCGAAGCGACCTTCATTGGGTGTCGCGCGGTTGGGGTGGATGCACAGAAGAGGATGGTTTTGGGTACCAGAAGAAACCTCAAGCACTTCGGCATAGAAGCGGAGGGGCTGATTTGGGGAGACTCCCGCAAGATTCCGCTTTTCAAGGTGGATGCGGTTGTGACTGATCCGCCTTATGGTCGCTCGTCAAGCACCCTAAAATCCACAACTATCCAGTTAGTCAGAGATGTTTTAGCTGCCTCGTATGCGCTTTTGGGGGTGGGGCAACGGATTTGTATAGCCGCACCCAAAACATTAAACATATCCCAGTTAGGCGCCGAGTTGGGCTTTAAGCATGTGGAATCCCACTTTGCCTACGTCCACGCCACCCTGACAAGGGAAATTGCGGTGTTCGAAAAGGTGCAAAAGTCATGAGTATCCGAGTGATGTTCTTGGGCACAAGCGGAAGCGTACCCACCCTGAAGCGCAGCCTGCCAGCCGTTGTGGTGCAGTGCCCGCGTGACCAGTGGATGTTTGACTGCGGCGAAAACGTCCAGCGGCAGATGATGCAGGCAAAAGTCAGCTTCCACAAAAAACTCAAAATTTTCATAACCCACTTGCACGGCGACCACGTGTTGGGTTTGCCTGGGTTACTGCAGACGATGGCGCTTATGGAACGCAAAGAACCCGTACAAATCTATGGCCCAGTGGGGCTCAAAAGCTTCTTGCTGTGCACTAAGGAAACGTTGAACTTTGGTTTAAACTACCCCGTTGAAATCAGCGAAATCATAGGCGAAGGTACAATCTGCGACACCGCCGACTACGCGGTTGTGGCCTTCAAATCCAGCCACGCCGTTGATGGTTACTGTTTTGCGTTTGAAGAGAAACCGCGCCCAGGCAAGTTTTACCCCAAAAAAGCCTTAGCTCTCGGTATCCCTGAAGGCGAGTTGTGGTCTAAGTTGCAGAGCGGAAAAGAGGTTAAAGCCCCTAACGGCAAAACCGTGAAGCCAACTGACGTGATGGGTCCAATGCGCAAAGGGAGAAAAATCGTCTACACAGGCGACACCAAACCCTTTGAAAGCTTCGCTAAACACGCCAAAGGCGCGGATTTGGTGATTCATGATTGCACCTTCGATGACTCGCTTATGGAAAAAGCGGCAATAGATGGGCATTCAACTCCAACTCAGGCGGCGGCTCAGGCAAAAGCTGCAGGCGCAAAACGCCTTGTCCTCTCACATATTAGTGCAAGGTACCCCGACGCCACAGCGCTTCTGGAGCAAGCCAAAAAAGTGTTTCCCAATACGGTGCTGGCGGAGGATTTCTTGGAGCTAGAGTTGCCGCTAAACGAGTAGCTCTTTGAGTTTTGCGATGCTTTCGGGCACTTTGCGCATGGATTCAACGACTACGGTTTTGTCGTATCCGATTTTTTTTAGTGACTCCGCAAACTGTTGGTAGTCGATGTTGCCGTCCATGACGCCGTTGTGTTGGTCGTCGGTGCCGTCATTATTGCTGGCATGTATGTGGACGATTTTGTCTGCGAGTTGGTTGATGAAGGGCTGAATTTGAGCTTCCAAGTTAGCGTGCCCCAAATCTAGGGTTATGCCGATGGGCAGGTTGGTTTCTTTGTAGAAGCGCATGAACTCAGCGGGGGTACTCATCAAAAACCAGTACTTGTTAGGCAAATTCTCCAACGCCAAATTCACCCCATACTCCTCTGCCTCACTGTAAAGTTCTTCTATGCTTTGACACATAGTTTTGAAGTCAGCGTCAGGATAAAACTGCCCGATACCTGTGCGCTGGGCGGGGTGGAAAACCCACATCTTTGCGTCAATGGCGCGGGCGTTTGAGAGCGACTGCTTAAGGCGTTTCATGGACGCAGCCAACATAGGTTTAGCAGGGGCACCGATGTTAATGTCAGCGAAAGGCGCATGCAGCGAGTAGGTTAAACCGTAGGATTTGGCGGCTTCACGGAGTTGGGTGATGCGGGTTTTGTTGAGGTCGTGGGTGCCGTCATCGAGGATTTCGATGTATTTGGTGTTCATGGTGCCTAAGCGTTTTATCATGCGGTTGAAGGGTTCGCCTAGACAGTAGAGCATTGAAACGCCAACTTTCGCTTTAGACATATATGTTCCTCTGTTAGGGGGCGGGTTGGGTTAAGAGCTAAACCTGCCTAAATAAGTTAATCCCCAAAATGAAGTCAAACCTTTAGAATGTTGTACTTGTTTTTTCTGCCCTAAAACGCTTATTGAAATAATGTTCGTCCATACTGAACCGAACCTTTTGCGGTTCGAGTCGTTTTGTACTGTACCTGTCTCAAGCCCAGCGCTAACTCGGCAAATTCCTTAAGCGTTGTATAGCGGAATTCCCATGTCGGCACACCATACCGCAGCCCACTGCACATGGTATCAGCGTAAACGTAGAGTCTGTGCCCCATGTAATCGAATGCCGCATGTTTTTCTTCGCCGTATTTGGGTTCGGCGAGTATTTTGAAGGGCCAGATTTTGCATGCTTCTGGCTTCATATTCTGTAGCGCACAGAAATATTGGTGGCTGTTGCTGCAGAGGAAAGCGCAGCTGCCGTCGCTGCACCGTTTTATGTAGAAGCGGTCTAACCCCGCCACCGTGGTCTCAGAGCCAAACGTCTTGGTTAGCCGCAGCCACTCTGGAAAGCCAAGGACCACGCTGTAGAGTTTACAGCAGTAACCGCAGGCTCTGCAATGCCAATCCGCAACGTTTTGCCATGGAACAAACTGCACTTCAAACCACACCCTCACTCATGGAGGGGTTAGTTAAAATATTTTCTTAGCGCCACCAAACAAACATGGGTCTTTTCGGCTACTTTTTTCTGTACAAATAAATCGTATGCGACGGGTAACCGAGCTTGGGGTTTTCGCAGTAAGTCTCTATCTTCTCAGGAGGCCAACCAACAATCTCGTAGTCATGCGAGACGACGCGGGCGCCTTTTTTGAGGTCACGCTCCAACTTGGGTTTAACCTTCTCGTTGGCACTTGTAGTCAAATACAGGTAAACGACGTCTGCTGAAGTCAAGTTTACCGCGAACATGTCAGTGTTTAAGATTGTTACACGATCGTCTAAGCCGTTCTCGTGGATTGCGCCGAGAGCTTTTTTAGCTAAGTCCTCGCGCAACTCGATGCCTACTCCGCGGGCGCCAAAAGTTTTCGCCGCCATAATCACCGTTCGCCCATCGCCCGCGCCGAGGTCAAATAGGACTTCGCCCGACTTCAAATCCGCCAGTTTAAGCATGTACTCTACCACGCAGGTGGGGCTTGGAACAAACGGAGCGATAAACACTCAAAATCCTCCAAAAACGATGTTAAGCTACGTAAGCGTCTTTTTTAGTCTGCGGTCTTCTGGCTTCTCCGCATTTCACGCAGCTCTGAGCGCACAAATCAAGGTATTTTTCTTCTTCTTTAGAGCCTACTGCTTTTGCAGCTTTGGCGCAGAGTTCACTGGGTTCATTGCAGCCTTCTTCTTTGCACAACCCTGAGATGTATTGGCAGATTTCCTGTACGTCTTTTGGCTCCAAAACTGCTCTGTTGGTGCGAACCAGCAAGCAAAGTTCCCGTGCCATTACGCAGGTTTTGACGAATTTGATGCGTTCTAAAACTTCTTTGCGCAGGTTTTTTCGGCTTATCTCCATTATAGGGTCTCCTAAGATTGTCCACGCAGACATCATCACTAGATGACTCTTCACTTAAAAAGATGATGTTCAATAGCTGTGCCGTGGAAAACGAACAACAGAACAATCACTTGAACCGTTTGCTCAGCGATTTGCGTTCAGCTTCCAAAACAAGTTCATAGAAGTGATCAGAAAGTGTCGGCTCCTTCTCTAACACACCCGCTATGTCTGCGGTTGAAACCCGCCTTGCACTCAAAGCCACCGCAGCAGCCTTACCATAACGCTCGATGAGTGCGGCGGTTTGTTTAGCGTAGCTACGCATCTTTTCCTCGTTTTTGGCTAGATGCTCCCCTTTTTTCTCTAAGAGCCCCACAGCTTTTTCTTCCTCCACCTTCAAAAGTCCAATCGCAGAGGAACCGCACCTTGGACATTTGGGTCTGTCGGGGAGGTCTTTTATGCGAATCATCTCCATGTAGTCCCAGCAAGCTGTACAGACAAAGTTGCCTGTCTCGTTGAGCAGGCGTGCTTTGGCGGATTCAACCAGCACGGTTCGCATCTTCTCTGGTGGAATCAAATCAGTCTTCATACTCACCCGCTCAATGCCCACACGCGCCACCGGAGTCGGGTTACCACCCGTCTTAACCACCTGCAAACGCACATCCCCTCTGCGAAGCCTCCCAAGAACCATCACCAAGCCGTCGGCGTCAAGGTCTTTGGTGAAGACTTCCTTGAGCCCTTCCTCGTAGATCGGTGTGCCCTCGAAGCTTGAGATCAATTTCTGGAGGCTTACGTTGCTAAAGTCTGCCCATTTCTTGAGTGCACCAAAGCGTCGGGCAACTTGGATGACGCGGCGCTTGAATAAGCCTGTTTTAACTGTTGAGAACGTAAGGGTGCTGCGGATGGCGGGTTCAGGCATGTCTTTAATTTCGTTTAGCACCTCGACGAGGCGCTCTGCGGTCATGGCGCCCATGGTCTGCACGAAAATGCGGTATGGGTCATGCTGCACCACTATGCCCCGCCCCAGCTTATCAGATAGCACCTGCCCAAGGAACTGCGCCAAAGCACGGTTCGTCAGAGAGCCAAAGTTTGAGTGAATTATGGTGAATTCGCTCCAGTCCTCAACTACGATGCGCTGGGGGGTTGGAACTGGAAAACCGCTTTGCGCCTGCTCCCAAGTCTCAGCCAAAGCATTCAAAATGTTCTCGGCGTCGGCGGGGTAACGCTCAGCGAGGAGCACGCTGATTTGTTTTGGGGTTGCGCCTCTGTGGGTTTGTTCTTCGACGAAGCCGCGAATTTCAGCCACCTCCTGAGCCACTTCGTAAGGCACAGGGATTTCTTCACCTATCCAACTCGGAATCGAACCACTGGGATCGTCAACGGGTCGCACGTAGACTTTGTCTTCGGTGGCGTGGATAATTTGCCAAGGGCTGCCACGGATGATGAATTTGGTTCCGGGTTTACCGTACTCAGCCATGAAAGCCTCATCCAAAACCCCAATAGAAGACTCAGTGGATTGGTCGATTACGAGGAACTGTTTTTCTTCAGGAATCATCGACAAATTGTCAAAGTAATACTCAAAGAGCGCGTTTGTGCGTTGAGGTTTGAGCACGACTTGGTCTTCAAAGGATGCCCAAGCTAAACGTGGAAACCGCTGATGCATGTACTTGATGATTTTCTCTACATCGGCTATGGTGAGGTTTTGGAAGGGTGCAGCTTTCTGGCAGAGGTCAAGGATTTCTTTGAAGGTTAAGCGACGATTCTTGAGCAGAAGTCCCGCAACTTGATGGGTTAAAACGTCATAGGGCTTGTCGGGCACGGTGATGGGTTCAAGCTTCTCTTCCAATGCGCGACGTGCTATTGCGAGGGCTTCAAGGGTGTCGTCGGAGTCCATGCCTATGGTTAAACCTTCAGACAGGTATCCGTAAGTGTGTCCTGCCCTGCCGACCCGCTGGATAAGCCGCGAAACCTGCCTTGGACTCATATACTGGATGACGAGGTCTATATGACCAACGTCTATGCCCAGTTCAAGACTACTGGTAGCGATTAAGCCTTTAAGTGCGCCTTTTTTGAGCCCTGCTTCGGCAGCTATGCGGGAAGGTTTCGCCAGCGAACCATGGTGAATTGATATGGGGAAATCCATGTCCCAGACCTTGAAGCGGGATGCTAAAACCTCAGAGATTGAGCGTGTGTTAGTGAATAGGAGTACGGATTTACGTTTGGTCATGTAGTCACGGATAATCCGTAACCTCGCGGCTACTTCGGGATGAGTGAAGATTTTGCTTGCAAACCGCACATCCTCCGCAGTGGGTTTAGGATAAATCACCTGCAACTTTACCATTTTAGCGACAGAAACCCGCACAATTTCCACGGGACGCTGGCTTCCGACGAGGAACTGCGCGACTTTTTCTGGGCTGCCAACGGTTGCGGACAAACCTATCATTTGAAACTCTTTGCCAATTAACCCCCGCACGCGTTCCAGCGCCAGCGCCAGTTGGCTTCCGCGTTTGCTGTCAGCTAACTCGTGTACTTCGTCTATGACTACCCAGTTTAGGCTCTGCAGGTGCTGACGAAGAAGCCAACCTGAGAGTATGGCTTGGAGTGTTTCAGGGGTGGTGATTAGGATGTCGGGTGGGCATTGGCTTTGGCGGGTGCGCTCTTTTTGTTCGGTGTCTCCGTGGCGGACGGCGAGTTTAATGTCGAGGTTGTTGCACCACCACTGCAGACGCTCAAGCAAATCTCGATTCAACGCACGCAGCGGTGTAATGTAGAGCACTTTTATGCCAGGAGTTTTAGGCTGCTGCAAAAGCAGACTTAGCACTGGCAGGAAGGCGGCTTCGGTTTTCCCCGTTGCCGTCGGCGAGATAAGCAATACATTTTTGCCTTCGAGGATTTTGGGGATTACTTTTTCTTGTGGTTCGGTGGGTTTAGAGAAGCCTCGCTGCTCAATTAGCCTTCGCACTGGCTTGACAAGCATTTCAAAAGCGTTCTCTGTGTTGGTTTGCAATACAAAGGGAACCTCAATTGATTGAAAGTAACTTTGATGTGCTGTAAAAAACGTTGCGCAAATTTTTCTGGTATGTCAACTTTAGCGGTATAATGTGGCTGGTGGAGTTTTTTGGTGTTTTCTTGCTGAAACTACCTCTGCGAAAAGGGTGGTTTCTACATTTCCCAGCCCATGTTCCTGCAGCATTGACATAAACATGTATAATCCCCATGATTACTCAGACAATATCTATGGGAACACTATGGAAACTTTTTTATCCAATCAGCCGAAAAACATCAAAGCGATAAACGGAGGAAAAATGCAAATGGCTAAATGTCCAAAATGCTCAACTGAAGTCTCAAAACCCAAAAAGACATGGAAAATGGCAGGCCGCCCAGATAAAGCTGGAAAACGCATGCAACTGGAAATCGGTCTCTACGAATGCCCCAAATGCGGCAACGTATTCCGCGAAGTATTAAGCAAAAAGAAAGTTTAAATTAAAACAGTGCTCGAATTTGAGCACTTACTTTTTATTTTTTTAACGAAGCGGTAGTTTTAAAGCCATCTTAATTCTAGAGAGCTAACTGCTCGGTGAAGACATAAGTGACTGGATACACTAAAATCTTCAAAAACGACTACGTAAAAGCCGCAGTCACCATCGGGTTGATGGCAACGATAGTTTTGGGGTTCTATTTTGGGTTAGCGGTGGCGCTTGGAACGTCGGTTCCGCTGCGGGTGGTCACAAGCGGCAGCATGTGCACCGCTGAAAACGGATGCGACGGCTGGTCATGTGCCTTTGAGCACACGCTGCACAGAGGCGACATTATCGTCATTCAAAATGTAAAGCCTGAAGAGTTGAATGCAGACTACCCCAACAGTGACATCATAGTTTTCCAGAAACCCACCACACACGAGAACCCCGATGAAACCCCAGTTGTTCATCGAATCGTAGAAAAGTACCAAGTCGATGGAGTCTGGTATTTCCAGACGAAGGGCGACGGCAACGGTTTGGATTGGCCTGCGTCAGTAGATGTTTCGGATTATGATTCACATGGCGCGCTTTGGTCGACTGGCGAAGGCGTGCCGCAGGATCTCGTGTTGGGCAAGGTAGTTATGCGGATTCCCTACTTTGGCCACATCACCTTGATTATGCAGGAAAACAATTTTGCGGTACCCCTTGTGGTGCTGCTTATTGTTTTGCTGGTCGGGGTTCAATTTGTTGCTCCAGCCGTCAGAGCAAAGAAGAAGAAAAGAGTAGAACAAAAAGGCTCAACTCTTCAAGTATAGATGTATTTATAAAGAAAGGCTTCGATAAAGTGAATATTTAGGCGGCAAAGCAAGAGGAGAAACAATGCCAAAAGTGAAAGCGGCAGTAAGCATTGAAAACGTGGTAGCGTCTGCAACCCTCAACCAAAAAGTTGACTTAAACGCAGTCGTCAAAGGCTACCCAGGCGTTGAATACCGACCTGAACAGTTTCCCGGCCTAGTTTTCCGCTTAAAACGTCCCAAAACTGCTACGCTGATTTTTAATTCCGGTAAAATGGTTTGTACAGGCGCCAAATCAGAGAAAGAAGCTAAACGTGCCGTTATGAAGGTAATTAAGGAACTCAAGAAGGGTGGCATCATAATCATCAGTAAACCTGAACTTAAAATCCAAAACATCGTAGCGTCAGGCGGGTTAGGCGGCATGATTGACCTCGAAAAAGCAGCTTACACGATGGGGCACGCGATGTATGAGCCTGAACAGTTTCCCGGCTTGATTTACCGCATGGAAGACCCTAAAGTCGTCATTTTGCTCTTCGCAAGCGGCAAACTCGTCTGCACAGGCGCTAAACATGAACCAGACGTCTATGTTGCGGTAGAAAAACTGCATAAACTACTGGAAGATACCAGCCTAATCTACTACGAATAGCTGTCACCTATTTTTTGACTTGCTTTAGAATCGTTTTGAGATTTTCTTTATCAAGAGCACCGATTTCAAAGAGCGTGTTGGCTACTTCGCTGATCTTCAGCATCGGATGCAGCTTTATGCCTTCTTTTTCCAAAAGCGCTCTGCCACCCTCTTCTCGATCCAAAAAAACCACTGCGTCGGTTACTACTCCACCTTCAGCGCGGACTGCCTCAGCTGCATTCTTAAGCGTCAACCCAGTCGTGAGCAAGTCGTCAAGCAACAAAACGCGATCGCCTGAAATCAGAATACCTTCGACTCGTCGTTCTCTACCATGCAACTTGATGTCTTTTCGGATGTAGATAAACGGCTTTCTTAGGTTGTAGGCGATTTGTGACGCGAAAGGTATGCCTGCTAAGGGGATGCCTGCGATTCGGTCAAAGTTTTTGAGCCCCACCTCCTGGGTTATGTGTTGCGCGTAGTAGTCGCAGATTTCTCGGAACGCGTCGGGGAAGCTGGGGATTATGCGGAGGTCAACATAGTAGGGGCTTGCTTTGCCCGATGAAAGCTGAAAAACCCCAAACTTGACTGCATCTAACTTGAAAAGTATGTTAGCGATTTTGTCTTTTTTCTCAAGAGCCAACTTTTCATTCTTCAAGACTACTCCCTCTTAGAAACCTGATAGATTTTATGAAGTTGAGGAACCAAACAGGCGGTTTTGCGCAGGTCCCGCTGAACCAGTTCGGCGAAGCGGTTCTGGCTCTGCACGCTTCCAGTATGATATGGCACCGCAAGGGGCGGTTTGGTTAAGCGGGCGATTTCAAACCCAGATTCAGCCGAAGCACCAGGCGCAATGCCCACAGTGCAGAAAACCACGTCGAACTGTTCTTTTTGCCCCATCAACGCTAACTCAGGAAACGGCAGACTGTCAGCAGTGTGGTAAACTTTCACATTGTCCTCGCTTGTGATTATGTAAGTGTTGGGGGCTTGAGCGGGGTGGTTGCTTTTTTCCGCTTTTATGGTGACAGCACCGATTCTGGTTTCTTCTCCAAGCTTGATTTCTCGGAGTTTATCATTTGGGATGACGTGTTGGAGTTTATTGGTTGAAGCGGGGTCGGCGATGACGACACAACCAGTGGCTTTTTGGACGGCGGTTATGAGTGGGGGATCAAGGTGGTCGTAGTGTTCATGGGTGATTAGGATGGCGTCAACGACTGGGAGACTTTTTGGTTTAATGTCCACGGGGTCGATGACGAGTGTTTTGGTGGGAGTTTTAAGTAGAATGCCACTGTACTGGTTGAACCAGACGAAGAAGATGGTGTTAGCTTCAGGGATATTTTGAATGGACAAATTGATTCCTCACAACTACTATGCAAACATGGTTTTAAAGAAGTTACGCAAATTAAGAAACTAAAATAAAGCTGCTTTTTCTAGCCCTAAATAAAAAACGTCACTAAAGAGTGTGTCATGTCACATCTCTTGAGAACGCTCTTTGTATTATTTACAGTTCAAAATTTTTGGTAGTCGATGGGAGGCTTCAGAGGCTTGAGTGGCCAACTGCGATTTCTTCGCGATCTCCCAGTATTTTGGGGCGCATACGGTTCCGTATCCGCACCTGCTGAAAATCACGCGACGTCTCAAAGCTGACCTCCCCTCCCTTATATAAAGAACAAATTTGTGACTTTGGTTTTGGCTAAACATTTTTAGGTATGTGGATTGTGTTGTAGCACAAGCTTTCTTTTGCGTATGCTGCTATGAGTAGAAATATCCATCCTTATTTGCGTAGTCACTAACACTAGATTCCAATATAAACATCCTGTTTCAACCATAAACTTCCATGGACCGCTAAGCTGCGGTTGCATGTTTTTTGGTTAGTTGTTGTTACAGAAAAAGCCCTATACACAACAACCTTCGAACAATATTGTGGTCTCTTTTTTAGGTCTGATTCGTTGTAGTTAGAGACAGACAAATTTTGACTGCGCTGCAGAGTTGACTGCATACAAATAAAAACGGCAGACAGCTAAAAGAAAACCCGTTGACCAGTTACACCTTGTTAATAACATAATTTCCAAGAACCAGATAGTCAAGACCAGTTGTGAAAAAGCAGCGAATGGCATCCAGTGGCGATTCCACAATCGGTTCACCCATCACATTGAAACTAGTGTTCAAAAGAACTGGAACACCACTTAGTTTCTCGAACTCTTTTAGCAAGCGGTGAAACCGCGGGTTGGTTTCTCGATGAACTGTCTGTAGGCGCGCCGTTCCGTCGACATGAGTAACTGCTGGAATAACTGCTTGTTTGTCAGGTAGTACACGACAAACTTTTAGCATAAAGGGGTCCGCCACATTTTGTTCAAAGAACTTTGGTGTGTCCTCTATTGGACAGGCGGGCGCGAAAGGCCTAAATGCTTCTCGGTGCTTTACCTGCGCGTTTATCTTTTCTTTCATGTCTGGTAATGTTGGATTTGCAAGGATGCTCCGATTGCCTAAAGCGCGCGGTCCAATTTCCATTCGCCCTTGGAACCAACCGATTATATGACCACTTTGCAGTAGTTCGGCTGTCTCAGTTTCTAGTTTGGTATCTGGAAGGTATTTGTACTTCAATTTAAACGCAGCAAGTAACCTCTCGATGTCGGAGTTTGCGTATTCGCTGCCTATGAACGGGTTGTCATGAACATAACTTCTAGGCTGCCCTAAGATGCAGTTGTACACGTAAAATGCCGCACCAATCGCGGTCCCGTTATCACCCGCCGCTGGCATGACATACAAGTCTTTAAATCCGCTTTCCCGAACCAACCTGCCGTTGGTTACACTGTTAAGGGCAACACCACCGGCAATCACCAAGTAATCCTCCTGTGTGCGTTCATGTAGCAAGCGGGCCATTTTTAGCATGCATTCTTCGAGTTGCTTCTGAAAGGCGGCGGCAACATCGAGATGGCGTTGCTCAAATTTGGCGGTTTTGATCCTCTCACGTGGTGCCCCAAAGGTTTCGCAGAATTTCTTGCCACAACTAAACGAATAATATCGTGCATCAAAGTATGACAGATCGACGCCGATTGACATGTCGTCGTTAACCCAAAACATTTTTTCTACAATCTTGCCGAAAGTTTCTGGGTTACCCAAAGGTGCAAGCCCCATTGTTTTGCCCTCGTCATAATTTCCCCTAAAACCACAGAAAACTGTAGCTGCTTCATACGCCATGCCCAAAGAGTAGGGAAAATAATCTTGACTTATGCGGTTGAAAGTGTTTCCTCTTCCGGTTCCTTTGAAAGTCGAGGCCCACTCGCCCCAGCCGTCTACTGACAGCAAAGCGGCCTTTCATAGGGGCTCACTAAGAAAGAACCGACGACATGTGAAAGGTGATGAGGAACAAAATGTATTTTTGGCTTATTGCCTGCAGCAAACGTTGCGTTTAGCCATTCATTGAGAATTTTTCGCTTGTAAATGTAGCTCATTATTTCGAGCTGTAGGAAAGGTCTTATTCTGCGGCCAAGTTTGAGGCTGTAGACGGCTTTTTTGCCAGTCAAGTCTTGGACGTGTAGAAATCGCGATATGGTCAATGTCCTTAGGTTCTATCCCGGCAATCTCTAGACAGCGTTTAATTGCTTGTTCAGGAAAAGTGCTAGTGTGCTTTTGCCTTGTGAGCCGTTCCTCTTCTAGCGCAACAACTAGTTTTCCATCTTTCACTATGCAAACTGTCGAATCATGATAGGCAAAGTTTAACCCTAAGATGATCATAATCAAATGTCCAATAGTTTTTTAATCAGAATGATAGGTTAGCATTATTAAAGCGATTATTTCTTAGTGGGAATATGTCATATGAGTTACTTTTGAGAGGCATAATATATCAAGCTACACTAACTTTCATTTTTGCCCATCACCGCTCCATACCGCTAAAAACAACACCAAGACTCAGAATGCAAACTGAGCAAAAACCACGCGAAGACGGCTTTAGCTAAAAGTTTTTAGGTAAGTGCGTGGTGTGTATGGCGCATTGGCGGGTGAGTGGAATCTCCTACCCGTTCCGCCAATCAAATATAAAACCCGGGATAGGGAGAAAAATGAACTTAAAAATACACACTAAAGACTTAGCTATAATATCAGTCTATGCTGCATTGTATGCGACGCTAGTAGTTGTTCTGGGAGCTTTTTCTTATGGACCTATTCAGGTTCGCATCGCAGATGCCCTACTAGCCACAATTCCCCTGCTTGGCGTCGCAGGAGTTTTAGGTCACACACTCGGCGTATTCATCGCTAACATGTTCTCCACCGCAGGCTTACTCGACCTACTCAACACCATACCCTCATTTATCATGGCGTACGTTATCTACTATGTTTACAAACGGACCCAAAACGACTACACCGTAATTGCAACATGCCTAGCATACTCCGCTGTCATCGGCGTCACTGTTGGTTGGATGCTCTCATACCTCTATGACCTGCCCCTGCTGCTCACAATCGTCTATGTAGCCATAGGAAACATTATCGCAAGCGTATTGGTCGGCTGGCCAGTTTTTAAGATATTGAAAAGAACAGGAGTCCTCCAAAGATGGTTGGGGAAAAATTAGAAAAGAAATGTGTCGTTGTACTTAGCGGTGGTCCCGACTCGGCAACCGTTGCGTATTGGGCTAAAGCTCAAGGATACCAAATCTACCCCATAACATTCAACTACGGCCAAATCGCCGTCAAAGAAACAGAGGCCGCCAAGAAAATCGCAGAAAAACTTGGAGCAAACACCAAAATCATTGACCTCTCAGCCCTCAAAGACATCTTCAGCGGCGCCACCTCGCTTGTCAACCGCGACATCCCCCTGACCGCGGAATTCAGTGCACCCATCATCGTGCCCTTTCGAAACGCAATTTTCCTCTCCGCAGCCGTCGCGTACGCAGTCACTGTCGGAGCAAAACACATCTTCTATGGGGCGCAGGGTAGCGATGAACCATTCTATCCCGACTGTCGCAGAGAATTCTACGAAGCCTTCGAAAAAGCCGCTAGATTGGGCACCTGTGAAGAGATCACCATCAAAGCACCGTTTAGCGGCAGCAAAAAATCGGAGCTGATCCGTAAGGGTGTAGAGTTGGGTGTGCCGTTCGAGTTGACGTGGTCTTGCTACCGTGATGGTGAAGTGCACTGCGGCAGATGCGAGTCTTGTGTGAACCGCAAAAAAGCCTTTGCTGATGCAGGTGTAGTTGACCCAACTGGGTACGAAGTTTAGGGTGAGAACCACAAAATTATTTGACTCAAAGCAGTCAATTAGCTTATTTTTCTTCTTGTAAGCATTGAATTTGTGGTGTTGAAGGGATTTTATTTTTCCTAAAAAGCTTCATGGAACACTGTTGGGCAACAAATTAAATAGCTCACCTTCTTTGTATTGAATGATTAGAGGGCACTTTATGACGGATGTTGTGTTTGTGTTTGAAGTTCACCAGCCACATCGGCTGCGGCGGAACCTGTTTTGGGAAGGAAAAGTTTTTCGGCGCCAAACCAAAGAAGAACTCTTCAACTACTACTTCGACCACGAAGTCGACAAAGAAATCTTTAAACGTGCAGCACGTAAATGCTACTTTCCTTCAAACCAAATCATCCTCGACACCATAGACAGACATAAACACTGTAAAAAGCAAGCTAAATTTTCTTTCAGCCTCTCTGGAGTCTTTTTAGAGCAATGCGAAATGTTTGACAGAGACCTGCTGGAGTCGTTCCGTCAACTTGCTGCCTCTGGAAGTGCGGAGTTCCTAAACCAGACCTATTATCACTCCATCGCCAGCTTGTACCCTGAAAAAGAAGAATTCATCGCTCAAGCACAGTTGCACAAGCAAACCGTCAAAGACCTTCTCGGTTACACCCCGACTGTTTTTGAGAACACCGAATTGCTCTATAACAATACTATCGCCAAAACGGTGGAAGACATGGGGTATAAGGGCATCTACACTGAGGGGGTGGAGAAGATTTTGGGCGAAAAATCCCCCAACTTTATCTACACTCCTAAAGGGTCAAAGAAAATTCGTGTATTACTCCGCAACTACAAGTTAACTGATGATGTTGGTTTCCGCTTTTCAGCTCGGTGGTGGCCTGAGTGGCCCTTAACCGCCGACAAATACGCAAACTGGCTCGCGACCACTAAAGGCGAAGTCATAAACATCTTCCCCGACTACGAAACCTTCGGCGAACACCACTGGCCAGAGACAGGCATCCACAGTTTCCTCCAGCATCTCCCCGACTGTATCCTAAAATATGACCACTTGCAGATGGTGACCCCTTCAGAAGTCGTCGACAAACACGCTTCAGCAGGGGAAGTTGATGTGCCTGAATCGCAAGGCACGGTTTCTTGGGCTGACATCCAGCGTGACCAATCAGGTTGGCTGGGCAACGTCATGCAGTGGGCTTACTATACGACTCTGCGTAGACTCGAACCGCTAGTCAAGGAAGCAGACGATAAAGAGTTTCTGCGTTTGTGGCGGGACTTCCAAACCAGCGACCACCTTTACTACATGTTCACTGCAGGAGGCGGACCGGGAGAAGTGCACAGTTACTTTAGCCCATACGAGTCACCCATGGACGCCTTCGTGGCAGCGCAGACGTTGATTAACGATTTTGAGGCGCGGCTTCGGCTGGCAATTTTGACGGCGAACGAGCCTTTCCTATTCCACACCGACAGCGGGAAAGAGTTTTACACTGGCGTTTCCGCGTGGAGCCTAAAAGGATTCTTGAAGGCAATCAAAACCGTCGATGTTGCAGCGCTTGAGTTTCATGTGGGCAACGGTGACTTTGAGAGCTGGGTGCGGCATTCGCTCAAAGACCCCCAATTAGCGACTAGAATTAAAACTTTGAAGAAAGAAAAGGGGGCACAACTGCGAAAAGCCCTCGTCGCCGTAATCAAGGAACGCTTTGCTGCTCAGAGCAAGGAAGTCACTGACGCAACTAAACTTGCGTAGCTGCAACGGTTTAATAGCTGATTTGCTGTACTATTTGGTGACACGGAGACATAGATATGAGAGAAGAACTGCCGTTCCCCGACAAAGTCCTGCAAACCCTCCATAACCTATGCGCAACCGCGGCTGATTTGGCGCGGCGAGGCGAGGAAGTGGCGCGGTTGTTGCAGAGAGACCAAAACGAAATCGAAGGCATCCTTGACCAATACAAGTCGGAAGGGTTCGCTGAAAGTTTCATAGACAACGAAGGCAAGAAACGTTACTACTTGAATGGACGAGGAATAATCAAAGTCTGCTCGCTGTTTACTTAGTGAAACGTTATGTTGCGTGCCATCGTTTTTTCTTGGGAGTATCCGCCTCGAGTGGTGGGTCAACTTGCCGAGTACGTTAAGGCATTAGCAACAGGTCTTGCCCAAAACAAAGTGGAAGTTAACGTTGTAACCTATGATGAGCACACGATGAGTGAAGCCAAAGAGTCCAGTGGGGTCAAAGCTATCCGGGTAGTTAACCCCGTGAAAACACACATCGGCGTCTTAACATGGGTGCTTACGTTGAATCAAGAGGTTGAACGCGCCGCAGCAAATGTTTACTACAGTTCAGGCAAAAAAATCGATCTTATAGACGTTTTTGACTGGCACTTTATCCCTGCGGCGGTTGCCCTCAAGAACGGTTTAGGCATTCCGTTTGTTTATTCGGTTGAGAGTTTGGAGGATCACCGTTCGCCTACTGCAAATTCCTCTTACAATTTAGCGATTAAAAGTATAGAGTGGCTCGGCTTTTATGAAGCAGACGCTGTTACTGTGAAGTCGGAGTGGATGAAAGAGGAAGTTGCCCGAATATATCAGGTGCCCGCCCAGAAAATTTCGGTTATTCCCCCTAACTCAGATAGTGGCATAAGTGACTTTCTGAGAGTCTACAGCGCTGTTGTGGAGGCGAAGAAGAATGGCACATAAGCTGTCCGTGTTGATGCTAAGTTGGGAGTATCCGCCCAGAGTCATCGGAGGCATTTCGCCTCACATTTACTTTTTAAGCAAACACCTCGCTAAACAAGACGTCAAAGTCTACGTGGTAACCTGCGATTTCCCAGGAGCCCCCGCACACGAAGTCGTCGACGGCGTAGAAGTCTACCGCATCGACTCATACAAGAACCCTTCGCCTGACTTCGCCACGTGGGTTTACCTGATGAACATGAACATGCAGAAGGAAACGGCTGCGCTTATGAAGAAAATCTCCAGCAAAATCGACCTTATCCACGCGCATGATTGGTTGGTGGCGGATGCGGGCATTGGGTTGAAGCATATTTTCCGTAAGCCGCTTTTGGTGACTATGCATTCCACTGAGATGGGTAGACGTAACGGGCTTAACACGACTGCTGAGAAAATGATACATGAAACCGAAGCTTGGCTCACCTATGAAGCGTGGAAGGTTATCTGCTGCAGCGACTACATGATTAACCACGTCAAGTACGTTTTTGGGTTGCCTAACGACAAGATGGTTATGGTGCCCAACGGGGTGAACCCACAGAACTACGACGTTGATGTGCCCTCAGATTTCCGTGGCAAGTTTGCTTTGTCTGAAGAAAAAATCGTCCTCTACGTCGGCAGATTAGTCTACGAGAAGGGCATACATGTCCTCATAAACGCGGTACCCAAAATACTCAGCCAAGTTAACGCTAAATTCATAATCGTCGGTAGCGGCTACATGAAAGAGCAACTCCTCAACATCGTCCGCAGCATGGGGTTGGAGCATAAGGTGCTCTTTGAAGGCTTCATGGATGAAGCCAACCTGTTTAGATTACAGAAATGCGCGGATGTGTCGGTTGTGCCGTCGCTGTTTGAACCGTTTGGTATCGTGGCCTTGGAAGCGATGGCAGCAAAAAGCCCCGTAGTTGCCTCAGACACAGGTGGCCTCTCAGAAATCATCGAACACGACGTGACAGGCGTAAAGGTTTACTCAAACAACCCTGATTCGCTGGCTTGGGGCATAACTAAAGTCCTCAAAGACGAAGGCTACGCCAGGTACCTGCGGGAAAACGCCTATCGCCGAATACAAGAAAAGTATGATTGGGCAAAAATCGCTCAGGACACCAAGCGCATCTATGAAGGAGTTTTAGGCGAGTACTCAAAGAGTTTTTGGGCATAGCCAAAGAAATACAAGCCAAAAAAATCCTTGAGGTTCTGTCACGTTTTTTCTCTAAATCGCATAACCACATGATTCTGTACCGCACATGTTGGAACCACGCTGTTCTTTGCCGCCTCTCTCCCCTCCGTTATAAAGCGTAGTTTACGCAGTTTCGGGCACGGAACCGTCACCCCTTAAATAGCGAGGAGCCACAGCAAAGCCGCTTCATCGGAGCTTCATAAGCACCATTTCAGCCGCTAAAACCATCGGCTCCCACGTTTCGTTTAATGGCGGCGCATATGCGGTATCGGCTTTTGCCAACTCGCGCACGGTCATGCCTTTTTGTATGGCAAAGCTGATGCAGTTTATGCGCTGCGTGACTTCTTCCCCACCTACGATTTGCGCTCCAATGATGCGTTGGCTTTCTTTTTCTACGACGAGCTTAACTTTTATTGGGGTTGCGCCTGGGTAATAGTCGGCGCGTGTTTTGCTGCTGATTGCGCCTGTGACGACTTCGATTCGGTTCCGTTGTGCTGCGGTTTCAGTTAAACCCGTATTGCCTGCTTCAATTTCAAAGAGTCTGGTAACCGCAGAAGCTAAAACGCCTCCAAAAAGCGAGTAATCGCCTGCTGCGTTTGCGCCTCCTACTTTTCCCATCCGCACTGCCACTGTGCCTAGTTGTGGACAGACGGGTTTGTGGGTGATGATGTTTGGGGCTTCCGCGCAGTCGCCCACTGCGTAGACGTCTTTGACTTCGGTTTCCATGCGGCCATTGGTTTTAATCGCACGAGTTTCGCCCAGTGGAATTCCTGCGTCTGAGGCGAGTTTGGTTGAGGCGCGCACGCCAAACGCGCTAATGAACATGTCTGCTGTAATGATTTCTCCGCCTGCTTTTACGGCGGTGACTTTGTCGTCTCCGAGGAATTCCTCAACGGTTTTGTTTAGTAAGATTTGCATGCCTTTTTCTTCAAGATGCTGCTGCACAAGCTTCGCCATATCTGCGTCGAGGAGCTGCGGTAGAATCTGAGGCAACATTTCCACGATGGTGACTTTGAGGCCACGCTCCATCAAACCCACACCTAACTCCAGTCCAATTAAGCCTGCACCCATTATAACTGCGGATTTGGCGCCTGCCTTCACCGCTGCGTCGATGCGTTCTCCGTCTTCTATGCTACGTAAGCTAAGGATACCTTGTTTTTCTCTGCCTTTGATTGGCGGCATGAATGGATCGGCTCCGGTTGCGATTACTAAGACATCGTATGGGAGGATTTCGGTTGCGCCGTCTTTGGTTTGGATTGTGACGGTTTTGTCTTTGGTGTTGATTGCGGTGGCTTTGGTTTCTAGGCGCAGGTTGAGTTTTTGCATCTGGAAATATGCAGGTGGATAAACTACCAGCTCGTTAAAACTTGGGATGTGTCCGGCGATGACAAACGGCAGTCCGCAACGGGAGTAGCCTGCAGTTTTCTCCTGTGAGATTAGGGTTATTTCTGCGGTGCGGTCTTTTTTACGTGCGGCAGAAGCTGCATCTACACCTGATGCGTTTGCGCCGATGATGATTATGCGCCTTGCCATCCGCTTCGCCTTAGCATTTACCTGCTACTTGTGCTTTGTGCCACTCGACGGCTTTGTCGAAGTCGAGGAGGTTTGCTAGGTCAGCTTGTAGGTTGCTTGGTTTGACGACGAGTAGCCAGCCTTTGCCGTATGGGTCTTCGTTTAGGGTTTCGGGTTTGGATTGGACTTCTTCGTTGACTTCTTCAACTGTTCCGTTGATGGCTGAGACCAAGTCAGATACCGCTTTGACGGATTCCAACGTTCCAAATGGTTCCTTCTGTTTTACTTCTGTGCCGACGCTGGGGAGTTCGGCGTAGACTATTTCTCGGAGGGATTTTTGGGCGTAGTCGGTTATGCCGACGCGGACTTTGTCGCCTTCCACTTTGACCCAGGCGAAGTCTGTGGTGTAGTAGAGTCCTTCTGGCACTTCGTACTGTTCAACTTTTACCATGATCTGTGACCTTCCTTTTGTGTAACAATTTCGCCTCAGACATAAAAGGTTTAACGATTGTTGGTTGTGCAAGTGTCTAGTTGGTTTATGGGGGAACAGTAAATTAGCCATGTACCTCTATGTTGGCGGCAAAACATTTACTTAGACATCGTTGCGAGTCTGCATGTTTTATGGTTTCATCATCACATTCGCCGTAACGTTCGGGTTAGAAGGCATGTGACAGAAAAACCCGCAAACAAATGCTAAACTTCAGATGAACAGCGAACTTGCAGAAATAAAAAACGCAGTCAGCGACTTAGCAAAAAAAGTTGACGCTATATAGAAGGAATTAGAAGAATAAGCCCATTTTTGGGCAAAAATTTTTTGTTTATCTTTCGCGTTTGCCTGCGATCCAGTCTTCGGTGTCTTGGCGTGCTTGGCTGTCGGGAACCTGCTTAGGCGGATGCTTGAAGGCGTATGAGGGCATGCTGAGCAATGCGCCGCTGATTTTGCGGTCCAATGCGATTTTTGCTGCGCGGATAAGGTCGATTACTACGCCTGCGCTGTTTGGGGAGTCTTCGACTTCGAGTTTTGCGCTTATATTTATGGGGCGGTCGCCGAATGCGCGGGTTTTAATCGATAGGTAACAGATTTTCTTGTTGCCGAGGAACTGAACGAAGTCGCTGGGTCCTATTCTAGTAGGCAAATTGTACGGTACAAGGCTGGTTACTGCTTCGGTTTTGCTGATGCGTTTTGACTTAAGGCGGTTTTCAACGGTCATGTTTTGGAAGTCGGTGTCGCCGCCGAGGTTAAGCTGATAAGTTTCATCTACGATTGCGCCTCGGTCAAGGCAAAGCTTGACAAGGGTGCGGTGCAGGATGGTTGCGCCGACTTGGCTTTTGATGTCGTCGCCTAAGACGGGCAGCCCAGCTTTTTCGAATTTTTTGGGCCATTCACCCGTGGCGTCAGAACCGATGAATTCAGGCATGCAGTTCACAAAAGCACATCCTGCGTCTATGGCGCATTGTGCGTAGAAGCGGACTGCGTCGTGGCTGCCCACTGGGAGATAGTTGACGAGGATTTCTGCTTTGGCGTCTTTGAGAGTTTGAACCACGGATTCTTTGGTTGCGCTGCCATCGTAGACGTTGAAGGTTTCACGCATGTGAGGTGCAACGCCGTCAAGAATTGGGGCGGGTGAGACTTTTACGCCGAGGTGTGGGACGTCTGAGAATTTTTCGCAGCAGTTGGGTTTAACCCAGATGGCTTCGGATAGGTCTTTGCCGATTTTATCCTTGTTTACTTCAAACGCGGCGACGAAGCGTATGTCGCGGATGTGGTAGCCGCCGAAGTTGACATGCATCAAGCCTGGGACGGATTCGTTTTCTTTTGCGTCTTTATAGTACTGGGTTCCTTGTACGAGGGCACATGCGCTGTTGCCAACGCCAACGATTGCTACGCGAATTTCTGGCATGAAAGGTTACATCCAATAGGTTATTTTGGTATGGCTTAATGTTTGCGTGCTCTATAACTTTTTCCCAACCTTCAACATACATCGATAAAGAAATCCCTATCTACAGGCTGCAGAGAAGCAGGTTATTTTTTGCGTTTCTTTGTTGATGCAATAGGGGGGAGTTCCTGTTTTTGCGGGGGTTTTGGAGGTTGCTGTAGTGCGGCTTTCTTTTGGCGTTCAGCATAATCTTTTTCGATGGCGACCCGGTGAACATTGTTGTATGCGCAGAAGGGGATAATTTTTTTGTCAGGCGTGATGTAGTGTACGACACATCTGCGAACGCGGTTAACATCAAAGTTGTAGCTGTCCATAAAGGCCATGCAACCCAACAGGAAGATGCGACGGCGGATTTTGCCCAGCGACTTATACGAAGGCGCAACATGCATCTGCAGAATACTCTTCATCAATGTGAAGGTGCCGACTTCTTTGGTAACCAGCAACATGTTCATTGAAATCATGGAGCCCATAAACAGCGAGGAAAGCAGCTGCATTTTGTTTTTTGATTCAGCGGATTCAGCGGTTTTGCGTATGGTGTTGAAGAAGCGGTCAAAGTTTACGAAGCGGTTGATGGGGAACATTTTGCCATTCTTCGGCGAAACGTAAACCCAGTTGACGATGCCGCATTGGGGGCTGCAACTGAAAAGCGGCCAGGGTTTCTGCATGAATTTACGCATGATTTTGATGGGGGAAGTCATCACGGACATGGGAAACAGGTCGGTGGTTTTGATTTCGCCGTGTGTTTGTTTCTCTACGTCTTCGGCGAAGCTCCATTCGCGGAAGTTTTCTCGGAACGGGTTCTCTGTGGCTCTTCCTGTGAAAGCGATGGGTTGGAAGATTAAGCCGCGGACGATGTCGGTGTTTTTGGCTGCGAAGCGAATCATGTCGCCGACTTCTTTGTCGTTGAGGCTCTTCATGAGTGTGTTGACTAAGATCACTTCCATGTCGTGTTTTCGGCAAACCTCGATAGCTTTTAGCTTAATGTCCACCAAGGGTAACCCGCGGACTTTCTTGTTAAATTCCTCATGAAAACTATCGAAAGAAAGGTAAACGATGTTTAACCCATTATCTTTTAGCCGCTTAGCTAAACCTTCGTCGCTGACCAAGTGGGTGCCGTTGGTCGCCAAAATGGTCATAAATTTTAGGCGGTGTGCAGCGGCGATTATTTCAGGCATATCTTCCCGTTCAAGCGGTTCTCCACCACTGAACAAAATCGCTGGCGGTTTCGGGTTGGCTTTAGCCGCGAATTCCAGCATGTCGATGAGTGCTTCTTTGGTGGGTTCGTAATCGTCACCTTGCCCGGGAAAAGTGGAGAAACAAACTGCACAATGGAAGTTGCAGCGTTTGGTTACGTCGATTACTCCGATAACTGTGCCTGACGCGTGGTTTTTGCAGGTTTCGCAAACATAGGGGCAACCTTCAGGGTTTTTGGGTGCGTTAAGGTCACCGAGGTACTGGAATTGGTCGTATTTTTGCATGTGGTCAAAGATGGGTTGGCTTTGCCAGTGGGTGGCTTTGAATTCGCCGTGTTCGGGGCATTGTTTGGTTATTTGGATTTTACCACTGTTGTTGTGGAGTTGGGCGTCGATTTTCTTTTGGCACTCAGGACAAATGCTTTTTGTTTCACTCACTATAGTAGCACTCCAAGGATTGCTTCAACTATCAGCGCCAAAATTAGCAACATCATTGACATGGTTACGATGCGTTCGTACTTTCTGATGCTCTTAAGGGTCTTGGCGGAAGTAAACAGGCGAAGTGCTGAATAGATTAGCAGAGCACTCCAAATCAGAATTAGAGGCAAATAGTAAACAGTGAATTCTCCTAGGAAGTAAGGTAACGGTGCAAGTAATCCAGTTAAGAGGAAGAATACTCCGCCCACTTTTGCAGCGCTGATGTTGCCGATTTTTTGAGGTAAAGTTGGGTAACCAACTTTAGCGTCGCCTTCCACGCTGAAAATGTCACGCAGGATGTTGCCGCCTATGGTGCCGAAAGCGATGGGGTAGAGACTTAGCGAGATAAAACTTACTTTGCCTGTGAATGTTGCTTCGCCGAAGAGGAAAGCTGTGCCAGTTAGGACACCCATTAGCAGGTTAGCGGCGAACCCTGATTTGCGTTTAATTAGATAAGAGTAAAACAGAAGCAGAAGTGAATCAACTGCGATGATGGCGAAACTAAGCCAGTTAATCAATGAAGACAAAATTAACCCTAAGGCGAAGAATATCCCTGAAATGAGGACAGCCGTCTTGTAGGAGAGAGCACCAGATGGAATGGGGCGCTTAGGTTTGATGATTGCGTCGCTTCTGCGGTCATAGTAGTCATTTATGGCAAATCCGCCTGAAGCGATAAAAGACATGGAAAAGAAAGCCAACAATGCAACAACCCCAACGTTGACGTTGCCCAATGTAGTTGAGATATCTGCAAAGTTACCTTTGAGTATGGCAAAAGCGGTTAAAACTGCTAAGCCGCCAGTCATCATCCAATAAGGCAAACGCAGTAACGCGATTAATCCTCGAGCTCGCGAGGGGGCGGTCATATCGTTATTTTCCTGTCAGCGATGACTTCTTTTATGCTTTCTTCGAGAGTGACTTTGGGTGTCCAGCCAAGTTCTTTTTGGGATTTGGTTATGTCGAACCATATTTTACTTACGTCACCTTGCCATGAGACGCCTGTTGTGGATACTTTCGTTCGGTTCTGAAGGTTAAGGATTGACAAGATAAGGTCAGCGAGTTCAAGTATAGAAGTAGTTTTTCCTAAGCCCAAGTTGTAAACTTCACCATTGATTCCTTCCTTTTCGCCCAGAAGAATCAACGCCGCTACAACATCAGAGACATGAACAAAGTCACGGCACTGTTTACCTGTGCCCAGAATTACAAGTTTGTCTGGATCTTTAGCGAGTTTTTCGAGGAAATCATGGATGACGCCGTGGCAACGCAACCCATAGACATTAGCGAACCGTGTTATGACGACTTCTAAACCGTATTGCTCTTTGTACATTTGGCAGTATTGTTCGCCGACGACTTTACTTAACCCGTAACAAGAGAAGGGATGAAAACCGTATGATTCAGGTGTGGGGAAAACAGTTGGGTTTCCATAAACTGCTGCAGACGAAGCGAAAACTACTTTGGCGTCGTCTTTGCGTGCCTTTTCCAGCACGTGGAGGGTACCTTTGGCGTTGGTTTCGAAATCCACCAGCGGATTCTCCATAGAGTAGCCGACGACGACTTGAGCGGCTAAATGGTAGATTACATCTTGTTTAGGCAGGTCACAGAGGGTTTTTAGATCCAAGATGTCCCCGTTAACGAATTTCGCCCTTGGAACATCTTTTACGTTCTGCATGGTGCCGCTTGACAGGTTATCATAAATCGTTAATTTATCCGTTAAGCCTGAAAGTTTACTGCAGAGATGATAACCTATGAAGCCTGCTCCGCCAGTAACCAGCACATTTTGCCCTTCCATTTTTGCCCCTCAAAGTCACGATAAAGCCTATATATTATTTACAGGCGAGTTGTAGGTATATGTCGCCGATGAAAGCTATAAAAGTTTTTAGGGATTTACTTTCTTTCCTAACCATAATCCCAGTGGGCGGAAAAGAAGACTTCATCTTCACCACAGCCCAAAACATGTGGCTTTTCCCCGTCGTCGGCGGCTTAATCGGGATACTGGGCGGCTTATACTATTTAGCTTCCAGCGCCATCGTGGCGTTTCTGCTGGGTTTAGCAAACTCCTACATCGCCTTACACATTGCGCTCTTGTCAACGGCAATTCCAGCAGCCATGACCATCGCGTTCCTGCTCGTACTTACAGGACTGCAACACTTCGACGGCTTAATCGACCTCGGCAACGCAGTCGGCTTACGCAACCTGCACGAGCGAAAAATGAAAGCGCATGCTTGGACGGTAACAGGTGCAGGCGCAGTTTTGGCGTTGGCTGTGGAGGCTTCGGCGTTTTTAGGCTTGTTCTTGATAAACCCCGCTTTCGCCTTTGCAGCCATTGTTTTGGCGGAAGTTTCAGCTAAGCTTGCGATGGTGACGATTGTATGGATTGGAAAACCTTCACATAAAGGGTTGGGCTCGATTTTTCTTGCAAAAGCCAAAAAAAACCTAAACACAGTCGCATACCTGCTTTCCGTCTTGATTGTTTACCCAGTTTTCTACTTTACAGGTCACCCGCTGCTCGGTTTGGCAGCAGTGGCCTTAGTGTTTGTCAGTGTTCCAGTGGCGTTGGTCATGAATAAAGTTTCAAACAGCGTCTTTGGCGGAGTCAGCGGCGACATGATTGGAGCAACCAACGAAGTGGCACGAGCGGTTACTTTGCTTCTGTTTGCAGTGGTTTTGATGTTGGGGGTGGCGGCTTGAAGGTTCCAGCACTGATTATGGCAGGCGGCAGAGGCAGCAGAATGGGGTTACCAACAGAGAAACCGATGCTCCCTTTCCTGGGGAAACCACTGATTGATTGGGTCGCCGAAGCAGTCCTAAACGCCAAAAAAATTTCCGAATTCTACGTTATCACAAGCGCCAATACGCCTAAAACGGAGGAACACTGCAAAAGCAAGGGCTGGAAAGTGCTGCGCACAGACGCAAAAGGCTACCATGACGATTTGAAGCAAGCAGTTTCGAAGTTGGGTTGGATGGGGGCGGTTTTGACGATGCCGTCTGATGTGCCGGCCATAACGGGCAAAGTTCTGGATAGAGTGGTCAGCGAGTTTGAGGTTTGCGGAAAAGACTATTTGGCGGTGTTTGTGCCCATCGAGAAGCGGCAAGCTTTGGGATTGTCGATTTCCAGCACTGACGAGTACCAGGGCGTGTGGTATGCGGTTTCAGGCGTCAACATCATAAACGGTAGACAAACTTTGGGTGAAGGCAAAATCGAAACAGCAGCCATAATAACCGAGGAAACCGAAGTCGTCCTAAACGTCAACACAACCAAAGACCTTGAGGTAGCCCAAAACCTAATGAGCAAAACCAAAAAGGAGTAGGCGCGATTTTTATAGACCCTTATTTTGCTTTGCCTCCTCTCTCCCTCCCTTATATAAAGAACAAATTCTTCTTCTAAACACTCTTACCAGAGACGCTTCTTTTCTATAGCAACGGGTTGTATCCTCATTCCGCAACCTTGCAGGGCTTTTCTGATACCTTCCTGAAAAGCGCCCCCGATGAGGGGTAAGGCAGTCGCTACTAAGAAGATAAGGAGAAAACAGGAACTCTTCTTAGTAGCCGCCTTCATACTTAAAGCTGGGTTTTGAGGTCAATTAATGCGTTCTTGTACAGGTTTCTTGACTAAACTTAGTCCAAATTCCTTGACTAAACCATCTGAGTCGCTTTCCGCACCGCCGCCATATTCATACTGATGACTTCCATGGTTTTCTGCAGTTTATCCTGTGGGCTAAATTCCCAGAGCTCCGTGCCCTCCTCAAAAACGCCCGTGTGCCCCGGCGGAGCATAGTAAACGTCTCCTGCTTGGAAGGTTTCCTCTTTTCCGTCGTAGCTGATTTTTCCCTTGCCCTTGACTATTATTCCCCAATGTGGGCAGGGGTCGCGGTCGTTGGGCAAACCTTTGAGGTAAGGCGTTACGTCGAAGCGTTTCTTGAAAACATCGTATTACACATGCATCTCGCCCCATGTGGCTTCGTAGGTGGTTAATTCGTCGGTTTCCATGGTTTTAGGTAACTCGGTTTTTTGAGCGCGCATCTCTATATACACGTCCATTTTCAGGAGGGGTTGACTGAACCTGTAGTGTTAAACCCTTGTGACTGCATGCTGCAACAAAAAAGAGACTTTATCGAAACAGTCATTAAGCAAGATACGTAATCAAAACCGTATTTGGCAGTGGAGAACATGAGAGAAGCATACATCTGGATCGCGGTAGCGTTTTTGGCGGGCATCATCGTAGGCACAGTCGCAACCGCCTATCAAGCAAACCCTAATCCCAACCCCAAAGTCATGGAAGTCGACCACATTCAGCGCCTCTATACGATGCAGTGGAACGGACAGAACACTACGCTCACGCTGGTTTTTCGAGACGGCAACATGACCACGCTGCCTGTGGTGACGGGGCAACAGTTTGTATGTAATGGCTCCTCAAAGCTCTATGAGGGAGATAAACTCCTCTTTCAGTTCCCATAGCGATTTCTAAAAAATATAAAGTTAAGATTGAAGCAGCAAAATCGCTTTAGCTAAGTCACCGTCGGCTTCTGCGGCTCATTCACCACCATGTCCTCCTTCGCTTTGGAAACCACGAACCTGCTGGAAAACAACCAATTTATCCTCTTAATACTAAACATCCTAGCGAACGTGGGCTTATCGAGGAGGCAGAGCAGTAGGCAACTTGGTAATGGAGAGTATAGTTTAATGCGACAAAAAATGTGGCAACTACTTATTCGCATAAAGCGGAACGATGAAGTGAGCGGTAAACGCCTCGAGAAGCTTATCATGGATTACCTCATGAAAGCCCACGTTGAAGGCGCCACAGTCTGGACAGGCGTGAACGGCTTCGGGAAACGGGGAAAATCCACGCTGCATTGGGAAGGCCTCACAGTTAACATGCCCCTAATCATCGAGGTTGTGGATAGCCAGGAGAAGCTTGAGCCGCTGCTGCCCGATTTGAAGCACATCGTCGGCGACAACTGACTGGTAACCATACAAGAAACCTACATCATATAGTTGGCCATCACGCGACGTCTCAGTGCTGACCTCCCCTCCCTTATTTAAAGCAGCTAAATCGCTGGTTACTGTGAAGGAGGTAAGCCAAAACTGGCTTTTCTTTAGTTGTTGTTGCAGAAAAAGCCCTATACACAACAACAACCAGCGGCTTGGGTTGCGGGTTGCTTTTTTGGTTTGGTTGGCTTTGGCGACGGCAAACTGGTTGTGGCATAATCCGCAAGCAGAACCGAGCATTATCCGCTCTTTTTCGATACCTTGCGAAACAGCACACCCACCAAAACCACCAACACCCCAACAAACACAGCCAAAACGATAATGGCGATTCTCTCCCAGCCTAACCCAACTAGAAATCCGTTTTCATTGTTCGGTTGCGCAGTTGATGGTACGATGGAAGTTGGGTTTTGTGTTGATGGTGTTTGCGCGGGGACTGATGGAACCACCCGATTCTGGGTTGGTTGGCTGTCGCCGATGGTCACGGTTTGAGTACTGCTCCAGTCGCTTATCTGTGTATAGATATATTTGTATCCCCAGCCGAATTGGACATGCGCATCCCCGTAGGTTACTACTGACCGCTCTAAAACGGCTACTTGGAAGTCAACCACACCACCCATAGGTGCAGGTATTTTGGCGCCTTCTGGACCAAAGAACCCATCAGCACCAGAACCAAAAAAAGTCAATGTAGTATACTCTGAGTCCGACATTTGAGGTGCATAGCTGTCGTTTGCCCCAAACAAGGTAGTCCACTCGCTTGAATAATGGCCTTTCACCCGCAAATTATAATGGAACCAGGTTCGGTCGCTAATTGTTGATGGGTTAGCGATTGTTATCTCGATGGTTCTGTTATCAACGTGGTTGCCGCCTTCCGTAACGGTTTGGGGCTCTCCAGTGTAGGGATTTGTCACAATCTTGGTGATTAAGGGCACATCGTATGAGTTGTCAATGTATCTTACAGCGAATTGGGGCGCAGACGTTTTAGTCTCTGCTGAAGCCATCTGGGGTGGGAGGAAAATGGTAGCCGCTAAGAAGAAGGTAAGGAGAAATAGGAACCCTTCCTTAGCGGCTGTCATGGTTATTTGATGAGTTTTTTACGTGATTAAAGGGTTCTTGTATAGGTTTCTTGACAAAAAGTTAGTCAAGAAATCTGGACTAAAATGGTTTAAATAGGAAAAACAGGGTTTGAAAGAAAAATTTAGGATTGCAGCAGCAGGATCGCTTTGGCTAAGTCGCCGTCTGCGTCTCGCAGTGCCTCTCGGGCTTTGTCGAGGCTTTTGCCTGTTTGATCAGCGACAAGTTGCACATCTTCCTCGCTGAAAGACGGCTTCGCAGGCGCCGCGGCTCCTCGGGCTGAGGGGGCTTGTTCGCTGACTTGTCCACCTATGACTTGATACATTTTTTGTCCTTGAACCTGCAGAATCGCGACTTCGGGTTCGTCGATGACTATGTCTTTGGTTGCGGTGCGGATGATGACTTGCTGCACGTCTGCCACGCTGTCCATGTTCATGCCCATACGTTGCATCATGCGTCTCTGTTCGCGGGGATTCATGCGCCTATGCATACAATTCGCCTTTAACCATATTTTACGCTACAACTTGATATACTTAACTTTCCCTGCTGCCGTGTCGTGTCTTGACGGCGACGCCTGTTTTGAACGCACGGATTTCGGGTGCTGAGAGCAGGGTGCGTCCAACTGCGAGGACTTCTCGGTTTTCGTTTACTGTGATGACTTCGTCTTTTGCGCCGACCTCTTCGTCCACAGCCACCACGTGAACGGCGAACACATCTCCGCCTTTAGCGATGTAGGGTGCTACGTCGTTTTGGACGGTTACGAAGCATTTGGCTTCAGGTATGTTTTGGGCTATGGTTTGGGCGGCTTTTATGCTTAAAGAGAGCAAGCCGTCGGTGGGGCGCAGGGTGGCGAGGCGTTCTCCGTTTTGGTTGATGTAGCGAATTCTGCCTGTTCGAGGGGAAAGTTGGATTTCTATGTCGTCTGGGAAGAGTTTGGCTCCGACGCCTTTGCCGAATTGGTAATCCGCGATGGCTCTGACTTTCTCTTTAGCGTTTTCCATGCCTAATTCATCGTTACTTTACCTTGATTCAACAGCTATAAACATAATGTAATAAAAATTGGACTTGTTGTCATGTTTCTACGAAACTAACCCCGCGTGCTAATAAACAAACTTTGGTGGCCAAGCCTTTGGGTTATGCAAAGGAGTGCAGCCCAGAAACGATGAAGGTGCTAAGTATGTTGACTACGACTAATGCACTAGCAGTTATGAGTAACCATTTGCTTATGTTCTGTTTTCCATGGAAGTACGCTATTTGAGCCACAGTTAAAGTCAAAAATAGCGCAAGGGTCAAAATCTCTTTTAGATCCCATGACCAGTAGCTCCCCCAAGCAATTTGAGCCCAAATCATCCCAGTTACCAAACCCAAAACAGTCAAAACCCACGCACTTAATCCTAAAATCTTTGTCCATTTGCCAACTTTGTTTCCTTGTTTGACAATTAGCCCAGTTAATAGAAATATGAAGACGTAACTTGCGATTGACAAAGGTGGATGTATATAGAGCATGTTTGAGTTTAATTCGCTTAGGTGGTTTGTTGAGTTTCCGTTTGAGGGGGATGCTGTTGGGGCTGGAGTCTGAGTTGGGGGTTCGGTTGGTTGGCTTGTGGCTGTAGGGGTTGAGGTAGCAGTGTTAGTTGGGTGAGGTGTTACGGTTTGGCTTGGATTCGAGGTTGGTTGAACAGTTGGATTGCTATTAGGTGGTGCCGTCGGCGTTGGGGTAGGAGTAACTGTGGGGTTGTCTGTCGGTGTTGGCTGAGTTGGTGATGTTGATTGAGTTACGGTTATTGAGGGATTAGGCGAATAAGAGTCAGTGAAGTATACATTTTTATGCGTGTTGACGGCAGAAACTGTTATTATCAATTGATCCGTGCCTGCAGATGTGCCTGTAATCTGCCAGCTTGCGGTAGCGGTTCCAGTTGGTAGTGATCCAATATTGTAGGTTGGATTGGATACTGAAAAATGGTTATTCTGCGAGGACAAGGTTGCGGCTACATTTGACAACTGGGTATACTTTGGGGAATTGTTTATGTTTTGAAGCACAACGGTTACAGTTAATGTTTGACCAACCTGAATAGATGAAGGAACATTGTTCTGAGCAGCGGTTTCAACGAAATCTATTTGCTGGTTATACGCGTTGCCATGGCAGCTGCTACATGGGTTAGATGATATAGAGAAAGCAGGAGCTAGAAACAGAGAAGCAAATAACGTCAACATAACAGCTAATAGAATGTAGGAAAATCTATCATGAAAATATGTTCGATGACCACGCATTTTGCCCGTCTCTATGGCTGTCCTGTTTCATTGAAATTAAAAGCCCCGTTTTTATATGTTCTTGCAACAGCTGATTTTTGAAAAGAAGGACACAAATAGCAAAAATAAACATAGATGAGTTAGTAGCTCTTTATGCATCAGGTTTAATAGGTCATCTAAATATTGAAAACTAAACCTTAAACGAAAGCTTTGATAAACATAACATCAATAAGTCACTTCAAAGGTGTCTATGTTCATATGCGATGCGAAGTTTGCGGTAGAAAAATCCACTCCGACCCCATACGAGCCAACATCGAAGGTGCAACCCTGACCGTTTGCGTCGAATGCTCCAAACACGGCAAAATCGTCTACGCAGACGCGGCGGCTTCGCAGCCCAGCCCAACCAAATCCTACACCAAAATCCCAACGATTATGAAGAAGCCTCCAGTGGCGCAGGTGCAAATCACTACCGAACTTGTCGATGACTACGCCACTAAAATCCGTGTGGCACGCGAAAAACTGGGTTTCTCACATGAGGATTTAGGCAAAAAAATCAACGAAAAAGCCTCACTGCTACGGCACATTGAAACCGGCAAGGTAGCGCCTAATAATCAGCTTGCAGGTCGTTTGGAGCATGCCCTAAAAATCAAGCTTATGGTTCCAATCGCAGATGAAAAAATCACGGCAGCAGTACCCCAGAAGGTGGCTGGTGAAGGTTTGACTTTGGGGGACCTCATCGATATGAGTAAAGCAGATGAGGAGGCTTCCAGCAAACGAAAGCCATCTTAGTCCAGCGACGATTGAACCGTGAAGAATCCAGTTTACCTGAACTCAAGAGCTTAGCTCAAACAGCGGGCTACGTTATCGTCGGTGAAATGGAGCAGACAAGACGACCCGACGCACGCTACCAGATTGGTAAAGGCAAAGTGGAAGAACTCGCCAAGATGGTGCAAGAGTTAGGCGCTGAAAAAATAATTTTCGACAACCCTCTGCGGACACTCCAAAACTACAACCTAGCCAAAGCCACCCGTGTCGAAGTCATGGATCGCTTCCAGCTTATCTTGGAACTCTTCAGAAGACGCGCCACCACAACAGAGGCGCAACTACAAATTCAGCTAGCTACCTTGCAAAACGAGCTTAAGCATGCCCGAGAAAAAGTCCGCCTCTCCAAAGGCAGCGAACAACCCGGCTTCATGGGTTTAGGCGCCTACGAAGCAGACGTTTACCGAGATGCAATAAAACTTCAGGTTCAAACCATACGCAAAAAACTTGCACGTATCCGAGAAAAGAGGGTTCTGCAGCGGGAAAGACGCACAGAGTTAGGTTTCCTCACCGTTTCCTTGGCCGGGTATACGAGTTCAGGCAAAAGCACCCTCTTCAACGCATTAACAGCAGAAAACGCCTTAGTTGACAAGTCCCTGTTTACTACATTATCGACGCAGACGCGTATGATAGAGTTTTCTAACCGCAAATTCCTTCTCACCGACACTGTGGGTTTCATCGACCGTTTACCCATCGCGCTGATTGAGGCGTTCCACTCGACGCTGGAAGAAACCATATTCTCTGATTTAATCGTGCTCTTGGTTGATTTCAGTGAGCCTCTTGACACCATCAAAAAGAAGAACAATGTGTGCCTTGACACAATTAACCGCCTTGGAGCCTCAGGCATTCCCATGGTAACTGCGCTTAACAAAATCGATCTCATCAAACCCGAAGAACGCCTGCAGAAGCTTGAAGCCCTCAAGGGATACGTCAAAAACCCCATTATGCTCTCCGCGAAACGTCAAATCAACCTTGAAGAGCTAAAAAAACACATCCTGCGCGTCCTCGAAAACTATCAAGCCGCCCAATTCAGCATACCTCTCTCAGGTAACGTGATGCCGTTTATTTCGTGGCTTCACCAGAAAGCAGATATCCACAAAGAAGAATTCACAAACGACTCCGTCAACGTAAGCTTTGAAGCTAACCCCTCGGTGATGGAGCAAGTGAAAAGGAAAGTGCAAGACCTCAATGGAAAATTCCAACTCCCCCCCAAACAGTAACCCCCATAAAATCGTGGTCCTACGTTGGGGGCACCGTGTGCAGCGAGATGTGCGGTTGACGACGCATGTGGCTTTGACTGCTCGGGCGTTGTGTGCTTCTGGGTTCATTCTTGCCGACACCACCGACCCCCACATCGAAGAGACCATAGCCAAAATCAGCAAAGCTTGGGGCGGCAACTTCCACTTCGAAATGGGCACACCTTGGAAAAAGGCGGTTAGGGAATGGAAAAACAAAGGCGGCATCATCGTACACCTAACCGCATACGGCGAAAATATCCAAACCAGCGACGTCATACAGCGAATCAAGGCACAGGGCAAAGATGTTATGCTGCTGGTTGGCAGCCAGAAGGTTCCAGGCGAATTCTACTCCGAAGAAGTATCAGACTTCAACGTTGCGGTGGGAAATCAGCCGCATTCGGAGTGTTCGGCGTTGGCGATTTTTTTGGATCGCTACTTTGAAGGCAAAGAACTGGCTCAACCTTTCGAAAGAGCCAAAATCTCCATCGTACCTAAAGCGCGGGGTAAGCTAATTAAAACCTCAAAAGAAAAGAGTTAGCTTCGCAAGAAGAGTTTTATTTTAGCAAGATGCAGTATTATGGTATCAAAAGGACTTTAGAGCATGTTATCGACTATTGATGATTCAACCTTAACTAAGGTGGCTTTGGCGTTAGGTGAAGAAGACGCCGTTAAACTTATCGAGCACTTAAAAGGCGTAGACGAAATCACTGACGACGAAATCGCGAACAAAACAGGCATACGACTAAACAGTGTCAGAAAAATCCTCTACAAACTCTACGACCACTCACTAGTCAGCCTCCGCAGAACCCGCGACCCCAAAACAGGCTGGTTCATATTCCACTGGAAACTCCAACCTGACCAACTTGAAGGCTTCATTCTAAGCCAAAAACGCCGCGTACTCGAAAAGCTTAACGTACGGCTAGATTACGAAAAGAACCATGACTTCTACTACTGCGGCAGCCAAGAATGCAAACGCATTCCCTTCGAAGAAGCAGTCGAACTAGTGTTTCACTGTAGTGGATGCGGCAAACCGTTGGTGCACTTTGCAAACGAAGTTATGATTGAGCGGCTTTCTGCGAAAGTGGAAATTTTACGCAAGGAACTAGGCGAGTAAGGTGAGCAAGCGGCTTCCGAGCAGGGAGCAAGCCATCCAGCTTCTCAAAGACCACAACTGCCCACCCCAAGTCATAAACCACTGCTTAGCCGTAACTCAGCTTGCGCTGGAAATCGGAAGTAAACTGCAGGCAAAAGGCGTCAAGGTCAATTTAGAATTGGTGGAAGCAGGTGCATTGCTGCATGACATTGGGCGCTCCAAGACTCACCATGTTGACCACTCATTGGTCGGTGCCCAAATTGCGCAGCAAATCGGTTTACCTCAATCTATAATTAACATCATAAAGCGGCATGTCGGCGCAGGCATCACTGAAGAAGAAGCCGAATGGCTCGGCTGGCCTAAAGACAGCTATATGCCTCAAACCATAGAAGAAAAAATCGTATGCTACGCAGACAAACGCATAGACCACGACAAAGTCGCGCCGATTGAAACCGAAATCGAACGCCTCCAAAAGCAGGGTATGGCGGAAGCTGCAGAAAGAGTTAGAAACCTCCACAACGAAATAACACACCTATTAGGCGAAACCCCATGACGAACTTAACGTTATTTGTTAAGGCATTCAATGAAGGGCAACTTAGACAGGTAGATGAGCTTCTGCAAGAACAATTCAAAGACTTAGATGTAGAAGCCAAAGTTGTTGCCAATCCCGTCAGCAAGTGGGTTCAGGTTTTCCTCGAAGGCGAAGACGAAGTAATCGCGGCTGCTTACGCCCGAAAAGAGATTGGAACCTGCCCCGTCAGCCTCGACAACATCGAAGTCGGCTCTGTGCTGCGAGGTTATGTTTCAAAGGTTGATGAAAGCAGGGGACAGCTAACGGTGGATGTCGGGGTTTTTGAGCCAAAAGTTACTCAGGCAACTCTACCGCTGGTGACGTTGCGATCTCAACTCTCTACAGGCAAAGATGCGGGGCTTAAAGCAATCGGTGAAGCATACGGCATCGCAGAAGGCATGCCAATCAGTGTCAAAGTTACCTCAAAAGAGGCGGAGAGCTTAACGGCTGAACTTTCCTCAGAGCAAGTGGAGAAGCTCAAAGGTTGGCAGCAATCTCTTCTGGATCGGCTAATCATTTTGCGTGCCCCTAAAGAGTTAGTTACCTCTACATTGGAGCGGACGCGTCTTGACCGTGATGTGATTGATGTGGAGCAGTTGGGGTTTTTTGAGTTTGCTTTGACGTGCAAGTTGGGGACAGATGCGCGAGGTTTGGTTCCGCGGGTGGGTCGTTATATGCGGAATGCTGTTTTTGTGGTGTTTAATGCGGAGCGGAGCCTGATTTTTGTGGGTGGACAGGGATTAAGCTTATAATTGGGTGCAGAATAGTTAGACGAATTAGTATAATAAAATCTGTTAACTAGAAGGGAGAGGGGAAAATTACACAAACAACAGACAGAGGAGACAATAGAAGAAAATACCGAATCGACATCGGCGCCTACGGCAGCATAGGCATCGAAGCACCCACCAAAGAAGAATGCCTAGAACTCTTCAAAGAAGTCACCCGAACAAGGCGCGACTCGAGAATAGACGAAGCCATCAGATAAAATCAGGGAACTGCAAACTACCGCTTCTATCCTCAGTCAAAGAAGTGTAGATTGCGGTTTAAAGCACGTCATGTTCCTCTTTACAGTGCGCTTCAAAGTCAGCTTTCGAGTCGTAGACTTCCTGGTCGATTGGACACTTGAATTTTTTATCTTTCGTTATTTCTGGTTTAGGCACGGTTACGCGTGGAGCGGTGCGTTTTAGGTTTTTCTGGTCATTTTTCGGCATCAAGTCACCTCCAACTGGACACTTGACTGCATAATTACCATTCCATGCGGGCAGACTGCTCTTAAGAATATGTGACTGTACCCTTCCAGCAACAGCAAAAAGAAAAGAGGGAAAATTAGGCAGCGATTTGGGTTTTGACTGCTTGTTTGCGGTGGTGAACGACTAAGCCGAGTGCAGCGCCTATGATAACGGGTATGGCGATGCCGATTGCAGCGAAAACCATTGAGTAGTCGGGGGTGGCTTGTGCGGATAGGAGGTTTGCGTCTTCAGCGCCCGGAACCATTGCTTTAGCGTCGTCGCCTTGGATAGTGTAAATTACGTCGTCACCATAGCCAACGGGGGTGTCAGGTGCGGTTGCGTTGCCATCACCTGAAGAAACATTGCCGTCGGCGGCTTTAGCTGCAGCGTCAGCGTCAACTGAGGGTTCAGGTAACGCTGAGGGGTCGGGTGCTGCTGGTTCGATGGTGCCTGTTTCCTGTGCTGACGCCACTGAAAAAAGGGCGCTACTTAGCAGGACGGCGGCTAATACGGATAGGGCTAGTTGGTTTGTTTTTTGCATGCTTTTTCCTCACGTTTAAGGTTGAACATGTGATGTGAGAAGTCGAATTTAGCACCAAGCATGCGAACAAGCCGTCCAAAAACTGGAACCAACAAAAAAGAGAGAAAAAAGGTGTTGTACTGGACTTAGATGCCCAGTATTTGTAAGCTTAAGCCGATGCCTAAGCCGATCAGCGCCAGAATGAATACGATGACCATGAAGATGATGACCGCTACGACCGCAATCGCGAAGGCTTTGAGCCAGCCGCAGTCAAAGAAGTGTTTGATTAGCCCCAGCCAGACAAAGAACATGATTATTGATGCGATTATGCCGCCGATGAACCAGCCGATGACTGTGCCGATGATGATGCCTAACACGACGATCCAGATGGCGTCAGTGAATTTTGCTTTATCTTTGCCCGCTAAAGACCTGCCTACAATCCACAAGATGGGTGCAATGACGATGATGGCAACGACTATCTGTATCAAAAGCCCAATAATATCCATGTTTGTTTCTCCAATAGTGTAATTGTAGAGAAGGGTTTTTAAAATAATCGCTCACCAAACAGGCGGTAACTCGATTTTAATTAAGCAGGGCCAAGTTCTACACAATTGTTTTTTAGAATTGCAGTGGTGGGCCGAGCCGGACTTGAACCGGCGACCTTTGGCTCGTAAAGCCAATGTCCTAACCAAGCTAGACGACCGGCCCACATGGACGCTGAACTCATAGAGATTGCAAGGGTTAATATTAGAATTATGTTTCTTTCATCAATTATATGCGCCAGTTTTAGATGTATCTAACTGGGGGAAACCTGCGGAATAGGGTGGCTGCAGGAGTTAACAAACTATACCTTCGTTTTAGTCAACAGTTTTTCTGCAAGTTGCAGTTCCTGAACAGTATTTATGTTCACTGCCAGTTCCTGCTGGTCTAAAACGTAGATGTCTTGGTCGAGCCATTCGTCGCCGTAACGTTTGCTACCGTCTATAACGTTTATACCGACTGGAACAACATCCTGCTCGCCTTCTTTGAAAGAATAATCTATACACATGCCAAGCCGTGCTTTAGTCTCCAGTGGAACCGCCACCGTCAAGGCAGGTTTACCGCAACGCTCATACCTCATCAAAATGTCGTCGATCATTTCGCCCTTCACAAGGGGTAAATCAGCCGCTATCGCCAAGAACACCCCCAGCTTTAACGTTTGCACGGTGTAGCCCATGTCGCTAACGTAGTCTTTACCCGGGGTCTCTATAACTTGGACGCCTAGTTGCCGCATTAAAGTGGTCGTTTTGGGGGTTGAGGTGGATGTGGCTACGATGATGCAGTCAACTTTTTTGGCTTGCTTCAAAGCCTCAAGGACGTATTCGATTACGGGTTTGCCGCAGACTTCGATGAGGGGTTTTTCTTGGGCAAGTTTCATGCGGGTGCCCTTGCCGCCTGCCATTACGAGAGCTACAACCATGCTACCACCGCCAACAGTACAACCACGCAGACCATCCGTGTTAACTCGTTTGTGGCGCCGAATACGTCTCCTGTGACCCCTTTGAAGTGTTTATGGGCTACTGCAACCATGGCTAATCCACAGATCACAGCAGCTAAGACTACAAAGACTCCTTTTAGCCATAACAGCGGCACAGCAACAAGAAAAGAAACCGCAAGAGCCGCAACTAAACGCAGGGTTCCGCTTGTCCCATGCATGTGGGCGAGGAATGAAGTGTTCATACCTTGGTGAACGGATTTGCCTGCCCAAGCAGCCACCACCATAGCTAGTTTAGCGCATAACTCGACAACGATTAAGGCAGGGAAAATCAGCGGAACCGCCAAACCCGCAACTGTTACGGTTCTGCCCAGTTCTGTAAACGCAAATGCTGTAACAAGGTAAGTCATCAGGGTTAAGCCGATGGCACCTGCGCCCGTGAGCTGGTCATGCATGACAGCGATTTTTTTCTCCGCATCACCATGTACCATGATGCCGTCGCCGAAATCCAGCAACCCATCAGCGTGATGCAGCCCCGTCATCCACAACAAAAGCGCCAACGCCAAAGCACCCACAACGATGCTGGGTAAGACTTGAAGCGCAACCCAACCAAACAAACCCGCCAGCAAACCCAAAAAAGCGCCGATTAGGGGGAAAGCCCACATGTTTTTGGCGCAGTCCGTGAGGAGGTTTTCGTCCATCTGCACTGGGAAAACGGTTAAGAAAGAAAGAAGATTCTTAAGTTGCTTAAGGGCCAACCGTGTCTCACTTTGCTTGCATCAGTGAGGCATAGTTACGCTCTATCTCCTTAAGAAGAATATGCTTGTCAACTGCGCCGCCGGTTTTCGCCATAGCTGCGATTGAGGCTCCTCCTGCGCCGACGCCCTCTTTAACTAAGCCTGTTTCGTAGATTTGAAGCCCAGGATACTTAGAGGGACCAAAATCCAAGTCTGCGGCTAAGATGGGAACTTCGGAGAATTGCTTGACGATGCCGCATATGTCAGAGGATTTGTCTTTGGCTACCCAGCGTGTGGTGCCGATTGCGGCGTTGCAGAGGGCTTTGGGTTCGAGTGCGTTTATGACTGCAAGGACTGCGGTCATCTGAGTGCCGCCCGCCATTAACACGGGGGCTTGGCGTGTGCCACCTATGACTAAGCCTGCCAGAGCCGCCATCATGGGGTCGCCCACCGCGGAAACCGCTTTTATTGGGTCGCCTTTGAGGCTGCCGAACTTTTCTCCAGCTGCCTTCAAACCCGCCGAAACCACCTCAGCCTTCAAGCCATGCGGGTTGTTCGGTAAGGTGCTGCTTACTTTGCCCATTGCATCTACACCCAGCGCCGTCAAAACACCCAATGCTGTTGTGGTGCCGCCAGGGATGCTTTCGCCGATAACGAGGTAATCTGCAGTTTTTGCCAGTTGTTCACCGACGACTTTGGCGCGTTCGATGACTTCTTCGACGTTGTCGACGCTGTCGCCGCTTCGAATGTCACGTCCAGGGCTGCCGTTAACGTCGATGTAGGGGATTTGGGGTTTAACTTTGACTCCCCCATTCACGATGATTACAGGTATGTCCGCTAAGTGTAATGCCGAGGTAGTTATGAGGGCAGGTGTGGGGATACCGTCGGGAGTGATGGGGACGCCTTGGATGGATTTGCATTTACCCAAAAGCAGCAACTCCGCGTCTGCGGGTGGGGTGAAGTCGGTGAAGTCCGGGTTTGCGCCTGCCGCTGAGAGACCTGGGATTTTGCCGGTTTCAGTGGTGGCGATTGTGGCTATGAAGAGGGGATTTTTGCCTTCGATTTCTTCAAGGAAGGCTTTAGCTTTCAATTCATTATTCGCAAATAAGACATCCATCTTTGTTCACGCCTACTTTGGGGTTACTTTCCACTTTCTGATTTCTAAGTACCCAAAGCCATTATCTAAGCGTTTCTTTTCGGTCTCCAACAACTCGATTTTCTGCTTGAAGTTGGGACCGTCGGTGATTACGGTATGGTATTCACCGCCTTCTCCGCAGGGGTCAACGCCGGGCAGCTTTTGAATGTCGTCGTAGAATTGGCGGTCTAAGACGCGGCCCAGCCAGTCGAGGCTCAATTCCCTGTTTGTGCGTACGACGGTGGCTTTGAAGCCTGTTTTGAGGTAGTCAAGGTAAATCTGTTTGGTGTCGCCCATCCAGAGCGGTTTAACTGGAACTAAGCCGACTTCTTTGCAGATTCGGTTAAGCCAACCTTCCTCGTGGCCCGCGACCTCGTAGATGTCGCCTGTGACTAAGCCTTCGGCGCCTTGAGCTTTGAAGTTTGAGAGGACGGCTTTGAAGTCAGCCTCGTAAGTTGCTGCAGAGGTGGTTTTTTTCAGAAGTGGAACGCCTATGGCTTTTGCTTGGGCGTCGATTATTCCTGTGGGTATCATGTGGAAGTTGGATTTCTCTTCACTCATCATCATAGTTAACAGTGATAGGACTTGGTGTCCTTGTTGGGTTGCGAGGTAATTTGCGTAGCAGCTGTCTTTGCCGCCGCTCCATGAAGCTATAACTTTCATTTCAAATTTCCCCTGTATATTGGTTATTAACAGTTAAGCAGTGAAATAAGATTTTACTTGCCAAACATTTAGCCATGACACTGTTGATTAAACCTTTGGTTAGAACAAGCAGGCTTTTCTTTATGTTTAGCAAATTTTCCACCACAACCTGTTTGGTTGGTTTATCCAACCTTTTCATATAAGGCTTACGGAAAAAACCCTCACAACACTTAAAACACACACCGCCAACTAAAAACCGAGGCAACCCCATGAAAAACCCACCACTACTAACCTACCTTGAACAAAGAGGCATCACCCTCCAAGACCTAATCGACAGCGCACTGGAAATGTACGTACCACACCCCGGCATCGAAACCCCACAAAAAGCCACCGAACTCCTCAAAGAAGAATTTCTCGACATACTAACCGACGTGAATGTCTCAACACTCATCGTTGCAGCGTTTCATGCACAACAAGAAGCCGAAAACGGACGAATTCCCGGTTTAACAGTGGAAAGGTTCATGGGTAGACCGGGGCTGGTGGCGGACGAACTCATCGGCATAGCCATTGCCACCTACATCGCAGGCTCAAAAGGCATGTTTGAGTTTGTACGCTTCGATCAAGCAAAACCGGGCATACTCAAAAAACTGCCGCCACTCACTAACGACGCGATTGGGGCATTAGTTGCAGGCGCCTCATCAAACGTATACACCAAAGCCCTTAAAACTATAAGCCAATAACCCAAAAATTACTGTACTTGCTTAAACGCAGAAAAAACACCGTGGCAGTCACAAGCAGTTCCCACAACAAAGCATTTTCGGTGTTCAGCCCATTTAAAAAAGTCCAGAATTTCCTCACCTTTAAGCGCACCTAAACCCGGCGCCATAGAATAACTTATCAAAATACATGCCTCTGGACATGCAAACTTCATTAGTTTAGTCATCGTGCACGGCTTCTTCACCTTTGAAGTGGGACACATCTCGGGCATAGCGCAGTTATCTATGCAGTGGTGGTCTCGGTTGAAGCTAAGCACGATTTTTCCTTTTCCCGCCGCCAAAACCACAATCGGCGGCAGCCTAGCAAGAATACTGTCAACTGCTTCCGGCCAAGGAACCAGATTGAATTTAAGTTTTGCCATATCCGCAGCGATGTGCAACGGGGCAGTTGGAAAAACATATTCAGGCTTAAGCCGCTCAACGAGATCAACTGCTGTGGCTAAGTCTCCTTGGACAAAACCTTCTTTAGCAGAATGAGGAACGCCGCAGGTTTTGAGTTTAAAGGTTTGAACCGCAGAGCAGTCAGAGTTTGTGTCCACCACTATGAAGCTTTTCTGTTGACTTCTGAGCAATTTGATTGCTTCGCACCCGTATTTCCCGCCGCCAACGATTAGATTCAACTTTTTCACTGCGCCTCTCTGGTTACCGTATTACCATAAGCTTAATAATAGTTTGGCGCTTGAGGGTTTAGGCGTTGGCTCTCCATGGCTAAAACTCGCCTCTGCATCGTCACACACACGTTTCTGCCCCATGTAGGCGGCATAGAGATAGTAACCAACGAGCAGAGCAAACGGCTTATTCACAAAAATTACGCTCCAACAATCGTAACTAACAGAATTAACACACCCAAACATTACGTGGTTGACGGGGTTCCAGTAGACTGCTACGAGTCGTTAAACACTGGGTTCCGCTTAGGCATTCCATATTCGATTCCGACTGTGGGCAGCTTCCCGACGTTCACCAAAGCCGTCAAAAACAGTAACATAGTTCACGCTCACGGTCACCCATACCTCACCTCACTTTTAGCAGGCAGATTCGCCAAACTCTACGGCAAACCCTTCGTTTTAACCCAGCATAACACTTTCATAGACTATAACAACATCTTCAACGAAGTCGAAAAATTCAACGATGTCTCAGTGGGCAAACAGAACCTCAGAAACGCAGACAAAATAATCTGCATAAGCAGCGCCACCAAAGACTACGTTTTACGCTTAGGGGCAAAACCAAGCAAAGTCCAAGTTATCTACAACGGAGTGGACTTAGCGAGGTTCCGACCAATCAAGGGCAAAAAGGAAGAGATGCGCAGAAAACTCGGCATCCCAAAAGACGCCGTTGTAGTTTTAACTGTTAGGCGTCTGGTTTACAAGAACGGCGTCGACACCCTCCTAGACTGCGCGAATATAGCTGTAAAGAAGAACCCAAAAATCTTTTTCGTCGCGGTTGGCAAAGGCCCAGACTTGGAGAACGTGCGAGCGCAGGTAGCTTCGTTGGGAATAAACGGCAATTTCAAACTAACAGGGTTTGTAAGCGACACCGATTTAGCCTCTTACTACAACTTGGCAGACATGTTTGTGTTGCCCTCAAAGTCGGGTGAAGGGTTGCCTTTGGTTGCTCTTGAAGCCATGGCGTGCGGTGTACCCGTGATAGCCACCGAAGTAGGTGGAATCGCCGAGATTCCTGTGCGCGAATTTGGCAAGTTAGTGCCGCCTAATCAGCCCCAGAGGCTGGCAGAAGCTGTTTTGGAGTTCGCAAAGGCAGGTTTCTCTCGTCAAGAAGAGATGCGTGCAAACGTTGAGAAAAGGTTCAGTTGGGATGCGAACGTTGAACAGTTGATGAAAATATACGAAGAGCTTATTTAACATTATAACGGAAACAATATAGCCCTCTAAAGCGGATGTTAGCTGATGACATCGAAAGTTGAACTGGTCTCGGTTGTAATACCCACGCTCAACGAAGCAGGAACAATCCGGCAAGCCATCGACACCATAAACAACTGTGTCACTTACCCAAAAGAAATCATAGTGGTAGATGGCAACTCAACCGACGGAACCCTCGAAATCGTAAAAGACACAAACGCCAGACTAATCATTGAGCCCCGACGCGGCTATGGCCTAGCACTCCGGACAGGCATGAAAGCAGCAAAAGGCAACATCGTAATAATGGTGGACGCGGATGGAACCTACGAGTTCAGACACATCGACCGCCTCGTTGATCGCCTGCTGGAAAAAGACGCAGATATGGTTTTGGCGACTCGCATGTATGACCCAAACAAAGCCATGGGTTTTCTGAATTTTCTGGGAAACAAAGTCATAACCTTCACCTATGACTTCTTCTACAGCCAATTCCTAAGCGACACCCAATCAGGTTTTCGCGCCATCTCTCGCGAAAAACTCGACAGCGTACGCTTCAAAGAAACGGATATGCCCTTTGCGACAGAGATGCTTATCCAATTCGCCAGAGAGGGCTACAATATGGTTGAGATTCCCACCACTTACAAGCCCCGAACGTATGGCAAAACAAAGCTTAAGCCGTTTCAATCGGGAATTAGGATATTTAGCACGATATTTAGGGGGTTCTTGGATGCAAAGACGTTTAGAGTCTGTTATGCACATTGGAAGAAAAATAGGTTTAAGCGATGACAAAGGAGTAACCGTAGCGGTTCTGGTCGCCTTAGCTGTCATCGCCTCCGTTGTGGTAGGCTACTACGTTTTGTTTCCTCCACCGCCTGAATCCTACAACAGCCTCGCAATACTTGACACCCAACAAAAAGCCATCGACTACCCCACCGTGTTAATCGCAGACAAAAACAGCACTTTCAGCGTCTACGTCAACGCCACAAATCACACAATAGACAACCTAAACTATCGAGTTCAAACCAAAATAACAAAAAACCTGCCTGCAAACTTCCCCAACGGCCTACAAGTCACCCCAGCATACACCTACGACTTCTTCTTACAGAAAGGAAAAAGCAACCAGACACTTGTTACCCTAACACAGAACGAGGTAGGAAGTTACGCGGTGGTGTTTGAACTTTGGTATGAAAGTGAAGGCGTCTTCGTGTTTACGGGGAACTATTGTCTGCTAAACATAGAGGTCATTGCTTAACTCTACGCTTATCTGAACCGGTTAATCGGCTTTATATAAGGGGAGGGGAGGTAGCTGCAAAGCAGATGTTTTTTCTTGCTTGCTATGCTGGTTTGTAATCAGTGTTGGGCTGAGAAAAACTTATATTTCAAGCTTTAATTGTTGAATTCCAGCTTATACTTAAAAACATAAAAAATTGGTGAATATGTTATGTCACAAGGTGGAGGAAACATCCCCGTCCTCGTATTGAAAGAAGGCACAGGAAGAAGCACTGGCCGTGAAGCTCAGAAAAACAACATTATGGCTGCTAAAATCGTTGCTGAATCAGTGAAAACAACGCTTGGACCGTGCGGCATGGATAAGATGCTGGTCAGCGGTATCGGCGACGTTGCAATAACCAACGACGGCGCAACCATCATGAAAGAACTCGATGTACAGCACCCCGCGGCAAAGATGCTCGTCGAAGTCGCCAAGGCACAGGATAAAGAAGTCGGCGACGGAACCACAACCGCAGTTATCCTCTCAGGTGAACTGCTCGCAAAAGCAGAGGCACTTCTGGACAAGAACATTCACCCAACTGTCATAATCGAAGGCTACAAAAAAGCAAGCGAAAAAGCCCAAGAAATCCTCAATTCCATAGCGATGCCAATCGCCTTCGAAGACGACAAAACTCTAAAAGAAGTCGCAATCACCTCCATTTCAAGTAAAAGCATCAACGTTGCAGAGGACCACTTTGCAAAAATCATCGTGGACTCAGTTAAACAGGTCGCTGAGAAAGTTGACGGCAAATACGTCGCAGACATCGACCTAATCAAAGTCATAAAGAAACATGGTAAAAGCCTCGACGAAACCGAACTCGTCAAAGGCATGGTTCTCGACAAAGAAATCGCTAGCTCGGGCATGCCTAAACTGGTTGACGGCGCAAAAATAGCACTCCTCAACGCTAAACTTGAAATTGAGAAAACCGAGTTTGACGCAAAAATCAACATCGAAAGCCCCGACCAGATGAAGATGTTCCTTGACGAAGAAGAACGCATGATAAAAGACATGGTAACCGCAATCACCAAGTCAGGCGCAAACGTTGTTTTCTGCGAGAAAGGCATCGACGATATGGCCCTGCACTTCCTCGGAAAAGCAGGCGTCATCGCAGTGAAAAGCGTCAGCAGCGGCGACATGGAGAAACTCGCCAAAGCCACAGGCGCCATGATCGTTGCCTCAGTCAAAGAATTAAACGCAGACGTCTTAGGCAAAGCAAAACGTGTTGAAGAAGTCAAGATCGGCGATGACAAACTAATATACATCCGCGACTGCAAGAACCCCAAAGCAGTAACCATCGTCATCCGAGGAGCATCCAACCACGTCACTGACGAAGCAGAACGCAGTCTCCACGATGGTCTCTGTGTTGTCCGCAACGTTATCGAAGACGGCAAAATCGTCGCAGGCGGCGGTGCACCCGAAGCAGAACTCTCCAAAGGACTCCGCGCTTACGCAGTTAAAGTCGGTGGCAGAGAACAACTGGCCGTGGAAGCCTTCGCCGAAGCAGTTGAAGAGATTCCACTCACACTGGCAGAAAACGCAGGCTTAGACCCCATAGATATAATGGTTGCACTGCGCGCTCAACACGAGAAAGCTGACAGCAAAACCTTCGGCATAGACGTCACCACAGGCAAAATCGTCGACATGTGCCCCAAGATGATTGTTGAACCACTGCGCGTCAAGCAGCAAGTCATCAAATCCGCAACCGAAGCCACCAACATGATCCTCAAGATCGACGACCTCATCAGCATTAAAGGCGGCGGAAAAGCGCCTCCGATGCCTCCAGGAGGAATGGGCGGCGGAATGGGAGGTATGGGTGGCATGGGCAGTATGGGTGGAATGCCCTACTAAACCCAAACAACATTCTTTCTTTACTTTTGTTATTTGTATGTTGAATCAAGTTTATTATCTGATTTTTGGATAATTTGAGAGTGTTTCTGCATATTTGCCCAATTGATCTTCTTGGCAAAATGGGTGAATAAAAAAGAAAGGGCCACCATTTGGCGGCTGGAAATTGCGTCGGCTATTTGTTTCTGGAAAACCTTACGAATTTTTTGTTCGGAAAATCGTTACTTATTGTGAAGCCGCGAATTTGTTGTTCTTGGCCTTTTTTGGTCATGAAGACTTTTCCTTCTGGAGTCATGGAGATTAAACCGCTTCTTTCCATCACGTCTAGAACTGCGCGATAGCCGATTTTTGCATCTTCTATGGATATTGCCGTTTTTTCGTCGAATGCGTTTCTTTGTTTTAGGGCGGTTTCTATTTTGAACCGCGAACTTGCTATTATTCCCCTAGATTCTAACATGTTGTTCCCCCACTTGCTGCTTTGAGAGCAGTGCCTTCTCTAAAATCAGACAGACTAATAAATATTGTTACTCAAGATATTATAGACTAATTTGTTTTCCAGCCAAAAACAATAAAATCCACCCAAAACAATCACTCTACAGAGAGCATGAAACACCTAAAAATCGCCGCCTTCGACTGCCCAGACGCATGGTTTAAAGCCCTAAACGCCATCTGGCGAGAAGGCGACACCTTCCCAGTCGGCTTCGGCTCCGAGGAAACCGAAACCAAAAAACTCAACCTCACCATAGAAATCACTCACCCAGAAAATCGCCCACTTGTCAGTGACAAAGCCCCCTGCGACTTCAAGTATGTCCAGGGTTATGCTTTGGAGTACCTTTGGTGTGGAGAGAAAAAGGAAGATGAAACCTACACCTATGGCAGCCGCCTCAACACCCCCCTAAACCAAGTTGAAGAGGCAGTAAAACGCTACATCGAAGAGCAGCGTGACCGCCAAGTCACCATGGTCATCCGACGCCCCGAAGACATCCAAAAATTCGACGCTAAAGGCAACAAAAGCGAGCCCCCCTGCCTCAGCCTCATCGACACCGAAATCCTCAACGGCCAAATGCACCTAACCTGCTACTTCCGCAGCTGGGACGCATACGGTGGTTTGCCCGCCAACATAGCTGGATTGCAGCTTTTTAATGAGGCGTTTGTGTCAGAAATCAACGAACGTGGCAACCTTGCGCTCAAAACTGGCAAACTGGTTTTCCACTCCAAAAATTGCCACATCTACCAACGCCAATACCCGCTGATAAAGGAGCTTTTAGAACCCAAAGACAACTCAAAAAGCCCTCGATTGGCAACCACCCTCAAAGGGCAACATCCTCTTTAGAATCAACGTACACTCTCTGAGATGACCGGCCTTACATTATATATAGAACGAAGAGGTTTTGACGCTCTGCCCGCAGACTCCTTTGTTAGGGAATCAAGTTTGGATTTTAGCAACGGCTTCTAGTTTATGAGCGATGGTGGTGAGGTCCGTTGCGATTTGGTCGGGTTTCTGTTTGCTGTCTTGTAGGTCTTTTAGGCTGTTAAACTGTGAAGGCACAAACACCGTCCTCAAACCTGCGTCTTTTGCTCCTTTGATGTCTTCGATTGGGCTGTCGCCGACGAAAACCGCGTCCTTCGCATTTACTTCCAAGCGTCCTAAAAGCGTGTGGAAAATGTCGGGGCAGGGTTTTCTGCAGCCAACTTCGTCGGAGACCACGATGGCGTTGAAATATTTGTGGATGCCGACTTTTCGCAGGCTTTCATGTATGACGGGGGCGTGGGTGAAGTTGCTGATTAAGCCAACTTTGGTTTGGGCTGAGGTCTGCTCCAGCAACTGTTTGGCGCCTTCGCGCAACTCAATGGTGTCAATAAAATCTTGGAAGAATACGTTCAAGGCTGTTTTGATGCATTCATCTTCCGGTGTAACTCTATACCCCAAGCTGCACAGTGCCTCCGCAACCCACACGGCGTTGGTGACTTCTTTGTATTCTTCGTAGCGGATTCGGCGGTATTTGAGGTGGGCGATGTGGTAGGCGTCTAAGAATTTGGTTTTGGATATGTCGAAGCCTTCGGCGACGAGGGCTGAGAAGAGTTTGTTTTCTGAGGCGGTCATGCTGTAGCCGCGGCAGTTGACGAGTGTGCCGATGTAGTCGAATATGACTGCTTTGTAACTCATTTTCTTGGTTCCTTCTCTGCTTTTTTGAGGAGCTCAATTGTTTTGCCCACTGCGGTGTTGAGTAGCTTGCTGGGTTTGCCTATTGCAGCCTCCACTTGTGGGTCGTAGGCAACTGAACCTAGATACTTTGCTCCAAGTTTTCCAGTTTCCTGTTCGATAGTTTTTGAAGTGTCTATCTTCATGTTTTCAATGACGCCGACTATTGGCATTTTTAGTTCATGTAGTAATTGGACTTGTTTTTTGACAACTTCGAAAGCCAAAAGTGAGGGTGTGGTAACTATTAAAAATTCGATTCGTTTAACCAGTCGAACTAGGTCTAGGACGGCGTCGCCGATGCCTGGCGGCATATCTATAATTAGAAAGTCCAGTTGTCCCCATTGAGTGACAGATAAGAGTTCGATTAAAGCGTTGGAAACGTCGGCCCCACGCAAGGGAGTTGCCTTATCGCCCACAAAGTAAACCAGAGACATAAACTCTAAACCCTCAACGGTTGCTGGTACAATGCCTTTGTCTTCTGTGGGCTGAACTGAGTTGGGAACGCCTAAAATGATGTGAGTTGAAGGACCAGTGAAATCTACATCGAACAAGCCGACTCGGCAGCCTTCTTTTGCCAGCGAGAGCGCCAGTGCTGTTGCGATCATGCTTTTGCCTACGCCGCCTTTTCCGCTGGAAACAGCTACAATTCGCTTTACTCCAGCTAAACGGGTGCTAATTACCGGGGGTCGTGAGTCAATCACTCATTTTTGACTCCTTTAATGTCCTCAAGCCAGACTCCGCGGCCGCTTGCGATTTCAAAGTCTGGGCTGCCACATTTGGGGCACTTAACGTAGGAATGTGCCACTTCGGGCACGAAGTGGATGGCTTCTGCGGTGGCTTTGTCGAGGTTTTTTTGGTTGTACTGCCAAGTGGTAGCGCAGACACGGCACTTCAGGTTGGATTTGGCTTTTAGGATGCGGAATTTTGTGCTTTTAAAGATGCCATCACCCATTTGTTTGAGGGCGAAACGCAGAATTGGTGGTTCAACCTGCTGAAGCGCCCCGACTCTGATGGTGACTTCCGAAACCGCGCAGAGGTGCTCTTGCTCAGCGATTTGCCGTGCCGACGCGAGGATGCCTTCAGCGAGTGCCCATTCATGCATAACTTAACTTACGCGGTTTGGGCAAATAAAAGAATATTGCAGAATAAACCTTAGAATCAAGTTTAAACCGAACAGCAACCTTTTAACTAGTAAGGCTATGGTGTTTTCTTTGCAAAAACAAATCAAGGTTCTTGCTTTTGCTGGAAGCATCCGCAGGGGATCCTACAACAGGGCACTAGTTCAGGCAGCAGTCGAAGTTGCACCCCCAACCGTTTCGGTGGAGGTTTTCGATTTAGAGGGTATTCCATTGTACAACGCTGACTATGAGAATTCGCCGCCACAGCGAGTCGTTGAGTTTAAGAACAAAATCCGAGAAGCCGACGCTCTCCTCATCGCAACCCCAGAGTACAACTTTTCAATTTCAGGTGTGCTAAAAAACGCCCTCGACTGCGCTTCGCGCCCTAAAGAGGGCAACCCACTCGAAGGCAAACCAGTGGCTATAATGAGTGCCTCCACAGGCAGGTTCGGAGGAGCCAGAGCTCAGTATCATCTGCGGCAAACTTTTGTGTTCCTAAACATGCACCCTATCAACCGCCCAGAAGTGATGCTTTCGGATGCAGCGGCCAACGTGGATACAAATGGAAAGGTAACTAACGAGTATACTCGCCAATTAATCAGGCAATTGCTTGAAGCGTTAGCGGCTTGGGTTTTCCAGCTTAAAACTAAATCACAATAGATTCAAAGTGCTTCTGTAGCTATTGTGCAAAGACTTAAAATCTTCTGTCATCCACGTTAAGGCTTGGCGAACCCACATGAAAGTCATAGCTGACCTGCACATACATGGCCGATACAGCCGCGCAACCAGCGAACAGATGAGTTTACCCGAAATCGCGAAGTACGCCAAAATCAAAGGTCTCAACCTCGTCGGCACAGGCGACTTCACCCATCCAATGTGGCTCAAAGAAATCCGCGGAACCCTCACTCCCGAACAGGACACTGAGCTGTTTAAACTCGCCGAAGGGGATTCGCCTGTTCGGTTTATGCTTCAAACCGAAGTCTGCACAATCTTCGATTATCAAGGTGAATCCAGAAAGGTTCACCACGTCATTTTAGCGCCCAGCTTGGAAATCGTAGACCAAATCAATGAGCGCCTCAAACGTTTCGGTGACTTAGCTTCCGACGGCAGACCAATACTTGACTGCTCCGCGCCCCAACTAGTAGAAGAAGTCATGGCGGTCAGCGGTGACAACATGGTTTTTCCAGCTCATGCTTGGACTCCGTGGTTTAGCATCTTTGGTGCGTTTAGCGGCTTTGACACTGTCGAGGACTGCTACCAAGATATGACCAAACACATCCACGCGCTCGAAACTGGGCTCTCTTCCGATCCGCCTATGAATTGGCGGCTAAGCAAACTCGACCGTTACGCTTTGGTTTCTAACAGTGACTGTCACAGTTTCTGGCCTTGGCGCATCGGCCGAGAAGCTAACGTCTTTGACCTCCCAGACTTAACCTACGACCATGTAGTTTCCGCCATATCCGACAATGATCCCGAACGCTTCAAGTTCACCATCGAAACTGACCCTGCCTATGGCAAATACCACTGGACAGGACACCGCAACTGCAAAGTAGCCCTCTCACCGACTGAAGCCATCAAATTCGGCAACATTTGTCCCGTATGCAGGCGAAAACTCACAAAAGGCGTAGAACAAAGAGTAGAGGAACTCGCTGACCGACCCGCAGACTACAAACAGCCAAACGCCCCCGGGTTCAAACATCTTCTACCGTTGTCGGAGGTCATCTGTGCCGTGTTAGGAACTGATTCGCCAGCCATACAAGCCGTCTGGAAAGTTTACAATGCTCTTGTAGAGCGGTTCGGCGACGAATACACTGTGCTGTTGGATGCGCCGTATGAAGCGATGGCTTCTGTTGTGGATGCACCGTATGCGCAGGCGGTGGTTAAGGTGCGGGATGGCACGGCTAAGGTGACGCCGGGCTACGATGGAGTGTATGGGCAGCTGGTTTTGGGTTCAGATGTGCCAGTGGTTAAGCCGAAGCCGCCTCAAGCGCCGAAAGTGCAGCAGCGAAGCATGAGCGACTTCTGGTAGCTTCGTGGTTCGCTCTTTTGGTGCGGGTGTCTGTCTATCTTTTGGAACAGCTTTTGGATTGAAAAAGCTTTAATGTTGTTGTGGCGCATTGTATGTGAGCGGTTGAGGCAGACAACATGCTATTCGGGCAGATGAGGCAGAATGCCTGACGGTAAAGAGGAAATCTACTCTATTATGTTCACGTCCCTTAAGCATCCAGCCCGCCGAAAAATTCTCCGAGTGCTGGCCGACAAGCCGCTGACGTTTTCAGAAATGCTTGAGTTGCTGGGGATTTCCAGCTCCAACTTGACCTATCACCTTGAAAACTTGGGTGAACTGGTTTCTAAAGATGAAAACGGGGTTTACCGTTTGTCCACTTTTGGGCAAGCCTCTGTTAACACAATGAAAGTTGTTGAGGAAGCCCCAGAGGTTCAACCTAAAAAAGGCAACCACACCACACGTAAATGGCGCCTTACCGCAGTGGCACTTCTTATTGGGATAATTGTCTGTGCAAGTTTGACTGCCGCGGAATTCGCAGTTTTGAGTCAAGCAATCAATGAACGTGATACAATAAAATCTGAATATGATCAACTGCTCTCTTGGACGAGCACAACTAACCAAGCGATTGATTTTCTCCAAAAAGTCGTCCAGTTAGACACCTCGAAATATCAAGCTACGCTGTTAAGCCGAGAAGTGGAGACAAGGAAGGATTTGGGTGGAATTAGTGAGGAGAAAATCCGTTACTCTCTAACAGGTACTGACAGTGGGGGTGCGGCAAGCAGGTTAATCGTTTCGTTTAATTTCCGTAACTGTGACTTTTACCGATACCAACTCATAGTTGAAGAAGGGGCACCCATCTATGCTCAAGCTCAGTCGCCTTTCGTGATGGACGCAGCGAAAAACATAGTTGACCGATTAAAGGAGTATAGTACTGGCTCTTACTTGGTTAACATGAGTCAACTTATATCGCGGGCAAGCAACGCTGACAACATAGAAATCAAAGAGGGCAACATCAAACTGACTGCAACCGTTAGCGGCGGTAAAGGTGAAGTTTTAATGCAATACACCGAGAACGGCGTGGATTTTGCTGTTAAAGGTTTAGAGTTGGTTTTTGAGAATAACGTGTTGAAGCAGTTGACTGACGGGTGGAGGCTGTTTACTATCGGAAATGCTGATCTCAAGATTTCCAGCGACCGCGCTGTAACGTTAGCTAAAAACGCCCTAAAGGGCTACACATGGACTTACAACGGCATCGTCGTTTCCAGCTACCAATTCAACCCTGAACCAGCTTCAGTCGTTTTCCATCCAACAACTAAAAACGACCTTGCACTTTACCCGCAGTGGACGGTAACCTTCTACTTAGACAAGGTTTATGCAGGGAACATTTACATGCTTTCTGTTCCAGTTTGGGCTGACACTGGGGAAATTGGGCAGATAGAGCCACGTAACAGTCCTCAAACTTTTGGCAGCTAAACCAGTCAGCTTTCCCTTTTTGAGAAGTCGTTTACTTATTGAAGCTTTATAACGTCGGCTGCTCAATTTTTTGGTGAACCAACTTGTACACAGCTAAACCCCTCTTGCGGAGATAACATAGATGAGTGAAGGCATAGTTGAGGAAATTTTAGGCAAATACCGCGTAGTCGCAATAGTAGGTGTATCGGACCAAATCGGCAAACCCAGCCACCGAGTAGCAGCATACCTAAAAAAACATGGATACCGCATCATCCCCATAAACCCCAACATAAACGGGTTATTCGGAGAAAAAAGTTACAACAGCCTCGCAGACATTCCTGAACACATACAACGCACCATAGACATCGTGGATATTTTTAGGAAAAGCGAAGACGTCCCCCCGATAGTTCAGCAAACCATAAAGATGAAGGAAGCAGTGGGGCGGCCGTTTGTTGTTTGGATGCAACGCGGCATCGTAAACGAGGCGGCTGCGCAGGTGGCTCAACAGGCGGGTTTAGTGGTGGTTATGGATAAGTGCCTTATGGAGGAGCATCTACATCTTAGATAAGTTTAGGCGGCGCCCAGTAGAAGCGAAGCTATGGTTGCGATTATAACTATCGTTAAAGTCTCAGCTAAGGTGATTTTCCAGTTTACACGTGTCTTCTTTGAGCGGTACCGAACAAGGAAGATGCCGACGATGGCGCTAACCATCACAAGCGAGAAACCTATATTGTAGTAGGGCGGCAGCAGCAGGTACGTGGCGATGGGGATAATACCTGCTATGAAGGTGGTTACTCCGCAGACGATGGCAGCGTAGAGGTTGGAGCGGTGAATTTGTTTGCTTAGCAACGTGAACAGTTTCTGTACCAGTAGAAGGGATTTGTCGCGTTCTTTCTTGTCAGGTATGTCGCTTAGGCTGTAGTTCATGAGGTTCTGCAGGGTCATGATGTCGTTTAGGTCTTCCGTTATGCCGCCGAGGAGGAAGCTGGAGAAGTTGGTTATGGCTACTGCGCTCAGGGTGAGGAATGCGGCGAAGATTATGGCGGGTTGATTAGACAGAAAAGTTGAGGTTCCAGTTAAGGTTGCTATGAACGCTGACAGAATGACGACGAGGCTTGTTATAGAGCCGTCTACGAGACCCGCAACGACCTCCATGATGGGTTCCTTTTTTAGCAGGAGGCTTTCCCATTCTTTGCCGAGTTTTTGACCCTGAGGTGTAAGCCGGACGTATTCCCCGCGTTCTTCTATAAGATGCTCGCTGGACATTTCTTTGAGCGCCTTGTCGAGTTCACCCATGTCTATGCAGGCGTAACCCACGCAGACGCGGTCAAGGCGGTTTTTGAGGGTGCTTTTTTTTAGTTTAGCGCCTTTAGTAAGGTTAAGTAATACAATAACCCGAATAACATCAGGTAACTCTTGAATTTCAAACGACACTCAGTTGGCACCGTTACAAATGTCAACGAAAAATACACCGAAAGCAATTAATAACTTTTTTCACCTAACCCAAAAAATCTGATATTACAAACTATAGCTCCGGTCATACCGAAACGTCTACAGAGAAGCAAACCACGCGACGTCTCAAAGCTGACCTCCCCTCCCTTATATAAAGCCGAAAATGAAAAACGCTGCTTTAGCGGGTATAGGGTTTTTTGGGTTTACGGTTTACTGTTCTGACTGGTTCCCAGATGCACTCAGAGTATGAGCCGGGCACAATCAAAGACAGAAACGCGGCACGCAACTCAGCCGACTCTTTAACTTCCACAAAGCCTCGCTCCCATTGCTCAGCGTCCGCTAAACTGTCAAACTTCCACATCGCAGTAAAACCGCCCACTTTGCCGCCATATTTGTGACTTAAAACCCTCATCGACTTCGCTCCGCGGAAAAGGCGAGGCTGCTTTTTCATCAACGCCACCAGCTTCTTGCCCCATTCGTTGTGCTCTTTGAGTTTGTCGGGTTTAACTACGTATGTTCTCACGATAAAAACAGTCAATTTTGTTCCCCAATCCTAATGGGTTTTGTTCTTAAAATCGGTTGCTTTTTCAATTCTAACGTAGGCAGTTTTTCTTGCTAACTTGGATTATTGGATTCTTTGTTTTGAATTGGCAAGGGCTGAGAGGACTTTTTTCGGCTCATGAATACTCCAACGGCTAAGGTGACGAGTTCAACAGCGAACAAAGAACCGACACCAACAATACCAGCCATCTTTCTATTCGATAGTGTGGAAATAAATCCTGCTCCAAAAATAACCGAACCTAAAGCGCCAATCAAAATCAGTATGATTCCAATCAATCGTTTCTTTGTCGGTAGAAAACGGGAAAGCCCTAATCCGACAACAAGGATCACTATTGGAACAATTATAACAATCAATCCGTATGCAGCATCTGTTGACGCCATAGCCCTCTCTCCTGCCAGGCATTTAGACAGTTTAGGTTTATTAATTTTTGTAATAAGTAATTTTTAATAACCCTTTTAAGGGGTAAGCGCTAAACAAAAAACGTTGAGGAAGCATTAAGCGTTGAATCGGAAACTAACTAAACGAATCCTGCTACTTCTATGCACATTCTCATTACTGATGGGTGCAGAACCCGTTTTGGGCTGGAGCAACGGCGGCTACTCCGCAGACCCCACCCAACCCGACTATGGCACCCACGACTGGATAGCTCAACACGCACTGGACTTTTTGCCCGCAGCGGAGAAACAGTACCTAACCAGCAACCTCAACACTTACCTTTTCGGCACAGAACTACCTGACCTGCCCGCTAGCCAAGGCGGGATCGGCGACACCACCAAACACCACGTCTACTACTCAGCGACAGGCACATTAACAGACGACGCCTCCGCGCAGAGAGCAACTGCAATGTACAACCAAGCCCTAAACTACCTAAAAACCAACGACCCAGCCAACGCCGCCAAATCAGCTGGAGCCATGACCCACTACATCGCTGATTTAGCTGTCTTCGGTCACGTTATGGGTTCCTCGACGGCTTGGGGTACCGAAACGCATCACAGCGACTACGAAACCTACGTCAACACCCGAACCGACAGCTACCAAGACACCTTTAACACCTATTTGCACTACGACGGCAGCCTGACTGTTCTGTCCGCGTATGATGCAACGGTTAATTTGGCTTATAACACGGTTTTTGGCGGCTCAAACAATTTGGGCTGTGTCTGGATGGATACTCACTACGATTGGAGCAACACGACGTTTAGTGGTAGATGTGGTGAGTCGTTGAATTTGGCGGTGAATGCAGTGGCAGATGTTTTGCATACACTCTACCTTGAAGCAAACCCATCAACTTCCCCGACTGCTACTCCAACCCCAACTCCAACTCCGACAGCTACTGCAACACAGGCACCCACGCCCACGACGACAACTACACCTACCGCTACAGTCCAACCTGTCTCGCCTTCCCCGCAAGAAACACCCATAACACCAGAGTTCCCAGTTACGCAAAGCCTGATGGTGGCGTTGGCGGCTATTTTGGTGTTAGCGGTGGTTCATAAAAAGAAAACAAAAAATTAGTGGCTAAATGTGGTAGGGACTTGTTTGGGGAGTGTTATTTCGAATCTTGTGCCCTGCCCTGGTATGCCTGTTTCTTGGATAGACCAGCCGTAAGCTTCAATCATCTTCTTAACCAACTTCAAGCCTAACCCTGAACCGCCCGTGGTGAAGCTGCCTGAGAAAATTTTCGCTTTGTTTTCTGGAGCTATCCCTACTCCGTTGTCTTCGTAGATGAGTTTTATTTGTGAACCATTGGAGATGTTGTAGAGTTTTATTTGGGTAGCGTTTTTGCCGTGTTTGAGTGTGTTGTCGATGAGGTTATAGAAGAGTTGACTTAGCATCGTATCTGCAGTTACCGTTAATCCTGCGCAGTGGTTAATTACTCTTAAAGGAAGGTTGGGGAACAACGCCACCGCTTTGTTGAAGCTGTCAGCTGCGTTAATGGGGGTTTGTTCTTCAACCCCTATTTTTTCGTATAAGCGACTGAACTCAAAGAGTTTATCGGATTGCTGAATAGCTGACTCTATTGCTTCCACATACTTGATTAATTCCGTGTTATCTTTCAGATGCTTCTTTAACAGGTAAGCGTTACCTTGCGCAACTGCAAGCTTGTTCTTTACATCATGCCGCGTTAAACTGCCGACGACCTGTAGTTTTTCGTTTAAAGCCCTCAACTTGGTGTTAGCTGCGTTCAGTTGAGCCAAGGTTTTTGAGACTTCTTGCTCTCGTTCTTGGAGAGTTTTTAGGCTCCAACTATTGTTAAGGGCAATGGCAGCGTAATCTCCAAAGGAAGCCGCCATCTTGGCGTCGCGATCAGTGAAATCCGTCGGCTTATTTGCCAAACCAATTAAGCCCACTGCTACGCCTTTGATTATCAGAGGCGCAAACATAACATTAGACAGATGCACATGCCCATCGGGGAGATATTTTGTCCAGTCACTTGCCGAAAAGTTATTTTCATAAACTGCTTTGCCTGTGCGGTAAGCTGTTTCCCTTAGACCACGGATTGGCATGGGGAGGCTTTCGTCTACAGTGCACTTTAAACCTCCTGCGTCGAGGAAGAGAACTTTGTTTTCAGAGCCATCATCCGACAAAAGAGCCACATAACCCGCGGTGGCGCCTGTGAGTTTTTTGCAGGTGTCAAAAAGTTTTCGTGCGGCCGCTTCAAAGCTTTGATTCCTCAACAAAGAACGCGCGCCTTCTAGAAGTAGTTCCCGTTCAGTGGCTGTTTTTTGGAGTTCTTCGTGTTCTTTTTTGCTTTCCGTTATGTCGATGAATACTGTGGCAAATTGGTCTTTTTGGGGGGAGAAAACCGAAATTAAGAAATATTTCTGCATCGGCGGGAAATAGGTTTCAAACGCGTAGCTTTCGCCTGATTTAGCGACTTTAGCGTAAATGTCTAGGTATGGGGCGGGGTTTGTGCCGTAGAGGATGGAAGCTCTCTGTCCAACGGCTTGATTACGCTTTAAGCCTGTGATTTTTTCATACGCAGTGTTTACGTCTAAAATTTTGTAATCAACCGCGTCTCCTTTGTCATCGTACATTACTTCATGGAGGCAAACACCCTCGGACATCTCCGAAAACAGAGATTTGTACTTCTTTTGACTGAGCGCTAACTCTTTTTCTAAAGCTCTCCGCTCAGTTATGTCACGGAAAATCAGCACCACACCCATTATGCGGCGTTTGTCGTCGAAGATGGGTGCTCCGCTGTCATCTATGGGGATTTCACTGCCATCTTTCCTTACCAGAAGAGTGTGGTTAGCTAAACCGACGATGTGCCCTGTTTTAATTACTTTAGCAACAGGGTCTTCGACTGGCAGACGGCTCTCTTCGTTGAGTATCCTAAACACTTCAGCCAAAGGTTTACCTAAAGCAGCCTTGTTTGACCAGCCAGTGAGTTCTTCAGCCACCTTATTCATGAACTCGATTCTGCCTTTGGCGTCGGTGGTGATGACAGCGTCGCCTATGCTTTTTACTGTGGTTGCCCACTGTTGCTCTTTGGAGCGCATTAACTCTTCGGTTTTCTTGCGTTCGGAGACATTGCGGGCTATACTCAAGATTGCCTCTTTACCGTTATACGTAATGAGGCTGGAGCTTATTTCAACAGGAATTTCAACTCCAGATTTGGAGGTGTGTACGGTTTCGAAAACACGCCGCTTCTTAGCAGGCAAACTATGAATTAAGTCAGCCACCTGTTTTTTGGTTAATCTTTTATCTATACCGCCAATGCCTATCTTGAGCAACTCGTCTTTTGAGTACCCCAAAACTTCAACAGCAGCATCATTAACTTCCAAAACGTTCCCCTGAAAATCAAGAACCCAAGCTGTCTCAGTCATACCGTTAATGAGGCTCTGATACGTGTTTAAACTATCTTTAAGCAGGTCCTGCGTTTTTTTAAGCTCAGTTATATCAAAAATATAATGCGCATAGAGGGTTTCACTGTAGGGCACCCAAACGCCACGGTAAAATTTGCCGTCATATTCCACTTCAAGCATCTGAGGCGTATTAGTTTCCCAAACCTTTGGCGCCAAGCAAAACGGACAAGGCGTATCTCGTTGGGCACAAGTGTTATAGCAGGTGCGGCCGGGAAGGGCGCCTTGGTCTTGGGCGATTTTGTTTGAGAAAACTATTTTTCGTGTGTTCTTTTCTAAAATTAAAGCAGTGCAAGGAAAATTGTCTAAGAGGATGTTGCGGAGTAATTCTTCCTCTTTTGTCCTAATTTGAGCGGTTCTCCGTGCATGTGACAAACGTATTCCGTGGGCAAGTTCGCCAAAGACGGTTTCAGGGTTGCCTTGCTTGTTGATGTAGCCATCTGCGCCCAAGTTGAGCGCTTGAATAGCCACTTCCTCTCTGCCTTTACCTGTGAAAAGTATGAAGGGGATACTGTTTTTTTGATCTTGCCGCAAAATTTTAAGGAAATCTAACCCGTTTTTGATGGGCATCTCATAGTCAGAAACTATAACATCAAAATTTTGTTTTGCAAGCAATGAGATGGCTTGGTCCACGCTTGAGGCGGGTTCTATGAGTAAATGATCGTTTATGTCAAGCAGCATCAGTTTGGAAAGGTCTAAAAACGACGAATCATCATCCACATGTAGAACTCTGATAACAGCACTGTTCCCTAACTGATTCGAATCGCCCATTACCCCGCTGTCCCTCTGGCAAGATTACGTTTGTTTAATGTATAAAAAACCTTACGGATTTAGCGTTCACAGTAGCCATTGTATGGTTTAAATTTTTTCAGGTGTGCATTACTAAAACATACATCTGTGCATTACCAATGCATACTATTGGAAATCGTAGAATTTGTGGTGCGGTTGCCGGGATTTGAACCCGGGTGGCCAGCTTGGGAAGCTGGAGTCCTACCGAGCTAGACTACAACCGCAACGTCACAGTTGGCGATATTTTGTTGTTGGTGTTGGGTAATATATTGGTTCCTAAGCAGTTCTGCTTTGATGATATAGTTTATATCTCGCCGTTTTTACTGAGTGCCTTGTGTATAGTTAAAGTACGGTACTCTGGAGGGGAAGGGATTGCGAAAAACAGTACTCATCGTTGACGACGATTCAGGCATAAGAAAAGCGTTCGCCCGTATACTCCAGAGGAACGGTTACACCGCTGATGTAGCTTCAAACGGAAAAGAAGCACTGCAAAAAGTAACCGCCAAAAAATACGATGCTGCCTTAGTTGACATTTGCCTTCCTGACCTGAACGGGTTAGAGCTTCTTGATCAAATGCAGAGGGCACATCGCAACATGGTTATAATTGTTATAACGGGTAATCACATAGAATCCAAAGAAGACATAAAGGCAGACGAATACCTCCTAAAACCAGTAAACCCCGAGGACCTCATTAGATTAATCGAACAAAAAATCGCCCAAAAACAAGCAACCTTAGGAGTCTAAACAAAATCGTTATCAGACAGCAACCACAACTTTAGCGTGCAAGGAGCCAACAGAGATGCCCAAAAATTACACGTACACTGATGCAGGCGTCAACCGAGCACAGCGCCACGAATCCAAAAAAGCACTCGCATCCCTCAAAGAAACCTACAAACACATAGGATTCGGCGGCATCATGCGGCTACCCTACGGCAACCTCTTCCCCATAGACGACAACACTTTTCTTGATCTTGAAATCGAAGGCGTCGGCACCAAAGTCCTAATCGCTGAACTCGCCGACAAACACGACACCATCGGCGTGGACGCAGTGGCTATGGTTGTCAATGACGTAATTCGATCGGGCGCTAAACCGCTTGCACTTGCAGACAACATTCACGCAGTCGCCAGCGAACCCAAACTCGTCAACGCATGGTTAAAAGGCATCATAGCAGGCGCAGAGGAATCCCTGTGCCCAGTTGTAAACGGCGAAACAGGTGACGTTGCAGAAATCATAAGAGGCATCAAGCCCAATTCAGGGTTTGACATGGTGGTTTCATGTGTTGGCAAAGTTGAAAAGCAAAACGTAATCACGGGCGAAGGCATCAAACCCGGAGACCCCATCATCGGCTTACCCAGCAGCGGCGTCCACAGCAACGGCATCACGTTGGTACGCAAAATCCTATTCAAACAGTGGGGAGGCAAATACGAAGCCACCGACATCCCCCAAGGTTTGGAACGTGAAGTGGCGTTGGAAGTTTTGGAACCCACAAAAATTTACGTCCAACCCCTCCTCAAACTAGCCCGCGAAGTAAAAATCAAAGGCGCAGTTCACATAACCGGCGACTCCTACACCAAATTCAACAACCTCGCAAACTACTCGCCTGGAATCGGCTTCCGTTTTGACAATTTCAATCCGCACCCGATTTTTGGGTTAATTCAAAAGACCGCAGCAGAGTTAGGCTACACAATCACCGACGAAGAGATGTTTAAGACTTTTAACATGGGTTGGGGTTTTGGCATCATCGTGGACAAAACCGACATCGACAAAGCCATGAACACTCTTGAACAGGACAGCGTAAAACCGCAACGCATCGGCAAAGTCACAGACAAAGAACGCGTCGTCGAGATAAAACACGGCGAGAAACGTCTAATTTTGACGTAAAGTTTTGCATTGTTTGTGACGAAAGCGTTTAAATCCTCACAGCATAATTTACTGACTCATGAAATACGCTGCCAAAATAGAAGTCAGCCTCAAACCCGGACACAGCAACCCGGAAGGCGAAACCACCGCGCGACTCCTAATCGAACTCGGCTACAAAGTCCAAGCAGTAGACGTCAGCAAAGTCTACACCGTCTTCTTAGAAGCAAAATCCTCTGCCGAGGCAAAAGCAAAAGCAGAAGAAATGAGCAAACGCCTCTTAGCTAACCCCACAAAAGACAACTATACAATCAGCGTCGTCGAACAGAAATGAGCAGCAAACTAGTTATCCAAAGAAAAAACAGTCCAGTTCTCGAGTTCGCCATAGCTAAAGCAACCAAAACACAGCTATCAGAAATCAACAGTGAACTTGCATTGGGCTTTAGCGCCGAAGAACTTGACTTAATTCAAGCTTACTTTAAAAAAGAAAAACGCAACCCCACCGACGTTGAACTCCAAACCATAAGCCAAACCTGGAGCGAACACTGCTGCCACAAAACCTTCAAAGGCAAAATAAAAATCGGCAACAAAACCATCAGCAGCCTCTTCAAAACCTACCTCGCCAAAGCCACCAAAGAAATAAACGCCCCATGGTGCTTCAGCGTTTTTGAAGACAACGCGGGCATAGTCAAATTCGAAAAAGGCTATGGCATCGCGGCAAAGGTAGAAACACACAATCATCCTTCTGCGGTGGAGCCGTTCGGCGGCGCAGCCACAGGAACTGGCGGCGTTATCCGAGATATTTTAGGCGTCTGGGCTGACCCTATCGCGTGCACCGACGTGTTGGGTTTTGGTCCACTAGATTACGATTACGCCAAACTTCCTGCAGGTGTAAAGCACCCAAAATACGTTTACATGGGCGTCACTGCAGGAATCAGCGCCTACGGAAACAACATGGGTATCCCAACCGTCAACGGCGCCATATACTTCGACGACAGCTACACAGGCAACGTCGTCGTCTACTGCGGCTGCATCGGGCTACTCCCATTAAACAAGTACATTAAAAACGCTAAAGTCGGCGACTATATAGTTTTAATAGGCGGCAAAACAGGCCGCGACGGCATCCACGGCGTCACCTTCGCCTCAGCCGAACTAACCGAAAAATCCGAAGAAATCAGCCGCCCAGCCGTTCAAATCGCCGACCCAATAGAAGAAGAAAAAGTCAAACGCGCCGTCATAGGAATACGCGACTTACAGTTAGGTGCGGCGATTACCGACATCGGCGGAGGAGGCTTATCTTCAGCAGTCGGCGAAACAGCAGAACGGTTTGGCTGCGGCGTCTCAGTCGACCTCGCCAAAGTACCGCTGAAGTATCAGGGACTGGCGCCTTGGGAAATTTACCTCTCCGAATCACAAGAACGCATGCTGCTAGTTATTCCACCCGAGAACTTGGAGAAGGCGATGGAGGTTTTCGAGAAAGAAGACGTCATAGCCACAGCAATCGGCAAACTCATACCCGAGAGGCGTCTGCAACTCAGCTACAAAGAAGAATTGGTTGCTAACATAGACATGGAGTTCATGTTTAGCCCTTGCACGATAACCAAAACCGCATCCATCGAACCGCCTAAACTCACTGAACCTGAATTTTCCGAGCCAAAAAACCTAACGGAAACCCTCATGCAGCTACTTGCGGCACCAAACATCGCCAGCAAAGAAGCAATCATCCGAACCTACGACCACGAAGTCAAAGGCAACACAGTGCTAAAGCCCCTACAAGGTGACTACGCTGGTCCAAACGATGCAGCAGTGCTTAAACCCATTGATAACTCAATAAAGGGTTTAGCGATTAGCTGCGGCATGAACCCCAACTACGGCAAAATCGACCCATACTGGATGGCGGCATCCGCGATAGATGAAGCAATCCGAAACAACATCGCGGTCGGCGGCAGAAGAATAGCTCTGTTAGACAATTTTGTCTGGGGCAACCCTGAGAAGCCAGAACGCCTCGGCGCGCTAGTAAGAGCCTGCGAAGCCTGCTATGACGTCGCCACCAACTTCCGCACACCGTTCATTTCAGGCAAGGACAGCCTCTACAACGAATCCCCACTGGGACCCGTTACCCCCACCCTACTCATCACAGCCGTCGGCGTCGTCCCCGACATAAACAAAACCATCTCAGCAGACCTCAAAGCTGCGGGCAACTTGCTCTACATAGTCGGCGACACATACCCCGAACTCGGCGGCAGCGAATACTACAAACTCAAAGGCTACCTCGGCAAATCTGTCCCCAAACTTCACGCCTCCAAAGCCAGAAAAACCTACTACAACCTCACCAAAGCCATGGGCGAAGGCATCGTCAAATCCTGCCACGACCTCTCGGAGGGCGGTTTAGCGGTGGCCGCGGCAGAGATGGCGTTTGCAAGTGGATTAGGCTTAGAAATCGACCTAAAGAAGGTGCCATGCAAAGACGTGGAACGCGACGATTTTGTGTTGTTCTCGGAGTCTAACAGTCGCTTCCTAATCGAAATCGCACCAGAAGACCAAGAACTCTTCGAGAAACTAATGGGCAAATACAGCGCCCAAATCGGCAAAGTCACCAAGCAACCGAAATTAGTGATTAAAGGCTTAAGCGGCACAACCGTCATCGAAGCCACATTGGACAAGTTGCGGTACAGCTGGAAGAAAACCCTCAACCCACAGGAGGCATCTCAATGAAAACCGAAGACATCAAAGTCTGCGTCTTACGCGTCGGCGGAACCAACTGCGACGCAGAAACCCAGCGCGCATTCCAAGAACTCGGCGCCCAAGCAGAAACCCTCCAAGTCAGCGAACTAATCAAACGCCACAACCTACTCGACTACGACGTGCTCGTCTTTCCAGGGGGCTTCTCGTTTGGCGACTACGTACGCAGCGGCGTCATATTTGCAAGGCATCTCTCAGCGCATTTGGGCAAAGAAATCGAGATGTTCGTCGCAGAAGGCAGACCGATCCTGGGCATATGCAACGGTTTCCAAATCATGGTTGAATACGGTTTACTGCCTGGGTTTGAAGGCATAAGCTCATACCCCGAAGCCACCCTAACAACGAATGAACCTGCAGGATTCAAATGCAAATGGGTCTACCTAAAACATGAGAACCGCGGCAGTTGCGCCTTCACATCCGCTATACCCCAAGGCAAAATCATACGGCTCCCAATCGCCCACGGCGAAGGCAGATGGCTATTTCCCAAAGAAAAAGAAGACGCGCTTCTCCAGAGGCTTATCGACGAGGATATGCTGGTGTTGCGTTACTGCACCAAAGACGGCGAAGCCGCAGACGGCAAATACCCCGCTAACCCCAACGGCAGCTTCCACGACATCGCAGGCATCTGCAACAGCGAAGGCAACATCTTTGGCTTGATGCCGCATCCTGAGAGGGCGATGTATTGGTGGCAGCAACCTGACTGGACAAGCCAACAGAGCAACCTGCAGTACGGCGACGGAAAACTAATCTTTCAAAGCATCATAGACAAATTAACTAAAACCTGCTAAGCTTTTAGTTGTTGCCGCCGGTTTCTTTTGTTTCATCTTCTCCGTTTGTGTATATAGAAAAAATAGCGAGTTTTAATTTATCCATCGAATGCACTAAACTTATTAATTGAGCCCATACTGCATATGTTGAGGCTTAGATGCATGTCTCTATCAGCGAAACTAAAAACCTTCAGCAGTGCACAACTCGGCGCCATCGGCTTCTACGCCTTCACAGGTTTGCTGCTTTTGGTTTTTCTGCCGCTGAGTGGCTTTCCACCTCATCTTGCTTTCCTCGGAGTTTTAAGCCTAATCACCGCCTACAGCCAGTTTATGCGTCGGTTCTGGGGAAACTGGTTGGTTTTCGTCGTGTTTGTTACAAATTCTGGTTTTGCCCTCTACACGCTTTACGCCATAGGCTTCAGTAACCTTCTAGTTGCTTTGGCGATGGTGACTTTTGCGTCGCTAACTTGGGTTACGACAGCTTCTTTGCTGATTAAACGGAAATTCTAAGCCTTTCCAGCTGTGCCCCTCAAAAGACGAACCAACACTTCTTGGTCTACATCCAAAAAATGTTCGTTCTCTGCGATTTCCACAAACCCGTCGGCTTCCACCAAAGCTGAAACCTCGCCGCATGTCTCAACTGGATCGGCAATTAACCGGCATTGTTCATCAAACGCCAACTTGACCAATGAGAAGGTTCGGCTGCCTTTAGCGCTAAACAACTTTGAACCCGCAAACGCCCTAACAGTCTTCAAATCCGAAACGGGTCTGCCGCATAAACGTTGCAGAATCGAGCGGGTAAACAGTTGAAACATTATAAGTGCCGCTGATGGATTACTGGGAAACAGAAAAACAGGCTTCTCGCCAACAAAACCAATCACCGTAGTTTTGCCTGGTTTAACTGCAACTCCGTTGACTACGACTCCAGGTTTGCCCAGCAAATCAACAATTTCTGATGCGTCCACGGTTGAAGTGGCTACAACCATATCAGACGACGCAGAGGCTGCCCGCAGAGCCCGCTCAATAGCAGCTTTGTTGTTGGGAAACGCTCCGAAGTAGATGGCTTTCGCGCCGCACTCCATAACAGCCGTACATATGCTGTATGCGTTGACGTCAAAGCGTTTTCCAGTTTGGAGGGGTTTGCTGAGTTCGTTGACTTCGTCCCCGATTGAGAGGACTGCAACCATTGGATATTTTAGAACTTTAACCTGTTTGAAGCCTAACGCAGCCAAAACCCCTATTTCTGCGGCGCCTAAAACTTGCCCTTTTTTTAGTACCAAAGCGCCTTTCTGGATGTCTGAACCCTGCTTGCGAACATTCTCCCAAGCACAAACAGGACTAAAAAGGTGCAACACATCATCTTCGCGTTCAACATCCTGCGCCGCGACAACTGCATCTGCGCCCATTGGGAGAACTGCGCCAACAGAAACTTCAACCGCTTCGCCTTTAGTTAAAGCGACTTTGGGTTGCTCGCCAACGGCGATGGCACCTGCAACTTTCAGGACAGTTGGGGCTTCTTCGTTTGCCTCTGTGGATTCTTGGGAGTTTAGAGCGTACCCGTTAACTGCTGAGGTGTTGAAACTTGGCAGGTCAAGCGGTGAAACTATGTTTTCGCTTAGCACTCGGTTGTTGGCTTCTAAGAGCACCGCTTCCTCTTCACCTAAAAAGGCAGGTTTAAAGTTGATTTCGATGGTGTGTTTGGCTTCCTCGTAGGTTAACAGTTTTGTCATGGCGACTCACTGTAGCAGACACTGCTCTAGACGTAAAAACGTATCGAGAATTCCCCATTGTTTTTAAACAGAAAAATCCAAATCAAGACCAGAGTTGGATGACGTTGACTTCATAAATACACACAGAAGCATACAATACATGCACAGCCCCAACTATAGTGAATCCCTTCTCAATTTTAGCCCAGACTACAAAGTCAGCATAGCAAACTACTGCTTCAAGAAACTGCAGATTCCAAAGCCCAACAGTGATTAAGCTGGTTTGGTTTTTTCAGCCGCCATTTTCTTGACGAAAGTTTTGAGGTCCTCTGCCTGCCCGTGAACCACCAGTTTGCCATCCTTCTGTGGCATGATTTGCAGGTTCTGAGCTTTGGCGATTTGATGAATTTTCTCCTTCGACCACTCGCCCATCGGTTCCACACGCACCCACTTTTGGTCTCTGGGCACACCCGTCACAAACTTCTCCTCAGCCTTCACTTTACTGGGTTTAGGACAACAGGATGCATTGACTGCCTCAAGCTTCCTTAACCAATCATCAACTTTTTCTGTGCCAAACACTTTTTCCCCTTCGTTAACTATGTAGGCTTCGACGTTGGCGAGGTATTCTTCGGCTTTGTGCAATGAGTCTCCGTGGCTGCCCTCGGTGCAGGCTAACTCTATTAGGGATTTGGCTGTTCGCAGGTCTTCAACCACTTTTGTGGGGATGTCTATGCCTGATTTTTTCAGCTCCAGCATCATGTCTTCAAGCAGTTTCCATGACGCCAAGTTACTACCCATTGTAGGTTCCTCTGTATAGTTTAGGCGGTCTGCGAATTTAAGGATTAATTGTGAAACCGCTTTTAAAGGGGGATTAGGTTCTCTAAAGCGAAATAAACACCGATAAAAATGGATTCAGTGTGAGTAACATAAAAATTCTTCCGCTGTTCATTGTTGTCGATGTTTGGGTGACTGTGTTGGTCAAGAAGCTTCATGTACCTGCCGTATTCAAAAGAGCCATAAAACAAACCTTTTCTAAGCCTGCCACAGAGAGGTACCCCCAAGAGAAGCCCAAGCTGCCTGAAAAATACCGTGGCGAACCCTGCTTTGATTTTAACGCTTGCATCGGCTGCGGGTTATGCGCAAGGGATTGTCCTGCCAAAGCTCTTGAAATGGTTGCTGTTGAGGGGAAACGTCGCCCACAGATCAACCTGTCTAAATGTGTGTTTTGTTATCAATGCGCCGAAACTTGTCCAAAGAAAGCGGTTAGCACTTCATGCGTCTACGAGTTGGCAACCACTGATAAATCCAGTTTAGTTATCAAACCCAAAGCATCCTGTAAGCCATAGATTTGCAGCTTAACCGCGCTTTTACATTTAATCAACTGGACGTTTGTTTAGCCTAATCAGCCAAGTTGAAATCAATAAAAGCATGAAAACTCTTAAATTATACAAGACCCCAAGAAGATGCAAGGTCTTGTCAATGTCAGCGAATAATAAGCCGTTTGAAATCCAAGGTTTCGACGAAAGCGAAAAGATGTATCTTGTCAAAACAGCCAACGGCGTCGTGAAGGTACACGATACCTTTGCAGAAATGTTTCCGCTTTGGGCTGGCAGAGTCCTCATAACAGCTGCTAACGAGAAATGGGCGCAGATCGCAGCGTCTGTTACCACTGGATTTGCAACCAGCGTCATCGCTGCATCAGCGGAAGCAGCCATAGAACGCATGGTTCCCGCAAGCGAGACACCTGACAAAAGACCAGGTATACTTATTCAGATTTATAACAAAGACCGCTTTGAACTTAAACATCAACTCATGGGACGCATCGGACAATGCACCATGACCTGCCCAACCACCGCGGCTTTCAACGGACTCACAGGCAAACGTGTGTTGCTTATCGGTAGCAGTCTGCGTTATTTTGGCGATGGCTTCCAAAAGAAAACCATGGTTGGGGGACGCAAATGCTGGAAAATCCCCGTAATGGAAGGCAACTTTATAGTTGAAGACGGTTTTGGAGCCATGGAGGCAGTTGCAGGTGGCAACTTTATGATCTTCGCTAAAACAGCCGCGGAATGCCTTGCAGCTTCAGAAGCAGCAGCCGACGCCATCCGCGCTCAAGTTCCCGACGTAATCATGCCGTTCCCTGGCGGATTATGCCGCTCTGGAAGCAAAGCAGGTTCACTAAAATACAAGCTTAAAGCCTCAACCAACCACACCTATTGCCCAACTCTGCGCTCCATAGTTCCCGACACTGTGGTTCCAGAGGGTTGCGAAAGCGTCCTAGAAATAGTCATCAACGGTTTAACGTTGGATGCCGTTAAGAAGGCCATGGCAGTTGGTGTACAAGCGGCTATTGCTTGTCCAGGTGTGATGAAGATTTCTGCAGGGAACTACGGTGGCAAGCTTGGTCCGTTCAAGGCTTACCTAAAAGAGGCCATCGGAATCCCAGAACCAGCACCTGCCGCGGCGCCGAAAGCAGCTAAAGCTTGACCCGATGTTTTTTAGTCGGAACTTTTATTTTCCCCCACATAACAAAAGTATCAGATAATTGGTTTAGTGAAGTTGTTTGAGTACCCCAAAAAGAAGCTCTCTGGAACTATTCAGACTAAGAAAAACAATCAACGAGTTAGCTAAAAAAGAAGGTAGCCACACCGAACTCATCACCATCTACGTGCCACCAGACAAACAAATCAGCGACGCACTCAACCTGCTACGTAACGAGTACGGCACAGCCAGCAACATCAAATCCAACGTCACCCGCAAAAACGTACTGGACGCCATCGTCAAAGCCCAACAGAAACTCAAACTCTTCAAGAACCCAGGCGAAAAAGGCATAGTCATCTTCACAGGTGCATTGCCACAGGAAGGCGGTGGCCCCGGAACGGAACGCATGGAAAGCTACGTGATCGTTCCGCCTGAACCGATTAGGATTTTCCTCTACCGCTGCGACAGCCGATTCCACACCGAGCATCTGCAGGAGATGCTGCGGGAGAAAGAGGCATATGGCATTTTACTTGTTGACGCAAACAATGCTACCATAGCCACGTTGCAGGGAAAACACCTCCAAATTGTCATGCAAATGTACAGTGGTGTAACCGGAAAAACCCGTGCAGGTGGGCAATCAGCCAGACGATATGAACGTTTACGAGACATGCAGCTAAACGAGTACTACACACGTGTCGGTAACCACGCTAACGAAGTTTTCTTACCCATGGAAAACCTCAAAGGCATCATCCTCGGCGGTCCAGGCCCAACTAAGTATGATTTCCAAAAAGGTAACTACCTAAACTACCAACTGCAGAGCAAAATTCTCGACGTCGTGGACACCGCTTATGTGGAGGAGCAAGGCGTTAAAGAAGTGGTCGACAAAGCGCCTGAAATCATGAAAAAAGTCCGCTACATCGAAGAAAAAGAGCTCATGCAAAAGTTCCTCTACGAAGTCGGCCACGACAGTGGATTAATCACTTACGGTGAAGCCGAAGTTCGAAGATTAATGAACTCTGGCGCGGTGCGAACTGTGCTTATGTCAGAAGAAATCGACATGAAACGTGTCACCGTAAAATGCAGCGCATGCAACTACCAAGAAGAACACACGGTAAAAGGCAAAGACCTTGCAGCATTCGAGCAGGGCTTAGTTGGAAAACCATGCGGCGGCTGCAAAGCGCCCTCGATGGTGATTGTAGATAAAAAGGACATCGTAGATGACTTCGCTGACCTCGCGCAACTAACCAACACAGAAATCGAAGTAATCTCAGGGGAAACCGAAGAAGGACAGATGCTCAAAAACGCCTTCGGCGGCATCGCAGCGTTCCTCCGTTTTAAGCTACAAAACTAATCTACCAGAGGATACTTTATTAGATAAAAAGTAGTTGACGCTAAACAATGAAGAAGACAATTGCAGCTATTGTAATAATTTTTATAATAATTTCAGTCATTGGTGGAACAACAATATACCTATCGCAGACAAACATGAATTCTAATTCTGTGATTACTGAACCGCCTGAAAGCAAAAAAATTGATATTTACATCAATCAAACTTCTTTTAAGTACATTTCATACGGTGACCCGACTTCTGTTGATAATAGCAACATAGGTAATACTGTGATTAAACTAACAATATGGTTCTACGCTGATGGGGTTGACCAACTCAGTACTAAAGATTTTCAATTTACAGATATTATGGGCAACCCCTTTAAGGTTATTAATTCATTTTCTGACCAAATCAAAAGGGGTGAGCTATACAATTATAGTTTGTGTATAGAAGGACGAATTGACCCCAACTATCGAGTAACCCTAAATAGCACAGCTACATATGCAGTACCAAACGGCAATTCGTGGGTTTGGGTACCTTTGGAACCTAATATTTTCTTTAAAAACTCGGTGTCACCAAATCCAACACCATACCCATATGATGTTCAAATTACTTATGGATACCCTTACTACGAATTCCTAAATTCTAATTCTGATACAACAAGGAAAGTTTACTTTAAAGTTCATTTAAGTTCCGATAGCCCTAATCCAAAAATTCAATTGGAAAAGTTCTATTTAGTATACAATGGTCAACAATTAGACAGTAATGTTGTTAACAATACGTCAAGCGGTGTTGCGTTACCGTGGGGTGGCAAATATGATTTCTCGGGTTATAATTATAATAGTGCAGTCTTCCAAGTTTCTTTCAGTTTTAATGACCCTATCAATGTTAATTATGGAAATAGTCTCAAGCTTGGATATGGAGATGCTATTAAAATCGAGTGGATTCATGTAGATTTCTGGCTATAATCGTTATTGTTTGGGGCATTTACTTGAATTCACGCAAACCACAATAAGTATCTAGCAAATCATCTCCAAAACTCTTAAGGAACACATTCTTTTCAGACCTTTGAGGTATCAAATGTGTAAAAGATAAAACGAGACAAAAGTAGAAAAAGAGTTAGACATTTTACTACAGTCTCCCTGAAGCATCGAAAAGGTCTTGGATGAGAATTTGGAGCATATGAGACTTGAAACTTTCAAGGCTTACTTTACTGGATTTATGCATACAAGGGAACAAGCCGTAAAAGTTGTTAAGCAATTCCTTAGATGAGTCGAAGAAATCCTGCACAAGAAAATCTCGTGAACTACACGCTTTTTTCTTGTGCTTTTTTATAATACACTATTGCTTGTATCTTATTAGGTTAGTCTGTCGAGTTTGAAATCTCTTTTTTCTGCTTCCCATACTGCTATCTCGACATCTCTTGCTCTCCATTGCATACCAGACTTTAAACTAAGTAAGCTTGAGTATTTTCTACAGAAGTTTGTCCATTCCAGATATGTATTCCAATTTTGTTCGTTCAGTCCAAGCCAACCATCACTTCTCTGTAAAAAGCTTGATGCACTTGTTTTCCAGTAGTTTGATTTATTTCTGTTCCACCATTTACCAATTATTTTATCAACCATCGGGAATAAGGTCGGATTGTAGAATGATAGAAAGGTTACAGGGGTCGCAAAACCGTTTGGTTGACCACATGCTATTCTAAAGTGTTCAATGTTTTTGTAGGTTGGATTTGATGACAATTGAATTAGTCTACTTTTGAATTCATTCCAATTATTCTTATCTTCTAACAGCTTAAGTAGACTGTTGGTAAGTTTATCTCTTGAAGTGTGGCTTCCATAATTCTTCCAGTAGCAGACTTCACCAGTTACGGCAAATGTGTTTGTGTTGAGTGATGATCTGAACTTTTCTTCGAATTCAGATGTGTTCTTGTTGGTTATCAATTGGTTAAAGAAGTCCTTGTAAGCGTCTCTTAATGGATAGTTACTGAGGTCTACAGTCCAATCATATTTTTCGCGAGATTTGCTCCAACTTTCTATTTCATTCAAAGAGTATATTCCTTCTTTTCCTCAATCTACTTAACATTGGTTTAAGTAATTGGTGAATAGTTACTGTTTTTCTGTGTGGATTGGAAACGTTCGTATAGCGTTGATTTCTTTCACCGTTTGAATTTGGTATTGTCGATTACTGAGAATTTCTCTGTTTGCTAACAATCTTATCGACTTCTTTTTCCAAATTGAGCCTGTTGGCGATTTCTTGGTTGGTCGCTTCACAATTATAGTAGATATTTATCAATCTTCGCTTGATTTTCGGGTGACTTGGGAATGGTGTGGGACATTTTTCCGTTACGATAATAACCATTGAAATTCAATCCATATGCTGACATTCGAATGATTTAGCAATGAAGCCATTATACTTCCATAATTCATTCAGTCTCACCTCTAAGGTGTTGGTTTTCCCTCATAACATTTGCGATTAAATCTCAAATCACCTGTGAAAAAGTTCTACGATTTAAAGGTAACATCAATATATAACAAATCGGTGGCGTCTTTAATCGCCTAAGAAACTGGCAAGCCTCGTTAACCCAATGATTTCCTCAAAGTTCAAACCCAACGCATCCAGCACTTGGTCAAAGGTCGCCTGCAGATAAGCTACATACTTGTCCACATCAATCTCGTTGCGGCTGGCTAACTCTACGGGTTTAACGCCAGAGTTATCTTCACCTGAAGCACTGCGAGACGACGTGGGTTTGATCACTTTAACGAAGCTGATGAGGTCACCTGCTCGGAGTTCCTTGCCGCTTTTCTGCAAAATCCTCGCCGCCTTGACGTGTTGAGGTGTGGTTTTGGTGTAGCTTGCCAATTCGTCGCCTAAGACGACGTGGAAGGCGAGTTCGCTGTTGTCTTTCCATTCTCGGCGTTTGAGCGTGTTGTAGCGGTCGCGTACGATGTTGGCGATGTCTTTTTTGGCTTTCTCGAAGTCTTCAGGGTTTTTAACTTGGGCAAGCCGTGCCTTCATCTGGTTGAACGCGTCTTTGATGAATAGGGGGATATGTTTCTTTTTGCCCGTTAACCCCTTCACGTCCACTGTGCCGTCTTCGAGCACTCCGAGATAGTTCTTTTTGCGACTGCTGAAAACGGCGTAGCGGTAGGTTTTTTCCATGTCTATACCCATGCCTAGTTCGTGTTCGGTGTAGTGGATTACGTCTTCGATCTGTTCTTTGCTGGGGTTTTTGAGGAAAACGCTGTCAGTGTCGCCGTAGAGTACCTGTACGCCGACGGATTTGGCGTGGCTAAGGATTTGGGTGATGCTGTAGCGTCCGATGGCTGCAGTGGCTTCCGCGACAGGTGGGCAGTAGAGGTCAAAGCTGTCCGCGCCGAACACGCCGTAACTCGCGTTTAAAATGACTTTGAGTGCGCCCTGTGCGATGCCATACCAGCTACGTAGCTCAGGCGGGAGGGTTTTGTCTTTGGCGCGGCTCTTGTACCATCGCACACGCAAATCCCGAAGCGAACCGATAAGGAGGCTTTCGAGGGCGCGTTTTTCAGTGCAAACCCAGTGCTGTGTGTCGGGGATGGTGTGTCCTTTGCAGCCGGGGTGGTTGCAGCAGATGGATTGGTAGCCTAAATTCCAGACTTTGATGATGCTGGGGTATAGGCTTGGAAAGTCCATGACCGCGACGTTGAAGTGGACGCCGGGGGTGGGTTCGACGACGATTGCGCCTTTGTATTTTTTGCCCTTGATGACGGCGGTTGTGCTGGTTTTGCCTTTTTTGGTTAGGATGTCTTCGGCGTTGGGGATAAGCAGGTGCTTTTTGCGGTGTTCCCGCTGCATAAAGTTGCGTATCCAGCGGCTGACGCCTTGTCGGCTGACGTCTTCCATGGGCATACTGGCTATACGTGCCAACACTAGCATGAGCTTCATGGCTGAATCGTTGTCGTGGCTGGTTAGCTTGTAGGTGATTTCTGAGTCTCGGAAGCAGTAAGCGATGAGTTCGCTCTGGTCAAGGTCACCGAAATCCTTTTCCAGATGAATCTTTTGCGTGCCAATCAAGGCGCAGCCGACGTCGTCGAGGCTGACGTCTTTGTATTTGCCGCCGTAAGCGTAAATCTGCACAGAGCGGTTGAAGAAGAACTTGTAGAGGTCAATGTGGATGCCATAACGCAATAGGCAGACGCGTTTGCCGATTTCTATGGGGATGTCTTTTTTGGTGAAGCCAAGGTTGGCGGCGCGGTGCGCGAGGTATCGGAGGTCGAAGTCGTCGCCGTTAAACGTCAAGATAAAGGGGAAATCGTTTAGGACATCGAAGATTTTGTGGAGGAGTTCTTCTTCGGTTTCGCAGAACACAACCTCGATGCCTGCTGTTAGTTTAGGGTCACCTTCGATCATGCCGTCGCGTTTTAGGACGAGTACTTTTCTGTCGCCGTCGCTGCTGTAGACTGAGCAAGCCATAACGGGGCAGGCCCCTTCACGCGCGTCGGGCACACGGTTAGCCAGCGGCGAGTAGACTTCGATGTCTATGGCTGCCCTTCGAAACTGAGGCGCAGGGTACTCCAGCAGTTCAGCCCACATCTCAGCGTACTCCTGCTCCTCTTTAGTGCAGTCCTTAAAGATTTCTCGGATTTTGGCAAGGTTCTCAGCTGCCGTGTTATCTACCACGGGTTGCAGGTTGCCGTTTTTTACCTCGTAAATCATGCCTGGCAAGAGTCCGCGGTCGAAGATGTAGGATTGATAGTATTTGATTTTGGATTCCCAAATTTTGGTGTCACTGTCGTTGATTCGGGTTCCGAGGACTTTTGCGTGGTCTTCGGGGATGATGTCTCGAATGGTGCCTGTGGCTCTGCCGCCGATTGCTAAGGGGTCTTTGGCTACGATTTTGGTTACTTGAATTGGTTTGTCATTTAAGGGGTCCCATCTTTCTTCTGCTTGGAAACTGTCAAAGCCCTCATGGGTTGTGATGCGCCCGAACTTTTCCAGTTCCTGTGGCGACAAATTAGTAATGCAATACGGTAAATGCCCAGTATTATCGTACCAGAAATAGAGTTGCCCCGACACTGGCTCATAGAGCTTCACAACCGCCTTCTTCTGTCGCCCATCATACGAGGCTGAAACAAAATACGAAGGAGGAAGATTCAACGGCGCAATCGGCGGTAAAACTCGGGGTGTGCGTTCCCGCTTTTTGGGTTCAGCCGCTTCTGCCGCAACTGGGGTTTGGGGTGTGGGAGGCGCTCGGGTTTGTGGCGTCGCCGCCTTTTGGGGTGGAGTTTTGGCTGGTTTAGGGGTTCCCCAGAAACTGTCTAAGCTTTGTTGCGGCATCCTCTCTCTGAACCTTCGCTCCCACTATGATGTAACCAAACTAAAATCTTTACCGCAGCGCCGTCTCCCAAATCTTTGTTGCCAACCGAACCTGCCTGAACGCCCTTTTTAACGTTGAACAGCTTATTTTATGAGTTCAAGAATTTTGTCCCAAGATTTTTGGGCGTCTTTGGGTTTCTTGGTGCGCTGAAAATGGAAGCACTCGACGTTCAAGCCTTGGCAACTTATCAGGTTCCGCTTTAAGTCATCTACAAACAGTACTCTACCGCCTGCGGTTTTTGTGACGTAATCGACCTGTGCGCGTTTGCTGGGAAACCTGTCGCGGGTAACAACTTCTTTGATGTAGCTACTGAGCCCCTGTTGGTTGAGGTAGACTTGGATTACTTTGGCTGTCTGCATCGAAACAACGTAAACGGGCATCTGTTTTTCTTGGAGACTTTTTAGAAATTCACCGATAAACGGCACCAGTTGCGTGTTTTTGAGGGCTTCTAACTCGATGTTTTCGATTTCGGCGCTGACTTTCTGGTAGATTGGCACTCCAAAGTTGGCTTCGTAGAATGTTAGGAGGCTTTTGATGTCTTGGCCTGCGGTTTTTGAGATTTTCCGTATCACTTCGTTCCAGTCTACTTCGAGGTTAGCTATGACGCCGTCGAAGTCCAACGCAACCGCAACGATTTTTACGCTACTCGCCATGTCTGCGCCTCATGTTCAAGCATAACGCCTGCATCTAGCTGCCGCACCAGCAGGTAGTTTTCTGGGAAAAGGTTGTGGGTGGGTAAGGCTCCGTCAGTTTCGCCTTCCAAAGTCAGTTTAAGGTACTGGTAAGCTAAGTTGAGTTCGGGTTTGTTGAAAGCTTTTGCGAAGGCGTAACCCCAGAGGGGGGCGGTGGTGTGCCATTTGCCGTCTACCTCGGTGACGACGCAGTTGCCTTTGGCGTCTTCTTTTATGTCAGTCGAGTAGAAGCCGTGCGGCTCTGGGTCAAGGGCTTTGACTGAGTCCACGCCGACGCGGTCAATTTTCTCGTCTATCACGGTGCGGGCGATTGTTGGGGTGCCTGTGATGCCTGAGAGCGAGATGTGCTTAAGGAAATACTCCAATCGCTCCCTACAGTAAGACGTCACGAGTTTTCCCTTGTACCAGAGCGAATCAAACGCCAAATCTCTTCCAGACAGGAATTCTTGCGCGACAAAATCCGAAACCTTACATCTCCCCTGTAGCGTGTTAAGCTGCACCCAGTGCCGCGCCTGTTCAACGTTCTCTACCTTCAAGCCCAACCTGCCGCCTGCGCCCCGCCGCGCCCTAATCCACAGCGGACACCCAATCTCCGCAAAAGCCCTCTCGACATCGGCGAAGGTTTTGACTTCTACGGTTTTGGGCACCCGAACCCGTTTTTTGTGCAGGGCGTTGTGGATGAAGAGTTTGTCAGGCATGATGGCGACGGGTTTGGGCAGGTAGGTTTTGACGTTTTTGAATTGTGCGAGGTTTTCGGCGACGATTTGGGCTTCGCTGCTTGGGTGGGGGTGGAGGAATTCGATGTTGTGGGTTTGGATGATTTTTTGTAGGAGCGGTATGAAGGTGGGGTCGTCGTGTCGGGGCGAGTGGTAGCGGGTGTCAGCGTCGGGGAAGTTTAGGAAATGCGGGTTGTGGTCGGTGCATGCCACGAAGGGTTTCAGCTTTTTCTGCTGCTCCGCCAACCGCAAGGCACGGATGAAGCTGATGCCACCTGAACCGCCTGCCCCAGTCACCAAAATGTTAGTCATGGCTGTGTTGCCTCTTGTACCTGATTAAAGGCTTCTTTTCCAGTTAAAAACGTTATATCCCCTCTGTCAACGAGTTGCTTGATGAGTTGGGGGTAAACTCTGCCGCCCCGCATCATGACGGCGTTGTCATGCCAAAGCAGCGTGAGGATTTCTGCACCTGCCGCATAAAGCTGGTCTACAGTTTTAACGATGAAGGGCACGATGGTTTCTTCGGTTTGCCCCATGTATGTGAAGAGGTAAGCGTCCATAAATGTGATGGGGAAAACTACGACGCCGTCGCGGGTTAGGTGCCCTGTGTTTCGGGGGTCGATGTGGTGTTTATCAAACGAGATGGATGAATCGTACTTTATGCCTGCTTTGGCGAAGTTTGGGTAGGTGTTTTCGGTGAGTTTTAGGCAGTGAATTCTGCAGCCAACAATTTGGGTTCCCGCGGCCCTCTCGATGAGCGCTTTTTCTTTGTTCACGTCTTGTTGGGTGGCGGTGTTGTTGGCGTGCAACCCCACTTCCCAACCATGAGTTAAAAGGTCGCGGATGGTGTGGCTGTACTCGCTCACTTCGCAGCCGTCGTCGTAGATGGGTCTGAAGAAGAAGGTTGAGCGGATGCCAAATTCCTCTTCAATCTCCCTGACCCTTGGAACGCCGAAGTAGGGGTTAAAGTCTTCAGTTTGGACTTTTTGGATGATTTCTGAGGAAAACCTGTCTTGCCTTGCCAAAACGTGTGTTTTGCCGGGGCCTCTGAGTGGCCAGTCAACGTCGTGGGTTAAGATGAGTTTGCGTTGACTTTTAGGCGTCGACTTCAAAGAGTGAGGGTCTCCAGTGGTTGTATTTTGGTTTGGGCTAAATAAACCTGCTCAAAACCTAAAGAAGGAGGCTCCGCTTGGGGAACCCGCAATTTGGCTTAAAACTTGGGTTTATTCGGTGTAGAGGCCGTTTAGTGCGTCATGCACCGATTTAAGTTGTGGACCGTGTTTTTGGCGGCGGTGGCTGTCTACTTCTTTTTTGGTATCAAAGATTTTGCCACATTCGGCACACATGTACTGTCCCGCTCGGGTTTGGGGGGTGCTTCGACGCTTAACTAGTTGACTTGAATTCATCTGTAATTCTCCTCTAAATTAGAAAAGGAAAACTTCGATAAGCTGATGTGTGCGACAAATTTTGTACACACTCCTCCCTCTGCGCCTGAACAGCCATCTTCAACTTTTCTATCGGCATTGAAAATTGATAAAGCTATGTGGCTGTTTACATGCAGTTACAGCTGCCGTTGTTGTATTGCTTATTTAGGGCGATGCCTTTGGTTGGAGTGTGAACAGAATTTGTTGCGGGAAGCTTGGACAATCGCTATAGAAACATTGAGTTGGATGGAGTTGCGCCGCTTAAACGAGCGTTCAGCGTTGGTGCGCACAACTAAGCAGTTGGGCATAAGCAACCCGCAGGCCATGCGCCTCGCATACGGGCTGGTTGTTGAGACCACACGACGCAAAAACCTAATCGACAAACTCATAAACACCGTGGTGGCGCCCAAAAAACTCGCCGAATACAACCAAGGAGTACAAGCGTTTCTGCGGCTCTACGTTTACCAAACCCGCGTCGCCAAGAACTGGGGCAAAATCCACCTCAGAGAAGCCGAAAACATCGCCAGCTTAGGCAGAGCCATTCTATGCTGGGAAGTCATGCGCGAAGTGGAACCCTATCTGGGTTTTCTGTTAACCCGCCAACTTGCACCCATCCTCGACGCCGCCAGCGAAACCGAGCGGATCGCGCTTGAAACCTTCCACCCCACATGGTTCGTCGAATACCTAACCAAACTCTTCGGCAAACAAGAAGCCACCGCCTTCTTCAAAGGCAGCCTCAACCCCCCACCCACATACATCCGCATCAACACCCTTGCCGCTCCAGAGGAGGAAATCGTAGCTAAACTCGCCGCGGAAGGTGTAAAACTTGAAAAAGTCGAACCCCTAAAATACACCTACAAAGTTTTAGAGCTAAAAGCACCCCTCAACACGTCACCCAGCCTCAAAGCAGGCCTATTTTACGTGCAGGACAAAGCAAGCTGCTTCGCCACCCAAGCAGCCAACCCCACCCCCAACAGCGTCGTATTCGACATCTGCGCAGCTCCAGGAGCCAAAACCACCTTCATCGCCCAACTCATGGGCAACCAAGGCAGAATCATCTCCGTGGACTTCTCAGCCAAACGCATGCGCATTTGGCAGAAGGAGACGGCTCGGATGGGCACAAAAATCGCGGAGCCAGTTGTGGCGGATGCGCGGGTTTCGGTGCCGCTGGTCGGGGAGGCTGATTTGTTGGTCTTAGATCCGCCTTGCACCAGTTCAGGCGTGTTTGCCAAGCAGCCCTCTGCAAAGTGGCGTCTCAGCCCCAAGTCGATTGCGAACATGAGCAAAATTCAGCTTCAAATGATTAACAACTGCGCCGACAAAGTCAAAGCGGGCGGCTTCCTCGCTTACTCCACCTGCAGCATCACACTCGAAGAAAACGAAAGCGTAATCGAGCAGTTCCTAAAAACCCACCCCGAATTCCGCTTAGTGGAGATTGAACCCAAAATCGGCGTCCCCGGACTCAACGGCTTAACCCAATGCCAACGCCTCTACCTCCACATGCATGGCTGTAACGGCTTCTTCATAGCCAAACTACAAAAACAACAATCAACCTGACCCAAAATCGCCTAGTGTTCTCTGCGGCGACTCCTTTCTGTAGAGCGGGTAAGATACTTTGTTACCGTCTACCTGTGCCAACTCGTTTAGTTGGTGGGTTATGGTGTCGGTTTTGCTTATGATATGCAGCACCAGCACATGCCGCGCCACCAGTGCGTCGCTGATTAGGATTCGGTGGCATTTCCAAGGCAGCGCCTCCGCACACATCAGGGCAAGGCGGTTTTCCCGCGCCAACGCCACCACCTTGAGCAACGCCTCAGTGAACTCTTTGGTCTGCATGTAGTCGGCGTACCCGCGGAAGCTGGCGTTTTCCAAGGCGAGGTTGATGCTGTTTCGACTTGGGTGGCGTAAGCCTCCGATTTCGGGCAGATGGATGTATTTGATGCCGTGGGGTTTTAGGTGTTCGGGGAGGGCTTCTTTGTTGAATTGGGGGTTGTGGCGGCTGTGTGGGACAGTTCGGACATCTATAACCAGCCCGATTTGGTAGGTTTGGAGCAGCTCAGTGAACTCGTCAAGTGTTCGCGTCGAGTGCCCGATGGTGAAAACTGTCAGTTCGGTTTCTTTGCTCAAACCTAACCCTCAAAGCTACATTATGGCTAGCTGGATATAAGAATCAAACCTAAACAGGCATATTTGACGCCTAATATCCAACCTATGCACTGCACCTATAGATGGAATAGCGCCGCACCAACATATTTGGAGCCTATTAGCTACTCTATGCAGAAACCTATAGATGGAGGCTGGTTCAGAAACCTTGACAAGACTTAGTCAAGAAACCTAAACAAGAAGCCTTTAATTTGCAACCCCCGCCAGTGTTCATGTGGCTGGCAAACTTGACCAAAACCGTCGCTTTAGCCCTCATACTGGTTCTGGCAGCAACGAACCTAATGATGGTGGGGAGTAGCTCCGAGCAGTCGATACCTAAACCGTCAATACCAGAATTCACAATCAAGTATGTTCATGCAAGTTACAGTACAACCACAACCGACCCCCTACACGGGTCAAACCACAACCACCCAGCATCCCAACAGAACCATACAAGTAACCATAACAAACCAGCCCACAATAGACAACAGTCACCCAATCTATTACAATATTCGTGTTCGACCGCATTTTGAGGGCGACTGGACGGAACTATACCCCATTTGGAAGTTGCCTAATACACGATACAATTGGGAGACAAAAACATGGACCTACTCCCAGTACCTTTACACAAAAGAAATGTCGCTACCGCTTCAAACACCCATCCAATCAAGCGGCCAATACACCACCATAACATTGCCTCTAGACGAAAACCCCCGATACCCTCTAAATAATCTGCCAGACAATGCCAAATTGGACTTCCAAGTTGAAGCATTCGTTGGGCACGACGCTCAAAGTTGGGCGATTCAGCATCCGCTAAACCCTGAATACGGCGGATACTTCGTGGATTCAGTGGCTTATGACAGTGATAGCGGCTGGAGCGGCACCCGAACGATAAGCTTACCTGATGGTTCTGTTTTTGTCTCTACGCCAGACCCGACAGCTTCATCTTCAGTAACGCCAACTTCGACAGCATCACCGATGGCTACGGTTTCAGAAAAATCAACATCACCTACTGCCCAATCTAACGCTGATAGTTCGGCGTTTCCTGGTTTGGAATGGGTTGAAATCGTCATCACGATGTTGCTTGCTGCTGTTGTGGTGTTGTTGGGTTTGGTGGTTGTGTATCTGCGTAAAAGGAGCCTAAAGTAGCGGGTGTATTTGGAGTCTGTGTTCGGAAGCCAAAATGGGGGAGCTACAACCCGTTTTAGCTGCTTTATATAAGGGAGGGGAGGTAGCGCAAGAGAGGCGGCGTGGTTTTCAATGTTGGTTCTTGGTTCAGTGAACTTATAGTTGAACTTCTAGTTCACGCTTTAAAAGGAGTAGAGAAAAATTCAACTGCCCCCAAAAAGGATCTATAAAATAAACCCTAATCTAACGTCAACATACGCCTAATTCGCAGAAGAAGCGCAACCTTTAGATTAACACTTTTTTTAGGCATAGCAAATATAAGGAACCCCGTCAAATTATTCGCAAAGAAGTGTCGTTTCATGTCAGAAAAACTGTCATTGGTCACATGTACAAGCTGCGGAAAACCAATCCCGCCAGGCAGCGAATCCACAAAATTCCCGTGCCCAAACTGCGGCGAAATCCAAATTAAACGCGACGGCAAATGCCGCAAATTCGGCAGACTATACAAGTGCCCCAAATGCGGATTCCAAGGACCATAAAAGGCGAAACAGTATGGGCGCAATACTAGTTGTCTACAAGGTTTTCCCCGAAGACATAGTTGAAGACTTTGAACCCCTAAAAGAGAAAGTCAAAGCCATCCTTCCACAGCACAGTTCCATTGAGGGCTGGGGAACCGAGGATGTCGCTTTCGGACTCAAAGCACTACTTGTCCAGGTGCGTTTTCCAGAGGACAAAATGGGCATAGTGGAAGAATTCGAAACTGCACTTGCCAAAATTCCAGGCGTAAGCCAAGCTGAAGCCTTCAACATCCGCAGAACAAGCCGCGACTAAGCGGTTCCTTACCTTTTTCGCTTAAATATTCATCTTTTTAGCTCTATCTGAATGTTTTTGACGCTACACTTTAAAGTTTATATATGTTACCCGTCTTTTTCAAACAACAGACCTAAAACAGCAGATTATTTGGAGCCATCTAGATGAGCGAAGTTCAATTACGCGTCGGAGACGCACGACAAAGAGATGTCGGCAGAGGAATAGCCCGCATCGACCAGCGTACCATGCAGCGACTTGGCATCAGCGCTGGAGACGTTATCGAGATAGTTAACAAACGCACAACAAGCGCAATCGCTTGGCCAGCTTACAGTGAAGACCAAAACCGCGACATAATCCGCATCGACGGGTTTACACGCAAAAACAGCGGCGTAGCCATCAACGAGTACGTGGTGGTTCGACCCGCCAAAGTCAAAACCGCCATCGCATTAACCCTTGCACCGGTGGACATGAGGTTAAACGTGGATGATGACTTCACGAACTTCGTCAGAAACCGCCTCATGGAACGCACCTTAGTCGAAGGCGACACTACACTGGTTATGATGCTTGGTCACGCCATCCCATTCACGGTATCCAAAACAAGACCACATGGCATAATAAAAGTCACAACCGAAACCCGCCTAACCATACTAAACGAACCTGCACCAGAAGGCAAAGGCTTACCGCGCACAACCTACGAAGACATCGGCGGACTCCACGACGAAATCCAACGCGTCCGAGAAATGGTTGAGTTGCCACTGCGGCATCCTGAACTGTTCCAGCGCTTAGGAATCGAGCCGCCCAAAGGCGTATTGCTCCATGGTCCACCTGGCTGCGGCAAAACACTCCTCGCCAGAGCAGTAGCTAACGAGTCCGAAGCCAACTTTTACAGCATCAACGGACCCGAAATCATGAGCAAATTCTACGGTGAATCCGAAGCCCGCTTAAGAGAAATCTTCCAGCAAGCCCAACAAAACGCGCCCAGCATCATATTCGTCGATGAACTCGACGCCATCGCTCCGAAACGTGAAGAAGTCACAGGCGAAGTGGAAAGACGCGTCGTCGCACAGATGCTGGCACTAATGGATGGTTTGTCAGGCAGAGGCAACGTCATCGTCATAGGCGCAACCAACCGGCCAGGCGCACTTGACCCCGCCCTGCGTAGACCAGGCAGATTCGACCGAGAAATCGAAATCAGCGTACCAGACAAAAAAGGACGCCACGAAGTTCTCCAGATACACACCCGCGGTATGCCCCTTGCAGAAGACGTTGACTTAAACAAACTTGCAGCCATGACTCACGGTTACACCGGCGCAGACCTCTCCGCTTTGGGCAGAGAAACAGCCATGAAGGCACTACGCAGATACCTGCCACAGATTAACCTCGAAGAAGAACGCATCCCGCCCGCGGTGCTTGAAAAGATGGAAGTTACCATGGACGACTTCGTTGGCGCATACAAAGAAGTCACCCCGACCGCCATGCGCGAAGTCTACATTGAAGTATCCAGTGTACATTGGGACGACGCAGGCGGATTAGACGACGTAAAACAGCACCTCAAAGAAGCCGTTGAGTGGCCACTAAAGAACCCCGAGATGTTCACACGCTTAGGCATAAGACCACCCAAAGGCATCTTGATGTACGGTCCACCTGGCTGCGGCAAAACACTCCTCGCACGCGCCGTGGCAACCGAGAGCGAAGCCAACTTTATCTCCATAAAAGGACCTGAAGTGTTCAGCAAATGGGTCGGTGAATCCGAAAAAGCCATCCGCGAAGTCTTCCGCAAAGCCCGAATGGCAGCGCCCGCAGTGATTTTCTTAGACGAAATCGACTCACTCACACCACGCAGAGGCATGGGTATGAGCGACAGCGGGGTAAGCGAACGCGTCATCAGCCAACTCCTCACCGAAATGGATGGCATAACCTCCCTGCAGGATATCGTGGTTATCGCTGCAACAAACCGGCCTGACATGGTTGATTCCGCTGTTATTCGACCAGGCAGGTTTGACCGCCTCATCTACGTGCCTGAACCCGACGATAAAAGCCGTCTTCAAATCTTTAAGATCTACACTAAAGGCATGCCCATCGGCTCAGACGTTGACTTAAACCAGCTTGCCATGATGACCAAGTACTACAGCGGTGCAGACATCGAATCTCTCTGCCGAGAAGCCGCCATGCATTCACTACGTCGCGACGTGAACGCCCGCGAAGTCACCATGAAAGACTTCCAAGATGCCATGAAAGAGATGGGTCCATCGATTACGCCAGATATGGAGAAATGGTACAAGAGCTTCATGCAGCAAATCCGACAAGTACAAAAGCCAGCAACCCCAGTTGCATAGTAGGATGCGTTTATGCCTCAGATGAAAACTTGGAAAACACGCCCAGCGTACTATTACCTATTGGAGATTCTAAAGAAAAAAGGCGACATGACCGACGACGACCTCTACGAACAACTCAAAGACGAATACGAAGACTTAGGCTTCAAAGACTTCAACCAGTTGCTGCTAAAGCTTGAGGTAAGCGCCAAAATCCGTACCTCCTCCATGGCGCGGGGAAAACGCAGAATCGAACTAATCCAATAAACCCCCGCTCCTTCTCTTAGTTACCACATTAACAAGATCCAGTAACAACATTCGCCGGTTACTGCTCGACCATAGACGTCTACTTAAAAGTCGAAACAACCGCATTCAAAAAAACTATCGCCTACTGCTAGTTAGGTTATGAACTTTTTCTGTAATCCACTGAAGGTTCTCTGGGGCGGTCTCTTTTAGCACACCGTGTCCAAGGCTAAAGATATGTCCACAATAGGGCCGCGCTGCTTCAAGCACATGTTTTGTTTTGCGTTTCATGAATTCTCCACCTGCCAAAGCAGCCGCTGGATCCATGTTCCCCTGAACCGCAACCTGCTCGCGGCATCTCCGCCATACATCCTCCAGCGGCACTCGCCAATCAACGCTCAAAACATCAGCACCGGCTTTTTGGAATTGTTCTATTAGGGCACCTGAGTCTGCGCAGAAATGTATCTTTGGAACTTTGGGGATAGAGGCGAAGATGGTGTGGGTGTATTTTGAAACAAATTGATTGTAGTCTTCACAGGATAGGCAACCCGCCCAGCTGTCAAAAAGTTGAATGGCATGCACGCCATGTTTTACTTGGAAACAGAGGTATTCTTGTACCATTTTTGTCAGTTTTTCCATAAGCAACTGCCAAGTTTCAGGCTGACCATACATGAGTTGCTTGGTTTTTACTAAATCCTTGTTCACAATTCCGTCAATCATGTAGCTGGCTAAAGTGAAGGGTGCTCCTGAAAAACCGATAAGCGGCACAGAATCCTCCAGTTTCTGCAGGGTTAACTCGATTGTGTCACTGATGTAGCCCATGTCCCGTTCTGCGTCAAACTCTTTCAAAGCCTTAACATCATCAAGTGTGCAGATAGGTTTCTGCATCACTGGGCCAACATTTTCTTCTATCTTGAAATTGAAACCCAAACCTTCCAAGGGCAACATGATGTCTGCAAACAGAATGCAAGCATCCACTCCTAAACGGTTTACGGCGTCTATAGCTACTTCAGAAGCAAGCTCGCTGTTTTTAGCCAATTCAGTTATTTGTAAGTTGCCTTTGAGTTGTTTGTAGCTTGGCATGTATCGACCTGCTTGCCGCATAAACCAAACAGGTGTATGTGCGGGTTGTTTTCTTCTGCAGGCATCCAAAAGGGTAGTGTTATCCAGAGTCATCAGGTCCCTTCTTTTGTGGGTTGGTATATGCACCAGGGTTCTTCCGCCAAGAAATCGCCCGCAAGCGCTTGTGGTTGGTGGAGTCCACCGCAGACATCTATGTAGTTGCTTGAAAGACCATATGCCCTTGCGCGACATCCGCCACAGACCTCGCGGTAGCTGCAAACGTGGCATTTACCTTTTAGGTTCTCGAAATTTCGCATCTTTTTTAGAATCGGCGCTTGCAACCAGATTTCTTGGAAGTCTTGATCCTTAATGTTTCCTAGGGCTATGGGAAGATAGGGGCAGGGTGTCACTTCGCCGTTTGGGTAAATTCTGCAGTAGTTGAGTCCTGCGATGCAGCCGCGGCTCCAGCGGTTGGTTTCTAAACCCATCTGGCGGGCTATTCGCATGAATTGAGGCGCACACGTTGGTTTGACAGTCAAATCACTCGATGCGTATTTTTTGAGGATCCCTCTCACCATGCCTTCGTACATGGCGGGGGAAATGTCGCTGATTGTTTTTCCTCGACCAGTCGGAACCAAAAAGAAAACATGAAAATCCCTAACACCCAAACCCTTAGAAACGGAAACCACATTATCGATGTCACTGTAGTTCTGTTGGGTTACCGTTACGTTGACTTGAACACCCACGCCGTTTCGCATGCAAGCTTTGATGCCCTCAACTGCTTTTTGCCAAGCGTGCTGTGTTCCTCGAAGATTGTTGTGGACTGCTGGTTGGCTGGAGTCGAGGCTGATTGCGACTTTTCTGATGCCGACATCAAACAGCTTTTTGGCTACTGTGTCGTCGATGAGTGTTCCGTTGGTGCCCATCGTTACCCTAAGTCCTTTCTGTGCAGCGTAGCTTGCAAGTTCGAAAATGTCGTTTCGTAGGAGCGGTTCGCCCCCGCTTAGAATCAAGATAGGTTTGCTGACTTTGACTATTTGGTCTATGAGGCTTTTTCCTTGGGTGGTTGTTAATTCTTCTGTTTTTGCTTTTTCTTGGGCGTTTAGGTAGCAGTGGCTACAGTTGAGGTTGCATTTGAAGGTGGTATTCCAAGAGATGATTTTGGGAAGAAAAGTGACTGATGCTGGTGTGCCGAGCAATCTGTTAACCTACTTTGGGGTGTTTGCGGCTAATATGCAGGTGGTGTCTTGGTCTTCGATGTCTTTGTTTGTCAGGTAGGCTTTGGCGCGGCAGCCGCAACAGAGCTTTTTGTATTGGCAGGAACCGCATTTGCCTTTGAGGTTTGTTTTAGTGGCGATTGATTTGAGTAATTGGTTTTCTTTTAGTTTGGCGAGGTCGTTTTGGCGGACGTTGCCGAGTTTGAATTGCTGCATAAAGTTGCAGGGTAATATGTCGCCTTTGGCGGATACGCTGATGGGTCCTTGACCTACTGGGCAAGCGCTCATGGAGCTGAGGCGTTGAATTGCATGTGCAATATCGTAGCCTTTAGCTTTGAAGTATTCAACAGCTAAGGGTGCCAGCGAGGGGCAGGCGCCGATGTCGATTTCTGCTTCGCCTTTGACGATGACTTTGTCAAAAAGATATTCAGCTAAGGTGCCCCATTGCTCAGGAGAGATTCGCCAGAACTTTGCGTTTTCGGCGCGTCCAGTTTCGATGAGGTCACAGAGGTAAAACGCTTTGACGCCTAAGCTGAGGCCTTTTTCTATTATGTAGGGTACGTTGTCGTAGGTGTAGCTGCTCACGACTGTTTTGAAGGCGACTTTTATGCCTTTTTGAATGCATTTCTGGGCGTTTTCGATTATTTTGTCGTGACTTTGGGGCAAACCAACGATTGAATCATGTTGGGCGGCAGGACCATACAGCGAGAGAGCGATGTAGTGTACGTTGTAGCTTAGCAGGGCATCGATTTTTTGGTCGTTAAGCAGGAGCCCGTTGCTGCTTAGTACGGTGGTTATTTGGTAATCGTTGCAGAGTTTTAGGATTTCAAAAATGTCTTTTCGCAGAAGAGGCTCTCCGCCCGTTAAGAAAATGAGTGGAACGCCCATTTCGTGAAGTTGAGCCAAAAAAGAAGCGACCTCTGAGGTGTTTAATTCGCCGGTTGTGTCTTGGGTGTCGCCGATGTAGCAGTGGGTGCAGTTTAGGCCGCATTGGCGGGTGGTGTTCCAGATGACGGTGCTTATGCCGTGTTTTGTGTAGGCTTCGCGGCACCGTTTTTCTACATGGGTCATTTCTTTGCTGTAGAAGAGGGATTTTAGGTGAACCACTGGGTGTGTGTCCTGCAACTGTGCAGGCTGTTTATTATATGGGTAAAACATATAAAAGTTACTAAAAACGGAAGTTTTCTAATAATTTATTCCGAATTTCGGTAAAATGTAGATTATAGATCAAATGACGGCTTAATCTTCAACAATTTAGTCGTAGCAAAAACCACAACATCACTAACCCCCGAAATCAACTCCAAACGCCTTCTCAAATCATTCAAATGCCCCAAATCACGCGTATTAACAACCGCAACAACGTCATAGCCGCCTGTGCTCTGAAAAACATGCCGCGTCTCGCTTAGTTTGGCAATTTCAGCTGATGCACTATCAAACAAGACAGGATTAATTTTAATCATAATCACCGCTGTAACGGGAAAACCGATTTTTGCAGGATCCAAAAGCGCTGTAAATTTGGTTATTACGCCTGCTTCTTTGAGTTTTTTTACCCTGTATCTGATTGTGGCTTCGTCCACGCCGATTTCGTTTGCTATCTCCGAAAAAGCTACACGTCCATTGCTCTGTAGCGCATTTAGGATTTTTCGGTCAACACCATCGAGGGTTGCGGGCACTTGGTTTCACGAGTCAACAACTAAGCATTAATGGTTTAAAAAACTATTTTCGTGCAGTGTGAATGCTTAAATAATTTCGGCGGTTGTATCTATCATGTTGGCGAGTTGAATGCGAGATTTCGACGTTGTTATTCTAGAAGACGAGACAGGCGGCTACGTAGCCATAGTGCCCGCCTTGCCAGGGTGCCACACCCAAGGCGAAACATTAGCCGAAGTGATGGAAAACGCAAAAGAAGCCATTGATCTTTATTGGGAAACTCTCTCTGCAGAAGAGAAGAAAGAGTTGTTGAAAGAAAAAGTTGTGGGCATACAAAAAGTGAAAGCTCTTGCCTAAAATTCCGCCGATTAATTCAAGCCAATTAATCAAAATTTTGGAAAAAGAAGGCTTCCACGTTATCCGTCAAAAGGGTTCACATGTTATTCTTATAAATCAAGAAAAAACAAGGATAGTTATCCCCATGCATCCGGGAAAAGACATTAAACCGGGGCTACTCAGAGCAATACTTCGAGAAGCAGGGATAAACAGAGAAAAATTTCTCCAACTATTAAAGGGAAGATAACCTTCATGCAAGCAAACATCTACTTTTTTAACACTTTAACACGGAAAAAAGAAGCCTTTGTGCCGCTTGAAGCGGGGAAAGCCAAAATCTACACTTGTGGTCCCACAGTTTACGATTACGCGCATATCGGTAACTTCCGCGCCTTCCTCTTCGAAGACCTTCTAAAGCGTTGGTTGACTTACCGCGGCTACAAAGTTACCCACATCATGAACTTAACTGACATAGACGACAAAACCATCAAAGGCAGCCAAAAACAAGGCATCCCACTACGCCAATTCACCGAATTCTACGTGAAAGCCTTCTTTGAAGACATAAAAGCCCTAAACATTCAACCCGCCGACGTGTACCCCAAAGCCACAGACCACATCCCCGAAATGATCCAAATAATCAAGACTCTGATGGCGAAGGGTGTGGCTTACAGGGGCGAAGACGGCTCCATCTACTTCTCCGTCGCTAAGTTCCCCCAATACGGCAAACTTAGCCACCTAAAAGTCGGCGAACTCAAAGCAGGCGCACGAGTTAGCCAAGACGAATACGCTAAAGAAGAAGCCCAAGACTTTGCGCTCTGGAAAGCGTGGACGCCCGAGGACGGAGACGTGTTTTGGGAGACGGAGTTGGGGAAGGGCAGACCGGGCTGGCACATCGAATGCAGTGCAATGAGCACCAAATACTTGGGCGAAACCTTTGACATTCACTGCGGCGGAGTGGACAACATGTTTCCCCATCACGAAAACGAAATCGCACAGAGCGAGGCAGCAACGGGCAAACCCTTCGTCCACTACTGGATGCATAACGAGCACCTCCAAGTCGAAGGCAAAAAAATGAGCAAGCGCTTCGGCAACTTTTACACGCTCCGCGACCTCCTCGCCAAAGGCTACGACCCAATCGCAATACGCTACCTACTCATGTCAACGCATTATCGGCAGCAATTCAACTTCACCTTTGAAGGGCTGGAGGCTGCGAAGTCGGCTGTGGAGAGGCTGCGGAATTTTGTGCGGCGACTCCACGAAGCCGAAGGCACAACGGCTACTGGAAAAGTTGCCACTTTAACTGCTAAGCTTGAGGCGTGCTTCGGAGGCTCCATGGACGACGACCTAAACATCGGCATCGCGTTGTCCTCGCTGTTTGATTTCGTGCGGGAAATGAATGCTTTGCTTGACGCTAATTTGGTTAGCAAGGCTGAGGCGGCGGAGGTCGGTGGTTTGATGATGCGCATCGACACGGTTTTAGGAGTGATAGGTAACGTGGAAGTGTACACAGTCCAAGTCAGCGATTTTATTAAGGCTACAGACTCAGTTACCGTTGAAAAATTCCGATCTGAAGAATATAATGAAATAATTGCGTTAGTTCAAAAACGTGAGGCAGCTCGAAAAGCTAAGAACTGGAAAGAAGCCGACGCCATCAGAGCCCAACTCAAAGCCATGGGCATCATACTCGAAGACACTGCACAGGGCGTAAGGTGGCACAAAGAGAAAGCTTAAGCGGTTTTTCCGCTCAGATTCCACTCTTTTGATTGATATTTTTCTTTGAGTGTCTGGGCGGCTGCTTTTTCAGTTGCGGTAAGGGCGTCTTCTTGTAGCTGGATTTTGAGGATTGCCTTAAAGCCCTGAGCCAGCGCATTCGCCACCGTATCTGGGCTAATCTTGTGTCCCAACTCGGCTTGGATGCTGGTGATTTTGCGTTTCCCAATATCCGCCGCCAAATTGCAGGTGAGGTCTTTGAGTTTTATGAGTCTAAACATTTTAGGCAAATCCACGTCGAGCAGCACTGTACCGTGTTGGAGGACTACGCCACGGCTGATGGTTTGGCTGCTGCCGCTGATTTTTTTACCTGCAACGGTTAGGTTGGGGCAGTTTTTGGCGTTTCCGCTGCTGAAATCTGCGGGGACTCCTAAGATGCGGAGTGCGTCGGTTATGGCGCCGTAGATTTTGGTGTAAACGGTGGTTACATCGGGTGTGCCTAAATCGGCGACTTTGGCGACTACGCTGTAGGTTACTTCGCCCTCAAAATCGTGGTAGACAGTGCCGCCGCCGCTAATACGCCGCACCACGTCCACGCCGAGTTGTTGGGCGGTTTCAAGATAAACTTCCGCGTCGGGGTTTTGGTTTCTGCCGATGCTAACAGCTGATGGCTGCCAACGATAGAGCCTCAGGGTATTGGGAACTTGGTTGGCGATACGGGCGTTTAAGATGGCTTCGTCAACTGCCATATTCAATGCAGCATTCCCAGTTGATAGGGGGAGGTAGCGCCAAGTATCCAATCTACCGTTCTCCTTTTGCCATGTGCGCTTTTATGGCGGCTATGTTTCCGTCAACCATGTCAATCCACTGCTTATTCTCAGCGATATCCAATCCGCGGTTAATGAAAATTTCTTTCGCCCGCCCAAGCGCTTCCAAAGCCGCAGGCAAACACCCAAGAGTCGCCAACGCGGTGCCCTGATTTACCTGTGCCATTAACCATCGGCCAGTGTCGGCGGGGTACTTTTCACCACATACATCATAGAAAACCAGAGCCTTGTTGGCTGCAGCGAAACTTTCAAGATGCTTCCCCAAACGCCCCAGCGACGCAGATAAACCTGCATAGCATGAAGCCTCAAAGCGGCGGCGGTCGAACCCTTCGCAGTCTGGAAGCGACTGGCAAAGTTGCAGTGCCTTATTGTAGCTTGAAACTGACCCCTCAAAGTTGCCTTGGTGAAAAGAGTGGTCACCGTCGCGCCAGAACTTTTGCATATCCCTAATTACATGTGAGGTTTTCATCAATTACCTTAAGCGTAAATCCGTTTTATCAACGTTTACCGATTAATCACGCATCTTACACGCATAATTTATTGCAGGTTACCAAACAGACGCCACAAGACATTCTGTTTTGTGAAAAACAGCGTTTGGAGAGCACAGAAAACGCCGTTTTCAACAGCTAATTGCATATGACTTACCCATCAAAACCCAGCGGTGCCTATTTAGGTGTCTTCAATGCTTCGGCGAAATATTTAATTAATGCCTTCGAAAGAATACATGATGCTACTTCCTCGTGGATGGGCATTCCGCGTAAAACGGAGTTTTAGGGAGCACAAAACAATGTCACAAAACAATCCAGCTAGCCAACTAGTCCTCAAAGGAACCACAACCATAGGTGTCGTCTGCAAAGACGGCGTAATCTTAGCCTCAGACACCCGTGTAACCATGGGTTACTATGTTGCTCATAAAGCAGGCAAAAAAGTCTACAAAATCGACGACCACCTCGGGATGACCATCGCCGGCACCGTTGCCGACGCACAGAGAGTTGTAGATATCCTAATCGCGAATGCACGCCTTTACCGTATAAACATGAACCGCCCCATGCCTGTAGCTTCTGCTGCACGACTAGTCGCAAACCTGTTGTTCTCCGCACGTTACATCCCCTTGGCAACGCAGGTGCTAGTCGGAGGCATAGATGACAGCGGTCCACATGTTTTCAATTTAGATCCGTATGGCAGCTTAACTGAGGAAAAGATGGTTTCTACAGGTTCAGGGTCACCAGTTGCTTATGGTGTCTTGGAAGACAAATTCCGTGAAGGCTCCACTGTCGCTGAAACCCTGCCAGTGATTGCCCGTGCAGTTAACGCGGCAATGAAGCGTGACGTTGCAAGCGGCAACAGCTACAACATCATCACCATTAATTCACATGGTTACAAAGAGTTAACCGACGAGGAAAAAGCTAAACTGCTCAAGGCAGGAAGTTAATGACTGTGGCTCGAACCCAAGAAAAAGACAAAGACAAGATAGAAATCAGCCAATACATTCTTCAAAAAGTTCCACGCGAAGCAGAAGTCACCCGCATCGAATACGAGGGACCCATGCTTGCCGTTTACACCAAAAAACCAGAAATTTTGGTTGATCAAAGCGGCATCGTCGCCGAAATAGTCGGCGTAATACGCAAAAGAATCGTCATCCGCCCTGACCCTTCCGTGCGTATTCCTGAAGCTGAAGCGGAAAAAATCACACGTGAACTTATCGCGCCTGAAGCTGAAATTACCGACATCAACTTTGACCCCAGCTTAGGCGAAATCATAATAGAAACAAAAAAGCCCGGTTTAGTCATCGGCAGAAACGGCGCTGTACTGCAAGAAATCATCAAAAAAACCAAGTGGCGCCCTCACGTCCTTCGCAGTCCTCCCATTAAATCTAAAATCGTTACCCACATGCGACACTACCTCCACTCGGAGAGCAAAGAACGCGAACGCATCCTGCGCACTGTTGGGGAGAGGATTTTCCGACCGAAAAGCTACGACGTCGGCGACATCCGCATGACCGTACTCGGCGGCGCACAAGAAGTCGGACGCTCAGCTTTTCTAGTTAAAACCCGTGAAAGCAGTGTTCTACTTGACTGTGGTATTCACCCCGGTTCTAACAGGCCTTTTGAAGCTTTCCCACGTTTTGATTCCCCCGAATTTGAGATAGACTCGCTTGACGCGGTTGTCATCAGCCACGCGCACCTTGACCACTGCGGTTTGGTTCCGTTCCTCTACAAGTACGGCTACGATGGTCCAGTGTACTGTTCAGCTCCGACATCTAACCTTATGACTATGCTTCAACTTGACTACCTTGATGTAGCTAACAAGCAGGGTATAACACCGTATTACGATCAAAAAGACGTCCGTGAATGTGTCTTACACACTATCCCGCTTCGCTATGGCGTGGTCACCGACATCGCACCCGACATCCGCTTAACCCTGCACAATTCAGGCCACATTCTAGGCGGCGCCATGGTGCACCTCCACATAGGCGAAGGTTTACACAACATCGTCTACACAAGCGACTATAAATTTGGACGAACCATGCTGCTTGAAGCTGCAACCACAGAGTTCCCACGCATCGAAACCGTAATCACAGAGAGCACTTACAGTGGCCCTGACGATATAGTTCCAACACGCGTCGAAGCCGAAGAAGCCTTAACTAAAGTCATCAACGCCACTTTAGAGCGTAAAGGTAAAGTGCTCATCCCTGTTCCAGCCGTTGGACGTGCACAGGAAATTATGTTAGTTATCGACGGCTACATGAAGCGGGGCATGATGAAGGAAGCACCCGTGTTCCTTGAAGGCATGATCAGCGAAGCCACAGCCATTCACACTGCTTACCCAGAATACCTCGGCAGAGAAGTGCGCCACAGCATCCTACATGAAGAAGTAAACCCCTTCCAATCCGATTACTTTACAATCGTTGAGCACCCAAGCCAACGTAGTACAATCATGGAAGGAGAACCCTGCATCGTGTTGGCGACTTCCGGTATGCTTGAGGGCGGTCCAGTCATCGAGTACTTTAAGAATTGGGCGGGGGATGAACGTAACCAAATCATCTTTGTCAGCTACCAAATCGAAGGCACCATGGGTAGACGCGTCCAGAAAGGCGTAGGCGAAGTCACCATGATGGACAACGAAGGCAAAATGGCTGCTTTCTGCGTTAAAATGGGCGTAAACTCTATCGAGGGTTTCTCAGGCCACAGCGACCGCCGACAACTAGTCAACTACCTAACGCATCTGTCACCGAAGCCTGAACGTATCTTTGTGGTTCACGGCGAAAAACAGAAGACACTAAACTTCGGCAACTTCTTACTCAACAAAGCAGGTATACATACAGAAGTGCCGTCGGTTTTGGAAACCTTTAGGCTGCTGTAGAAATCGTCTGATTGCTTGGAACTGGCGCTGGAGTTTTCTCCCGCCAAATCCTCACCGTTTTTGGGCAAATAACCACACGTTCCTCGCCTAATCGGGCAATGTCGCCGCCGATTGACTCAGCAAACTGGAATAGGTCGTTTACTGCGGTTTTGACATCTTCTATGCTTTTGCTGGCAAGGGGGGTTATGCGTAGAATTATTATGTTGCCGTTTGTGACGTCGGCTTTTACTTTTTCGATGTCTGAAAGTTCTTTGAGAGGCATGGCTTTGAGGTAGGTTTTACTTGGAGGTTCGGCTTGAACTTGTGGCGCCTCTTCTACGGGAGGGGTGACTGTTTCTTCTTTTGGTGTTTGCTCTTGAGGCTGAGGTTCTGGTGTTGATGCGGGGGTTTCTGGGGGTTGCTGAACCGATGGGGTTGCTTCTGGAGCGGTTTCTTGTGCGGGTTCTTGCGTTACCGCTGCGGGTTCAGGTGCGGCGTCCTGGATGGGTTGAGCTGGTTCGTCTGGCGCTACAGTGGCTGGTGCTGGAGCTTCCTGTTCTGGCTGCTTTTTTCGATGGAATAGATTGAACGGCATTTCTGAGTCCTCTCAACCATACATTACGGATGTTTTCACAGTTAAGCGTTTCTTACTTTTAACTCTTGACGCTTGTGTAGGCTAATTTGTTGTCACTTAAATATTTGATTTGTGTTTCACCGCTCAACGGTTTCCGCTTGTTTAACGCGTTTTTAGAGAATTTTCAACTAATAAGAGGCGCTAAACCCAAAAAAACGTTGCTTTATGTTTAAACTATGCCCATGAGAACCGCAAAGTTGTTTATGAGAACCATACACATGAAGAGAACCACGCCAACGTAGGCGGTTTTCATGATGATGCTTGAGTACTTGAATGTTTTAGTGGTTTTGTTTGGGACTTGATTTAGGAGTTTGCTGGCTAAAATGTAGGTTCCGCCGATACAGATGGTTGCTGAGAGTTTAATGACCATAAACAAGGGTATGTTATGCATTACGCCTGCCATAATAGGGTTTAGTTCTACAGCTCCAAAGTAAAGCACCCCTATGACGGTTGTGATGCAGTCGATTGTGCCCATAAGCACAAGTAGGACACTTGGAAGCATCGCTATTCTAACTTGGTACGTAAGCCTTCTCCTTCCTTCTCAACACCCTTATTGGTTGTTTCTGTTTAAGAATCTAGCTTACGAAAATCGATATATCGCCAACCTCGAACAGATTTCTCGACAATTTGCGCTATGTTTAAGTTTTTCAAAACATGATTTAGGCTGAGCGATTCAGATTTGGCGACGCAGGAACCAGAAAACCAAACAATGGAAAAAGAGAAGCGAATAGAATTCAGTTTTCCACTGTTGATTGTTAGAACAAAACGTTTTTCCGCCATCTTCGACAAGCTTGGCGCTTTGAAAACGTCAAGGTATTTTTCGTGGATCTTTCTCGGTTTGGTGCCTTTTGTTGCCGGTTTAGCGCTCTACCTTATAACTAACAGCTTAATCGCGGTGCTCTCAAACCCTTTAGTGGGTGAAATCGTCAAAGATTTGGGACCGGGCTCTGTTTTGCTGCTGCCTGGAATTAACCCTATGCTTCCGATAGTTTACGGTTGGATAGCGATTGTAGTTGCCATAGTAATCCATGAAGGCGCACACGGCATCATTGCCCGAAACGTTAACCTCCGCGTCAAATCAAGCGGGTTACTTTTCTTCCTCATTGTTCCCATCGGAGCATTCGTTGACGTTGACGAGGAACAAATTAAGAAAGCAAGACATAGGCATTCGCTTAAAGTTATGGCTGCAGGTGTCGGCGGCAACGTCATCTTGGGCGCGGCATGCCTCGTGGGGCTTCTATTGATTGTGGGTAGTTTAACTCCGATGGTTGACGGTGTCTACGTCGGAAGTGTTTCGGAGGGGATGCCTGCCGAAGCGGCTGGATTGAAAGCTAATGATGTCTTGGTTTCTATCGACAACATAACTATTACCAATTCAACACAACTAAGAACTCTGTTGGATACTAAAACCGCGGGAGATACCATTCAGGTGACTGTAGCCAGAGGTGAAGGTTGGCAGACCCAGTACACAACCACCTTAAACCTCACTGTGTCTGACAACCGAACTGTGATGGGTGTAAGCGCTGGAGACCTATACAGTCACGCTCGATTGGCGAATTACCAAACTTTCTCGATAGACCGGTTATCCATGTACTTGGTGCCACCTACTCTAGCTTCAACCACTGTTCCCTTTTCAGACTCATTGGCACCCTACTATTCGAGCCCACTGCCTTACTGGCAAATCTTTGCAAACACTCTCTTCTGGGTATGGTTTGTCAACTTTAACCTCGCCATATTCAACGCACTGCCAATCTATCCTTTAGACGGCGGCAGAATCTTTGACATAACACTCAAGAAGGTTGCTGGTAAACGGATGAGTGAAAAAGCTATCCGCCGAACCACACTCGCAGTCACCGCGGCATGTGTGGTGCTAGTCGCGTTAGGCATAGTATTGCCCTTCATTCTCTAATTCGATTTGATTGATAATGGTAAAAGTTAAACTGATGCTTTAGGCGAAAGTTCACTGGTAACCCATTAAATAAAAATGTTTCTGGCTGTTAAAGGAGGGCACTGTGGTTAGTGTACGCTTTGTAGATTTTTCTAATTTTTTGATATGCCATTACCGCTAAAATGAAAAGCAAAGGTACAACAAATATTATCAAGAGAAATGGAAACGGCGGTTCATCCGAGACTGTTGAAGTGCCTAAGGCATACACCATGCCGTCGCTTGTTCCCATATAGATTTTTCCGCTGGCGATTACTGGAGATGCAAACAGGTACCTGCTGTATCCTTTCTCGTCTCGAAGAGGCTGAAGGGTAAAATTCCAAAGCTTAACACCCGTATAAGCGTTGAATGCGTAGAGGTTACCGTCGCCAGAACCGACATAAACTGCGCCGTCAGCTACTGCAGGAGAAGAATCCACAAGGTAACCCGTTGAGTAATTCCATATTTTACTGCCAGTAGACGCATTTAGCGCATAAACGTTAAAGTCTTGACTTCCAAAATACACTATACCATTTGAAACAGCAGGAGAAGACCCAAAGGCACCCTTTGGATTATCCCAAACTTTTTTCCCCGTTGTGGCATCTAAACAGTAAAAACTGTCAGAAAGCCCCACATAAACGTAGCCGCCCTCTACGCAAGGAGAACCTGCTCGATAAGTTTGTGCCGTATTAATTTGCGGTGCGTACCTCCATATTTCAGTTCCTGTAGATGCATTAACAGCGAGGAGACTGTAACCCCCAAAGTATACAACATCGTTGGAGACCGCGGGGGCAGAAAGTAACTCGTCACTTGTTTGGCTCCAGATTTTAGCGCCTGTAGATGCATTATAGGCATGGCGACCAAAAAAACTTGTATAGACTATGCCATTAACCACCGCTGGCGAGCTTCCTCCAGAGCCGTAAAGCGTTTGGTCACTCCAAATCTTTTCTCCATTAGAGGCATTGTATGCCGTTATTACATCGTGCCCTACATAGACGACGCCATCAACAACTGCGGGTGAACCCTGTCCGCTGGAGGTCCAAATTTTATCTCCAGTTGAAGCGTTGAGGCAAACAAGATTTCCAATATAATCGGTAACAAAGACGCGGTTGTCAACCACTGCCGGAGAGCTGGTTATGAATGCGAAGACGTTGGTTTGCCACAAGATAACAGGGGGCTCTAATGGTGCAGAAACGTTTGTAGAGCCTGTGTGTTCTGGGTCATGACGAAACATTAACCAATCGCTGTCTGAGCTTTGGGTCGTTTGAGTTGCAAAAGTTACTGTTACTAGATGTACACTCAATAATATTATCAATAGTAGAAAATGGAGGAGGGGGTGGAGGTTCACAGGATATCTGCCGACGGAATATTTGTGGATTTTTGATATAAAATTTTGCAAACACAAGAAATAGGGTTTAGGGAGGAATCATAACTCTGCCGTTTAAAACAACAAAGTCAACGATGATGTCTTTTATTTTCCGCGGCTCTACAACTGAGGGGTCTTGGGATAGCACCACCAAATCCGCGAGTTTCCCCTCCTCAACTGAACCCTTAATCCACTGCTCCCCTGAACAGTACGCGGCATTCAAGGTGTACAGTTTGAGGGCTTCATCTACGCTTAAGCGCTGTTCAGGGTAGCTTTGCCGAGTTACCAACTCCTGTACACCAAGCAAGGCACTCAGGGGCTCCATGGGGCAATCTGAACCTGCCGCAACCACCACGCCCTCGTCTAGTAGGGTTTTGAGTGGATGCAGATATTTTGCTCTGTTGCCGAGGCGTTCTTGGGCTGACCACACTGTGAACTCTGTGGAGACAACCTTTGGCTGAATCGTTACTGTAAGGTTTTGTTTTTTGAGGCGTTCGATGAGGTTTGGGTTTAGGACGGCTGCCTGCTCAATTCGGAATCGCACGTCGCTTTGGGTTTGCTCTATAACCGAGAGCGTCAGGTCTACGGCTCTGTCGCCCATCGCATGGATAACTGGTTGAACCCCAAACTTCAGAGCCCGCTTAACCGAAGCTTCCAGCGCCTCTTTTGGAAGCAGCAGTTTGCCGCGGTTGTTTGGGTCGTCGCTGTAGGGTTCAATGAGGGCGGCCTCTTTGGAATCCAAGTAACCGTCAACTACGATGAAAGAGCCGCCTACACGCAGCACCTGACTATCGTTTGACTTGAGAGCGGCCGCCTTCTCCAGTAGCGCCTCTGGAACCACCACATTCACTCTGAACATAAGTTGCCCCATGCTGTGGAGCTTTTGGATGATTGATAGCTCGCTTTCGGATATGACAAGCCAGTGGAGGCTGGTTATGCCTGCTTGGAAGATTTTTTGACACGCACCCACTGTCGCCATCAAGAGTTCGCCTTCGGTGGGTTCAGGCACAGCTTGCCAAATCAGCGAGGTGGCGGTGTCACGGAAGATTCCTACGAGTTTGCCGTCTACGGTTTTGTCGATGGCTCCGCCTTGAGGCACTGCTGTCTGCTCGTTTACACTTGAGGCTGTAAGGGCTTTGGTGTTGACCGCGCAAATCATTGCCGCTTCACGGTAGAGGATAACTGGGTTGTCTGGTGCTGCCTCGTCTAAGTCTGCGGCTGTGGGCATACGTTGCTCTTTGAAGCGGGTTTCGTTCCAGCCTTGCCCAATAATCCATCTATCCGCGGGTGTTTGCTGAGTTTTTTGTTTGATTAATTGTTGCAGTTCAGCGATGGATTTGGCAGCGGATAAGTCCAGCCACATTAGGCATCTGCCGTAGTCGGCAACGTGAATATGAGTATCAATAAAACCCGGAACCACTGTTTTGGCTTCAAGGTTCAAAACCATCGTGTTTTCGCCGATGAAGGGTTCGATTTCTTGGTTGCTTCCGACTTTGGTGATTTTGTTGTTTGTTATGGCCATGGCTTGTGCAGTTGGCTGTTTGGGGTTCATGGTTTTTATGTTAGAGTTTAGAATCGCTATGGTCGCTGACAAGCCATAATTCACCGTTTATTGGAGTATATTCGGCTAGTTGGCGAGTTTCCATAAAAAACCTTCCGTTCCCAGCCCCAAACGTCACCGAACACAAATTCTGCGAGTTTACGTAAAGCATAATAGTTTCGCGCGACGTGTTTTGATTAACATCACCTTTGGGGAGCCACTTTGAAAGCCCACGTAGCACTTGTCAATCCGCCTTATCCTCCTGAAGCTGGACAATCGGTTTTTCTGCCTCTGGGACTCGGCTACTTGGCAGCAGTGCTGGAACAAGAAGGCTACAAAGTGGACGTGGTCGACTGCCAAACCACAAAGTACACCCCAGAAACATTAGAGGCAAAGTTTCGTAGCCTCAACCCCGACGTGGTCGGCGTCACGTCTGCTACGGTTACTTATTTGCCTGCATTAGACGTTTTGAAGGCAGCAAAAAAAGCCTTACCGAACACGCTAACCTTGATGGGCGGTCCCCATGTGACCGTACTAGACAAAGAAGCCCTCGCCGAAAGCAGCAACCTCGACATAGTCGTCCGAGGCGAAGGCGAACAAACCATGCTCGAACTCGCACGGCTCACATCAGAGGGCAACCTCAAAAACCTCAAAGACGTGCAGGGCATCACCTTTAGGAAAAACAGCCAAATCATCCAAACCCCCGACCGACCCTTCATAACTGACATCGACTCTCTTCCCCGCCCAGCTCACCACCACTTCGACACCAACATGTACAAGCTCTTCGGCGTAAACTACATGCCCATAATCACCAGCCGCGGCTGCCCCTCAGCTTGCACCTTCTGTTTAGCCAACAAAATGTGCGGTCACGCGTTCCGCGGCAGAAGCCCCAGCAAAGTCGTTGACGAACTGGAGTGGCTCAGAGACGAGTACCATGCGGGCGCGTTTGCGTTTTATGATGATACCTTCACTTTTGATTTGAAGCGTGCGTTTGCGATTTGTGATGAGATGCAGAAGCGGGGGGTGGATTTGCCTTGGGATTGCCGCACCCGAGTTGACCGCGTCAACAAAGAGTTACTGGCAAAGCTAAAGGCAACCAATTGTCAGCTTATTCACTTCGGTGTCGAGTCAGGCAGCCCAGAGATGCTTAAACTCATGCGCAAAGGCACCACCGTAGAACTCAACGCCCAAGCAATCAAATGGACCAAAGAAGCAGGCATATCCGTCGCGGTTTCATTAGTCATCGGCTACCCAACCGAAACTCCTGAGATGCTAAAGCAAACCATCGATTTCCTCCACAAAACCAAGCCTGACTACGTTTACATGTGTGAAGCGGTTCCTTATCCGGGCACGGAATTGGCTAATTTTGTCAAGGAATTGGGTTTAGAGGTGGATTCCAACTGGAACCAGTACCGCGAAGAAACCCAGGTCTTCACCAACACGCTCCTGCCGCTTGAGAAGCTTGAAGAAGTCAAAAAAGAGTTTTTCGACCACTACTTCTCCGTAAGCTATTTCCTGCGCAAAAAGTTGAAGGGTGACTTCTACAGCCAAATCATGGCCCGCGCCGCGCTAAACCATTTGGTTTGGAACAGCAAAACGCTTCGCTGGGGCTTCAAGAAACTCAGTAAAATTAGGCGTCCAAAGAAAAGCGTCGGCGGCTACAGCACCTCAACTCAAGAGCAGGAAAGTCAAGCTTAGCGTGGTTCATTCTGTTTTTTGACGACGTAACGTAATGCTACTATGAAGAGAATTGTAGTGACTATGGCGAGGGCAATTACGGGTATAGAGGGCATTTCTTGAGGGGCAGACCCGTTGGTGCCTGAAGGTTCCCCAGTTATGGTTTCTTCAAAGCAGTAGACGTACCAGTCGTTGCAGCCGATGTAGAGGCGATTGTTGGCGATTGTTGGAGAAGACCAGGTGCTTGAGGGCAGGGTGACGTTTGCGATTATGGTTCCGTTACGGGTTGTGTCGAGTACAAAGATGTGGCGTTGGCTGGTGGCCATGTAGGCTTTGCCGTCGGCGTATGAGGGGGAAACGTAGAGTTCGTCGCCAGTGTACTTGCTCCAAATTACCCAGCCGTTTGAGACATCCACACAGGCAAGGTCAAATTTGTCGATGAGTAAAACCGTGCCGTCGTTAACGTAGATTGGGGAGGAAACAATGAATTCAGTGGCAGTGGGGTTTTGGAAGCGCCACAGCATCTCACCCGTCTGGGTGTCGTAACAGAAGTAGTCACCCCAATTCGAAGAAGCAAACACTCTGCCCTCGGCAACAGAGGGGGTGCCAAGCATCTGGTTTCCACCCGTAAAGGAGGGACGATAAGGCAACTCCTTTTTCCAAAGCACCTCTCCAGTAGCTGCATCAAGTTTGTAGAAGCCACCAGATTCTGGTTCCTCTGCAGTAAAGTACACCGCTCCATCCGCGACAGCAGGGGAAGACTCGATTGGACCCAGCGCTTGAGTTCTCCATTTTATGGTTCCAGTATCCGCATTCAAAGCGTAAAGATAGCCGTCTAAGGAACCAACATAAACTGTGCCATCAACCACTGCAGGCGAGGACTTCAAAACCAAGTTCCCAAACGTGAAAGGCAAATTGCCGTTAACAAAAGTTTGCCACTGTTTAGCACCTGTTTTAGCGTTAAGGCAGTAAACGTAGCCGTCGTCGCCGCCCGTATAAACTCGGCCGTTGACTACTGCTGGGGAGGATTCGATTATGTCGCCTGTTTTGAATTTCCACTGCAAGTCGCCGTTCCAAGCGTCCAATGCGTAGAGGTATCCGTCCGAGGAGCCAACATAAACCATGTTATCATAAACACTTGGGGAAGAAATTACTGAGCCTCCAGTTCTAAATCGCCACGCCACAGACAGGTTGGAAGGGCCGACTTCGGCGGTTGAGGAGCGTTCTGGGCTGGCGCGCCACTGAGGCCAAGAACTCACTACCTTAGGCGTGGTGTCCTGTGCTTCGGTATCTTTTATCGCCCACAATTCACCGCTTGTGGCGTACTCGTTACCTGAGATTGTGTCTACGGCGGTGGTTACGCTGCCGGGGATCATGTATAGGGTTCCGTATGCGATTGCAACTGACTCCCGAGGTGGCAGCGCTTCTATGCCATCCAGCTTCCAGATCAGTTGCCCTGTGAAGGCGTTTATGCAAGAGAATTCGGAGATGCCAGCTGGCCCGTTGTATTGGGCTTCTTCACCAGTGGTTACATAGATTTTTCCGTCTGCAACCGAGGGCATACCAGGCCACATCAACGAATCGTTTGGGCCTTTGTATTTCCAGACGACTTCGCCAGTGTACATGTCAAAAGCGTATAGGTAGCCGTCTTTGTTCATCTCGTAAACCATGCCATAGGCGACTGCGCAGCCTGTTGTAAAGTAGCCGTCGGTGTCCGGACGGAACTGCCAGATGATTTTGCCTGTAGAGGCGTTGAAGCAGTACATGGTGTTGTCGTCGCTACCGCCCTTGAAGTACATGCCATCCGCGTAGGCGCCCGTAAAAATCATGGGGCCCTTGGTGTTGGTTTTCCAGAGGATTTCGCCAGTTTTGGCGTCAAGCGCGAATTGCATGTTTTCAAATGAACCAGTGAAGATTTTGCCGTCGCCGTATGTGGTTCCGATGCCTGTTATACCGCCGCCTCGAATGTAAGTTCGCCAAACCAAAGTAGGCGGAGCCGAGGGATTAGCGAAGCTCCACGCTTCGATGTAGCTGTCGACTTTTATGTAGAACATTTTCTCTTCAGGACTATACACGTTAGCGTTAAAGATACCCGTATAAGCGTTAAAGTCTGAGCTGCTCCAAAGAAGCGCACCTGTTTCAGGGTCAAAACAGTAACTTTCGATAACCATGTGGCGGCTATCAATCTTGTAGGCGATAGGCCAATGCGTGGATTCTGGGAAGGCAGTTTGCCACAAGATGTTGCCTGCTTGGTCAAGCGCGAAGGCGTGGGTGTTGTTGGCGACGTAGATTTTGCCGTTAAACGCCGCAAGGTATGGCTGAATGCCGGGTATGTTGGCTTTCCATAGTATGTTGGATGTGTCTGGGGCGGGTCCTTTGGAGTAACGGGTGTAGGAGGAGTCGCCTTGATACTGTGGCCATTCATACTGGTTTAGGTTGCTACTGGTTTGCGCGTTTAGGGTTATAGCTGGGATGATTAATGCAGTAAGCATTATAGCGACAACTGTTGAAATTGCAAGTTTTTTGTACACCACGCCTTCCTCCGATAAATGCGACTTTAGTAACGACGCCCTTTGCCATCAAGAGATGCGTCGCAATTTGTCCACTTTAAAAATGCTTTGAATGTACTATAAAGCTTACTGAAACCATACCCTGCAGGTTAGAGGCAAGAGTGTGCAAGCGAATTTTGCGGAAGCGCTTCTTAAACCAAATTAAGAAGTAAGCGCGTAAACTTTTTTAGGTCGCAGACAACCCTTAAGCTACACAACAAAAATGGGAACCCAAGAGAGGATTCATTTTGACTGAACACAAAGGTCCACTTCTTATGACTTCTTGGCGTGCCACAGGCGCCTGCAACGCACGATGCCTATACTGCAACGTAGACGCAACAGGCAAACATGCGCCCAGAGAAATGACAACCCAAGAAGCCTTCCACCTAGTTGACGAAGTCAAAAAGTTCGGTGTAAGATGGTTCGGCATCAAAGGCGGCGAACCCCTCACACGCCCCGACATATTCGAAATCGTCACCTACGCCAAAAGTAAAGGCTTAAACGTTTGCCTACTCACCAACGGCGTCTTCGTCGACGGTTCAATCTACGATAACCTCGTCAAAAACCAAGTCTGGACCTCAGTCAGCATCGACGGCCCCGAAGAAATCAACGACCAACTCCGAGGAAAAGGCAGCTACAAGAAAGCCTTAGCAGCCATCGAGAAACTCTCAGCGGGGAAAATCCTAAACGGCTTAGCCTGCGCAATAACTAAAATCAACTACCAACACCTCGACCACGTCGCCGAGTTAGCGGACAAGTACCACGCCAACTTCGTCTGGTATAACCATTTGGTGCCAAGCGGAAGAGCCAAAGCCTCCATCGACCTCTCGCCCAGTCCAGAACAGTACGAGTGGACACTCAACCACATCTGGGACATCACCGAAAAATACCACGGAAAATTCGAAGTTCACGTTCACTGCCCACACTTCGCTAGAATCGTTAAACAACGCATCCCCGAAGACCGCTTTAACGAGTGGTACGAGAAAGAGTTCCACGGCAAATGCACCTACTTCGCATTCGGCGGCTACCTCTCCGTAACCGAAAACGGCGACTTAATCCCATGCTTCTACACTGACCTGCAACCAGACGAACCCATGATGCTGGGCAACATACGCAACAAAAGCTTAAGCACCGCATGGGAAGAAATCAAAGCCTCCAAATACTACAACAAATTCCAAGACCGCAACGTACTCAAAGGCAAATGCGGAGTCTGCGAATACCGAGAAATCTGCGGCGGATGCAGAAACCGAGCATACGCGATGACAGGCGACATAGCTGGAGAAGACCCCGCCTGCGCCTACATACCGATGACTTTACGCAAAAAATAGCCTTTTCCCCTATTTTTGGACCCCGAAAGTAGATGTAAACAATTTTTCGTTTATTAATGTTTTAGAAACTTTTGGAACAATATTTATTCACAAACATTTTTTAGTACTTCCCGCAAGTCCTGAATGAATTTATCAAACATTTTCACCTTAGAGCTTTCCTCTATAGTTTTTTCGCTCATCACGTAACTTCCGTCTAAATCTACTTCTGATATTGCCCGTCCCTTTTTAGCAGGTATTTTTGTCGTTAAAGTTCCGTCTTCATCAGGGGTAACGAAATAAACTTTAATATTCATAGTGACAGGATCTTTCGACATTTTGATTTTCCAGTAGCCTGTCTGAGCGATCCGTTCGCGCAGGGTAACTTTACTGGATAAAACTGCAATAACTTTGTAGGACTTCGGACTATATATTATGCAGTCAACATCAGGTAAATGAGAACCAAACTCTCCATAATCAATTAATAAGTTGTGCTTTACTGAACTGAGTTCAAGAGAGAGGTTTTCTGCTTTTGTTCTATCTAAAGTGGCTCCATTAATAATCTTTAGACCTAAGGTTTCCACTTCATCTTTAAGTATGAATGCAATGAGCTTTTCCAGGTTTTTTCCTTTAAAAGCCCGCCATGATTGTTCATGATCCCCATTTGGGGTTGGGTTTTTAAGCCAGTCTTTTTTATGTATTTCTTTTGCTTCTTTCAGAAGTTCTGAAATATGCTTATAAGTTTCAGTTCCACAAACGGTCTTCTTTTTCTCATAAAGATTTACTAAATCTTTGAATTTCATTAATGTCACTTTTTCTCGTTATTCTTACTTCTATCATAGTAAGCCCATTTAACACTTCTCTTTACAGGAGTTATTTGTGTCTCGGAAGGCTTGCGCATTATGAACAAATACTTGAAGCCTCTCAAATAGAAGTTATAACGTTTTGCACGACTGTGCCAAAAAGGCGTGTTAGAAGCCTGACTTCTTCGGACAACACAAATAATGTCAACTGTTTCGAAGTTTTTACATAAACGTTCATAGACTTTAAAACCGACGGGAGTAAATCTCTTTTTTACCCATTGGTCGCCTATTAACCAACCAATTACTTTACCTGGTTTTAGTACTCGGTAACATTCATCCATTACTTTTTCTAGGGCATCATAGAATTCCTGTTTTTCACTTGAAATGTGACCAATATTATCAGGGTGCTCGTTATACCGAATATTATCACCGTAAGGTGAGTCAATAAAAATCATGTCGACAGAATCGTTAGCGAGTGGTATATGACGTGCATCATTCTGTTTTATATCCGATCTGTATGGTGGAGGTGATATGTCGAAACCGATTGCTTTTCTCCCTTCTTCTCTACAAACATCCAGGGTTGTTCCACTGCCACACATGGGATCGAGAACTAAATCTCCAGGTTCAGTGTATCTTTGTACCATATTCCAAATTACAAATGCAGGAGTAACCCCTGCATATTTATTGTTACCTTTTGGAGTTTTACCATAACTTTGGCGAGGAAAATCCCACAGCGTGGTTGATTCTAATTTTGGTTTTTCTTCGGATGTATCTCCATTAGTTTTACCATTTACTGAATAATCAGGAGTTAAAAGCCCCCAAGTTTTGCTGTCTGCAAGTTGTTTGAGATAATCCGACTCGGAAAGTGTGAAAAGGTTTAGAAGGCGTTTAGTTACGGCATCACTTAGAGATTTATGAGATACAACACCGAGCTTTTTGAGTAACACTCTTGCTTTTTTTAGAGTTTGAAGATTGCCAACTTGTTCAACTGCGACCTGATACGGATACTTGCCTTTCCATGCTTCTGGAACAATATTCTGTTTTCCATCAGATTTTGCACGGAAAACGCCGTGCAGAACATTAGAATCGATATTCAACAGAAAAATCAAATCTCCTTTTTTTACTGCTAAGGCATCATCACCGTAAACTTTGCTGGTCCCGAAAAGCATTCTATCCATACATTCTTTTTCAGTCTTCGCTGATGAAACAAAAATATGCGACGTAACTTGTGAAATCTCTTCTAACATTCGGATCCACTCAAGTAATACCGCATTTCTCTACAGTATAAATATACTGTGGTAATTTCAGCATTTTACTTTGAAATTTATGTTCACAAACCTTTCACTTTTTAAGATGAGCCACCTTCCTTAGCAAATGCAAATTTGGTGAGATGCGTTTACCTGATTATTCCAAGGTTTGAAGGAATGACCAAAATCTTAAAACACAAATAGAAAAGCAACTAAACTTTACCGTTTGACTAAGAGTACGAATGCTCTTGCCACTAATGCCAAGCCGAAAACAAGGATTATGCCTGCCCAAAACACAAACCACTCCGCAGTCAAAGTGATATTCAACAGGTACGTAGATATTAGGTAGCCTGCGCCAAGCCAGAACACGATGTTTTCGATGGTTTCTGCCCTACGTGCATACGGTGAATGAAGCAGAATTCTGATAACAAGTATCACAATTTCAATGACGCCGATGGCTATGGCAAACTGGAAACCTGCAGTGTAGAGTTCAATGTGCGCTGCAGGGTCAGTGGGTGCAGGAAGCGGAACCCCAGTACCTGGCACGTTTACTAGGTTAAGACCCAAAAAGAAGTCGATTAATCGATCCAGAAGACTGCTGGGAAGGTGAATTGCATAGATTACTGCCAAAGTGATAAGTATCGAGCCGACCCATATGGCGGTTAGTAGGCTTTCCTTTTTTTCGTCACTTAAGGCTTGGCGTAATCTGGCGCCGATCAATGACTGTTTCTCCTTGCAAAAAGTGGACTGAATTGCAGATATATCTTTCTCCAAATCTTGCGCAGTGCATCTTTTAAATAGTTAGAGCTGATTAGAACATATGGGGAGAATTTTATGTCGTATTGTCCGAAATGTGGCAACCCAGTCGAAGACACCATGACATTTTGCCCCCGATGCGGCGCACCACTAAAAGGCACCTCGCCCGCTCAAGCTGAGCCTGTTCCGCCATACCAAAAACGCAACGAAAAAGCAGAAAAAAACGAAAACAGAGAAAAACAGGAGAAAGGCGAAAGGGGCTTCATCGGCTACCTTATCGGTGGCTTAATCCTAATCACTCTCGGCTTGTTTTCAGTGATACAGATCAGCAACCCCAACATTGTCAACGCTGGGCAAACTTGGGCTCTGATGCTACTCATCATCGGCGTTATCATCATCGCGGGCGCCATCTACGTCGCGGTTATCGCACGCAGGCACTCGCCAGTTCCCCATTAAAGAGTCCAGCCCAGAAACGCTCTGTAAAGACTGTGCTCAAGGAGCGTTAGGGTGCTTCTTCTTCCGAAAATGCGAAAATAGTTTTTTCCCGCCGCTTCAACCATGTCCCCTATGTCGTAGCGCGGCAGCATACATGAGGAAATGATGAGTCTGCCCCATTCACCCCTTTTGAGTTCATGCAACAGTTTTACCCCTTTGCCAGTGACAACCTCAAATAGGTACGCGTCATAGTTCGGAGTAATGTAGGGCCAATCGTCCAGTTGCTGACCAAACACGCCCTCCGTCGCAGTGTACATCTCCACGATGGGAACGTCACCAAAGTATTTTTTGAGTATGGGTCCGTATTTAAATTGGATTTTGCGTACGCTGGTGCAAAAGAGCGCTTGGGGTTTCCAGATGGCACACGGGAGTTTGCCGTAGCGATGTTTGATGTATCGGGCAAAGTGGAGGATGACGGGTGTAACGCCCATGGTTGCTGTGACGTTGTGGTCTTTAGCCATCTCGTACACCAACTCGAAGCGTTGCTGCCAGTCCCTGCGGCTGATTCCACTGCCTATCTTGTCGATGTCTTCTTGGCGGGGAAGCAAACTGACACGGTCAAACATCGGGTTCAATCGAGCGTAGGTGCCGATACTGTAGCCGTAAGAAACTGCCCTGCCATCAACATTCATGGTGTGCACGTTTGAGGGAATGTTTGGGGCGGTTCAGACAAAAACGCCTTGTAGCTGCGCTCTCTTACCGCGGCGAGGTGGGGAATGAGTGCTGAATAGTTGATTATGGGAAAATTAGATTGATATTCAGCTATGCTGCCGATTTTGTGGGCAAAGAGGTTTTGGCCGTATTCTGTTTGGGCGTATTTTGGGAGTAACTCAGCTAAAACTTGTTCCTGTGCTTTTTGGGGTTCTCGATTGAGTCATACCAGGGCTTTACATAGGGCAAAATGATACCTTTGATTCCCTCTCGGTCAGGTAACATAGCGTTCGTCAGTCTGTTTCTATGAATTTGCTTATATGCTTCTACACAAGATACTAGGACAACGCAGACATTAAGGTTGAGACTATGACCGATTCAGTTGAGGTAACCGCTGAGAAAATTCGCAAGCTTCAAGTTCAGGGCGCAAGAAATGTCGCAATAGCCGCAGTGAAAGCTCTCCAAACCCTTGCCCAGCAAACCCAAGCTAATACCAAACAGCAACTCATAGCCGAACTCAAAGCAGCTCAAACAGTGCTCTCTGCATCTAGAGAAACTGAGCCACTCATGCGTAACGCCATGCGCTGCATAATCATTCAAACCCAAAACGCAGAGACTACAAAAATCGAAAGCCTTAAGGAAACGGTAGTTTCCAGTGCAGAAAAATTCCTCAAAGACCTCGACGCAACGCGGGAGCGAATCGCTGAGATTGGAGCGAAACGTATCCGAGACGATATGGTGGTTTTCACGCATTGCCATTCCTCAACTGTTACTCGACTTCTTTCAAAAGCCAAAGAGCAGGGCAAAAACTTCAAAGTCATATGCACCGAAACTCGCCCAGCTTTTCAAGGAAGAATCACCGCAAAAGAATTGGTCAACTTTGGCATCGAAACCACCTTCATTGTTGATTCAGCTGCCCGCACTTTCATGGGCGACGTAGACATTGTTATTGTGGGTGCAGATGCAATCACTTCAGAGGGAAATGTGGTTAACAAAGTCGGGACAGGCGGCCTCGCGGTGTTGGCTCGTGAAGCACGCAAACCGTTCTATGTAGTTACGGAGCTGCTCAAGTTTGACCCCGAAACCCTTGGCGGAGAGTACGAGAAAATAGAGCAGCGCCTCCCAGCCGAAGTATGGGCGGATGCACCTGCAAACTTGAATGTGCGTAACCCTGCGTTTGATGTTACCTCAAACCGCTACATTCACGGTTTTATCTGCGAAGAAGGCATAATAGCCCCCCAAACCGTCATGGAGGTAACGCGGAAAAGGTTCCCATGGCTGTTTTAGTCAGGCTTGGTGTACGGCGTTATTTTTTTTTTGTTCTAACATGATTAAAAGGATTGTTTAGGTTCAGAGCAGACAGGATGGGATTTGTTCTTTATATGGAAAAGTTGTTCTAAACGCTATTTACTTGAGAGTTGGAGGTATCGACGTTTTAAGCGCATCTTTTTAGGGTTAATTATTATTTGCTTTGGCGCTTATTAAAAATGCCGTGTGAAAAGGTCATTGCAGGGGGATAAAGTAATCCTGCCATTTCACCTATAAGCGCTATTGTTGAGGAACTGGTTGGTCTAAATAGCTTAATGTGTAAAAGGAAAATGGTACGATATTACCCTCGAATCCCATAGCTTCAGATGGAAACTCAAAAGTTAATTTAATTATGGCGGTTTTTTCCGTGGTGTCCAAATACTTACTGCCTGATTCTAACGAATTATAGTGATGCATGTTTAGCAAACCTTTTGAACTGTTTTGTCCCTCAATCCAGACATATAGGTAGAATTTAGAATAATCCACCTCAAATGGATTGTCACTTGCTAGGGTAGCATTAATTGATAAGATTAGTCTAGTGTTGTTATTAATTTTGGTTCTGCTATCTTCAAGATAGGTAAATATGACATTAGAGGTTGGCACATTACTTGGTGCTGGTGTATCTGTATTTGTATTCCTGTTAGAAGTCGCTGTTGGTGTGGGAGAATTTATGAGATTGTTAGCGTTTGAGTTATTATTGGTTAGTGAGGCTACAATAGCTAAAGCAATGATGACGGCGCATAAAGTTACTACAACAATTACTTTTTCTAAATTCTTCATGAATGCCGTTAAAAGATAAATTGAATATAAGCTTTTTTGTATAGAATGCTTTCATAAGTTTAGTCAACATTTCTTGACCAATAAACAGATACATCCGTGGAAAAAGGCCTACTTAGATAAGTGAGCGCTTTTTTGAGCATTGTGTAAAGCAAGAGCGGCAGCAATAAAAAATAGCATGGGTGATATGTTTTCCCGTCCGTGTTTCTTGTTTTAAACAATGCTTGAAGCAGAGCGGGTGCCCTCTGCTTCCTTAGATTTCCGCAGAAACCCGAAGGGCGGCGGGTTTACGTGTGGCGGCGCTACCAAGTGAGGGCAGACCAGCAGAACATTAAGACTTTCAATGCTCTTGCTGTCGCGGTCTGCCCTCACCCAACAATCCAAGCGCCGCCGCCGATAAACCCGACGTCTAAGGAAGCAGGTAACTTTAGCGTTAGGGTTTGGGCGGTGTCGTGAGCGCCCGAAGGGCGCGCCTTATCTTGTTAACGTAGTTAGATACGAAACTTGAGATTAAGAAAAAATAAAATAGATTCAAATAACTTCTAAGCCTGACTGCTCAAGACAAAAATGAAAGAAAAACAACTAAGAACAAAGCTGAAAAAGCTAAGAATTCCTGACGATGAGATAGAAAAGGAAAGATAGGTTGGTGCCTATCTTTTGAGGGTGTTGGGGTTTATTTTTTGAGCGTTCTCTTTGAATTTAGCCATAAACTCTGAGTCAGCAAGTAATCTATCTGCAACTTGCGCAAGAACTTCGTCTGCTATCTTTACCTGCTCAGAACATGCTACCTGCCTAATCATGCTGCTCAAAGCCTTAAGCTCACCTTTGACTTCTTGGAGTTCTCTGTCTTTGGCTTCAAGCTGCCGCCTAAAAACCTCATTCATACTGCTCAAACTGTTCAGCCCATCCATAACCTTCTTCAAATCGTTTCTGACTTGCAGACCGTTGATGGAGACATGCTCAAACACCCTACCATAGGCTTCTTTAATGGTCTGCTCATCGTAGTCGTAGTGTCCTCTGGCGCCTTTTCTGCCATGCCCAAACATCAAATCCTTAAGCTCCTGAGGCGACACAGCTGCTCTAAGCAACGCCGAATTGTAAAAGCTCCTGAGTGCTTTTGTTTTGAAGTCTTTGGCTTTGTCTTTGCTAAACGTTTTTTGAGCTAACGACTTCATAGCCTCATTTATGCTTCTAACTTCTAGTTGTTCTCCTTTGCCTTTGGTTTGGCTGACAAACAAAAAGCCCACTTCGGGGTTGCCTCGTTCTTGGAGCATAGCTTTTAGGTCATGCACCGCTTCATAGCTAAAGCACGTTGCCTGCACCTCGTTTGTTTTCTCCCTTGGCTTCTCGATAAAATAATGCTCCGTCTCGGGGTTCTCATACAAGCCTTTGAGTTCTTCGATTCTAAGACAGCTCACATCAACCTCACTAAAGCCACTCTGCGCCAAAACAAGCAACAAAGCTCTATCCCTTAGGTTAGCGTGGGCATACATCGCTTTAACGTCATCGCGTGTTATCTTTAGGCGCTGGATTACCTGCTGCTGCATCGTACTCTCCCAATCACCCCGCTTCAAAGCTAAGGGTAAGCCGATTCTTGAAAAGAAAGAAGCCACAGCCGTTAACTCAGTCCTCACACTAAGCGGCTTTAAATCGCCCCTTTTCTCCAAGTACTCTTTATACGTTCTGAATTTGTCTTCAAAAAACTGTCTCTCTGAGAGGTCTTGAGAGGTTAAATCCCTCATGCGTTTACTTACCTGCATGGTTAAATCCATGCCTGTAAAGGTTATCCAGTTCTGGATTCTCTCAGTATAGTTCAGCTTAGTTCTCTCGCTGAGTCCAGACATCCATCGTTTAAAATAGGGGTCTTGAGTATAGGGTTTTGATTCTTTACTCATATTGTTCCATCCTTTGGTTTGTGTTTTCCCCTAAAAGCCTTACGTTTAAAACGACACTCGCCTCCGCAAAGAGTAAGCATTCAAAACAACCTTTCCTTATATAAGGGAGAGGAGGTACACGGTGAGACGTCGCGTGGTTCCAGCTATTTGCGGATACAGGATTTTATGAACCTTACGAATGAAAATAGTGGAAAAATCACTCAGAGAAAGAATTAAGAAAAATAAAAAAAGAGTTAGGCTTTTTTGATTGCTTCAAAGTCTCTTTTGAGTGCCTCAACTTTGTCGCATCTTTCCCATGGAAACTCAACGTCGTCTCTTCCGAAGTGACCAAAGCATGCGGTTTTCTTGTAGATGGGGCGTAGCAGGTTGAGTGTTTCGATGATTCCGCGTGGTTTCATGTTAAAGTTCTTCTTAACCAACTCCAGAATCTGTTCGTCTGGGATTTTGCCTGTTTCGTAAGTGTTGACTAAAACGCTGATTGGTTCCGCGACACCGATGGCGTAGCTGATTTGGACTTCGCATTGATCTGCAAGGCCTGCTGCGACAACGTTTTTGGCGATGTAACGTGCCATGTAGCAACCGCTTCTGTCAACTTTGGATGGGTCTTTGCCGCTGAAGCATCCGCCACCGTGGCTTCCCACTCCTCCGTAAGTGTCAACGATGATTTTGCGTCCAGTCAAACCTGAGTCTGCAAGTGTTCCGCCGATGACGAATCTGCCTGTGCCGTTGATGACGTATTTCACGTCTGGTGCAAGCAGGTTTGCGGGGATAACGTATTTGATTACTTTCTCGATGATCTGTTGCTTTAGCACTGCGTCTTCTACTGAACCGTTGTTTTGGGCGGCGATGACCACTGTTTTAACACATTTTGGTTTCCCGCATTCGTATTCGACGGTGACTTGGGATTTACAGTCAGGCCGCAGATAGGGCATGGTGCCGTTGTGTCGGACTTCTGCAAGACGCTTCACCAGTCTATGTGCAAGTAAAATTGGCAGCGGCATAAGTTCTTTGGTTTCGTTGCTTGCGTAGCCGAAAACCATGCCTTGATCGCCTGCACCCTGTTCTTTGCCGTTGGTTGCATCGACACCCATGGCGATGTCTGGTGACTGCTCAGTTAATGAAACCAAGATACCGCAGGTTTCCCAGTCTAAGCCGTCTTTGGCGTTGTCGAAACCGATTTCTTTTAGGGTTTGACGAACGATTGAGGGGATGTTGACTGAGGCGCAGGTTGTGATTTGACCTGTAATCATAACGGTGCCCTGCATGACGAGGGTTTCGCAGTCAACGCGTGCTTTGGGGTCTTTGGCGAATATGGCGTCTAGGACGCTGTCAGAGATTTGGTCGGCGACTTTGTCTGGGTGACCTTCTCCGACGGATTCGGATGTGAATAAGTATTTTCCGTTTCGTTTCATGGAGTTTTCTCTTCCGTTTACGAGTTTTGTTAGGCATAGCTTACTCGGAGTTTTTCTTATATGGCTTTCTGAATAAAATATTCCAAACAGAATAATCAGCAGACAGGTACATTCCAGCATGCATAACCATTTTAAACCCCAAAACATCCACAAACCAGTGGTAACCCATGAAGAAAATAGTCAACTCACCAAACGCGCCCAACCCAGTCGGCCCTTACAATCAAGCCATCCAAGCAGGAGCGTTTCTGTTTGTCTCAGGGCAACTTCCCATTGACCCAAAAACAGGAAAACTCGCCGCAGCAGACATCACCATCCAAACCCGTCAAGTCATGCAGAACATCCAAGCCATCTTAGAAGCAGCCAACTACACCCTAAACGACGTCGTTCAAGCCACCGTTTACCTCACTTCGTTGTCGTTGTTTGAAGATTTCAACCTAGAATATGCTAAACATTTTAAAACCGACTTTCCTGCACGGGCAACAGTCGGGGGCGTTGAACTCAAACCTGGTGCACTCATAGAAATCGCTGTCGTCGCCTACAAGCAGTAGCTGCTGATTGGTAAGTTATAAAAACCAGCCAACGCTTAGTAAGATGCAGGCGTGAGGCATGGCGGTATCACTTAAGAAGTTTATGCAAGAGGTCGCTGGAAAAAAAGCTCCTGGCCCTTCAACGTCGTTTACGGTTTTCCATGTATTCTACGCTTTAGAATTACTCTCAGAGAAGCCGCTGGGCAGGAATAAACTTGCAGAGAAACTCAACGTCGGTGACGGCGCAGTAAGAACCATAATTCACCGATTAGTCGACGCAGGGTTAATTGAGACATCAAAAGCAGGCTGTAACCTCACAGAAAAAGGCAAAGAAACCTGGCGACAATTCGAAGCCATATTCCCTAAACGGGTTGATTTGCCCAAGTTGGACTTAAAAATGTCAGAGGTTAATTATGCTTTTCTGGTAAAGAACAGCGGCGAAAAAGTCGGCACAGGCATCGATCAACGCGACGCCGCCATAATCGCTGGTGCACGCAAAGCCCTGGTAATTGTCTATAAAAAGGGGCATCTCTGCATCGAATCGGTAAGTGACGATTTACAGAAATTGTATCCGCAAGCCGCAGCTCAAATTCTACAAAAACTAGAACCGAAGGAAAACGATGCAATCGTCATAGCCAGCGCCGAGTCTGCTCTTAAAGCTAAACGCGGTGCCTTTGCAGCCAGTTGGTCACTGATCCGTTAAGTCGTGTATTTTTCACCATAGTTGAGGATGCGTTCAAGCGTGGTGTTGATGTTAACCATGCCTTCGTTGGTTTTTGAAGATACAGGCATCAAAAGGAACTTTAAGCCTAACTTGGTGATGGCTTGCATCATGTTACGGCTAAAAAGGCGTTTGGTGCCCTCCAGTTTCTGTTCAATCGCGCTCTCAAGGGCCATGGGATTAGCTGACCACGAAGCAATGGTTTGTGCATCTTTTTTGGGAATCAAATCCATCTTGGAGAGCACATGCACCTGCGGCGTGAAGAAGCGGTTGTAAACGGCTGCGGAAAGGAACATGTTAGAGACATAATTTAGCGGGTTTATAGAAAAGACCGCATCGAAGAGATAAATCAGCGCTTTAGGCTCCTTAGTGAGCTCGTTTACGATGTAGGGTCCACTTGCGCGGAAAGCAAACAACTCCATCTGCCCCGGAGTGTCAACCAAAACGATGTCCGCATGAACTTCTTCGATATCGCGTGTCAAGTTTTCGATTTCATCGGCAATCAAGTCTGCCGCCATAATCAAGGCTCCATTGGGGCCGAGGTTGTATTTCTCCATCAAGTTGCCCACGTCAACGTAGTTGCGGACATCCACATCTGGTTGATAGGGCAGTTTAAGCGCTCCGGGGTCCAGGTTGACGACTGCGACGTCTTGCTTGCTCATTTTTAGCCAATCTGCAAACGCGGCAGTGAATAGGGATTTGCCGCTGCCAGCGGTTCCTATGATGAATGCTAAGGGCATGGGTGTGAGTCTCCGTTTACGATGAGCGACGATAGAAGTAATGAACCTTTCTACCCGTCCAAACGCCACAAAACGAGTGTTTCACCCTACTGCTCTGCGGCCTCCTCCCCTCACTTATATATAGAACTAATTTTAGAAGTCAACTATTCAAAGTAACACTACGCGTTATAGGACGCAGGGTTGTTAGCGTTAACCGGCATCATAGTAAGGGCATTTGGGGCTATTTTATACCACATTGAGAGGAGACCTTTTCTCCTGCAGCATATTATCAAATTCCACTCTTTTTGTGTTCGGCTTAGCAATGCTTACGCTTACACTACTTTTTTCGCGCCTTGAAGGGAAAATTCAAATATTAGAAAAAGCTTAACAAAAACGTAATAGTTAAGAATTTTAGCATTAAAGCAGGTGGTTATATGAGTGAAAGGAAATATAAGCCAAAAGCTCGACTTACTGCCATAACCGGATTAGCGCTCCTTCTGGGTATAACAATCGCCACGTATCTTTCGAGTTACGACCCTGAGGCATTTCAAAAAATCTATCCAAATTGGTTCTTTTTCTTTTGGGGAATCGGCCTGACAAGCTTAGCTAGTGCCATGGAAATTTCGATTCTCGAGACCAGAATAAAACTTCTCGAGGAGAAGTTGAAACCGAAAAACCCCTAATTTTTCTGCAAAAAACAAATCAAGTTAGAACTAGTAATTCCAAAACGGTTTTTGCCGTTTTTAGCGAAAACATCTTTAGCAATAAACAGCGATGAATAGTAGAGGATAGATGTTTAGAAAAGCAACCGTCTGCTTATTCTCCCTTGCACTGCTTCTGCTTCCAAGCGTCGCACTAGCCGAGCAGCCGCTGGATTGGCCGATGTTCCGCGGCAACCTCAAAAACGACGGAGCCACAACTTCAGCCGCACCCCAGTCGAACCAGACGCTTTGGAAGTTTAACACGGGCGGTCAAGTAGGTTCCCCCACAGTAGTCGACGGTGTGGTCTATGTGGGTTCTTATGATCATAACGTGTACGCTTTCGACGCGGCAACGGGCAAGGTTATTTGGGCTTATGAAACGGGCAGTATTGTGATTTCGAAGCCTGCGGTTTCGGGCGGCATCGTCTGCGTGGGTTCGGAAGATTTTAACCTTTACGCCCTTGATGCAGCCACGGGGCGGAAGCTTTGGAATTTTTCGACAGGCTACTACGTGGATTCTGACCCAGCCATCGTTGACGGGGTGGTTTATTTTGGTTCGGAGGACAGCAAAGTCTACGCCCTAAATCTTGCCAGTGGCGAGTTGTTGTGGAGTTATCAGACAGGCGACAGCATAATGCTTTCCGCAACAGTCGTCAGCGAAGGCTTAGTGTACGTGGGCTCGCTGGATAGGAAGCTCTACTGCTTAAACGCAGCCGACGGCGCATTGGTTTGGAGCTACACGACAGGGGACCAGATTATTTCTGTGCCTGCAGTCGCCAACGGAACCGTCTACGTGGGCTCAGCGGACAACTATGTCTACGCTTTGGGCGCAGTGGATGGTAGCTTGAAATGGCGGTTCCAAACTGGAGATGATGTTTACTCTTCGCCTCAAATGGTGGATGGCGTGGTCTATGTGGGGTCGCTTGACGGCAGAGTGTACGCGCTCGATGCGACGGATGGGGAGCAGGTTTGGGCTTTTGAGGCAGGTGCAGGTATCGCGTCTTCGCCAACCGTTGCAGACGGCGTGGTTTACGTGGGAGCAAACGATAACAGGCTCTATGCTCTTAACGCGTCAACTGGGTTGCCCAAATGGAGTTACACTACAGGTGACATCGTTATTTCTTGCCCCGCAGTGGCAGGGGGGATGGTTTTTGTGGGGTCTTGGGATGGCAGATTCTACGCTTTCAGCACTGAGCTGGGTGTTTTGATGTGGAGTTTCTCAACGGGGGGCAAAATTGACTCTTCGCCCACGGTGGCGGATGGGCGGGTTTATGTTGGTTCTCATGACGGCAAAATCTACGCTTTGGACGCTTACACGGGGATGGTGGGTTACGACTGGGAACTCCACAACACCGTAGTTTGGAGCTACGATACAGGCGACATGGTTATGTTCTCCAGCCCCGCCATCGCCGACGGCACAATCTATGTGGCTTCCTACAACGGCAAAATCTACGCCCTCGACGCCCAAACAGGCAGCCTCAAATGGAGTTACCTGACGGGTTTCGCGGTGGTTTCTTCCCCCACAGTCTACGACGGCGTGGTGTATGTTGGTTCGGAGGACTTTGTTTTCTACGCGCTTAACGCTTCTGACGGTGCCTTGCTATGGAAGTTTGAGACTGGCGACCAGATTGTGGTTTCCTCCGCCGCCTTAGTGAATGGCACGGTGTTTTTTGGGTCAAACGACGGCTACGTTTACGCTTTGGACGCTTCTGATGGGGATTTGGTGTGGAAGTTTAAGACGGGAGGGCATGTGGTTTCTTCGCCTGCCGTTGTGGATGGCGTGTTGTATGTGGGCTCCTATGACCGCAATGTGTATGCCCTAAAATCCTCAGATGGCACGCTACTGTGGAGTTTCGCAACTGGCAACGCAGTTTCTTCTTCACCCTCAGTAGCTAACGGTTTGGTTTATGTGGGCTCCGACGACAACAAACTCTACGCATTGCACGCCTCGGATGGCTCTGAAGCGTGGACTTACACCACACAGGGACCGGTGGCTTCTTCGCCCGCAATAGCTGGCGACACAGTGCTTTTTGGCTCCTACGACGGCAAACTCTACGCCCTCAACACCCAAACAGGTGCATTGAGGTGGAGTTATCAGACAGAAGACAAAGTCGTCTCCTCACCCACCGCAGCAAACGGCATAGTTTACGTTGGCTCCTACGACCACATGGTCTACGCCTTTGGCTCTGTGCAAGACCGTGACGGTTCAGACGGTTTACCTGTTGGGTTGGTTGCACGTGTGGTGATTGCGGTTTCGCTAATTGCAGTCATAGGCGCACTTATCTGGCTTAGGAAAAACAAATGCCACCCTTAAATGCAGACCTGCAAATGCACAGAATCTTGAAATTTCCAGCTAAGATGCGTAAGCTATATCCAAATCGATTCAATAAGCATCCATAACACTCCAGCACACACGTGAACATGTTATGGCGTCTAACAAAAAAGTAGCCCTCGTCAATCCACCTCTCCCAGTAGATATCGGTCATCACCCACAGTTTCCGCCGCTTGGTTTAGCCTACATGGCGGCTGTGCTGGACCAGAACGGGTTTGAAGTCAAAGTCATCGACTGCCCAGTCAGCCACTACGACCACGACAAACTCAAGGCGGAGTTGTCAGCGTTCCAGCCAGCCCTAATCGGCACGGGCTCGATGACGCCAACCATTGAATCCGCGTTTAAGTGCGCTCAGGTGGCACGGGAAGTGTGCCCAGAAGCCCGCATAGTCATGGGCGGCCCACACGCGACCTTTTCAGACAGTGAAGTTCTCACAATTGAGAAAACTGTTGATGTAATTGTTCGGGGTGAAGGCGAAGAAACGCTGCTTGAACTCGCCAAACAACCCGACACAGGAATGAAACTTGGCGACATCAAAGGCATAAGCTTCCGCAAAGATGGCGAAGTTATCCGCACCGCAGACCGCCCCTTCATAGCCGACCTTGACGCTTTGCCGCTACCAGCATACAAGTTCTTGCCCATCGAGAAATACTACGTCTCCAAACGTAAACTGCTGCCAATCATAACCAGCCGCGGTTGCCCTTACGCTTGCAGTTTCTGTGTAGCGTCTCAGATGTTTGGTCAACGTTTTCGTGCGCGTAGCCCAAAAAATGTGCTTGACGAGTTAGAGTGGCTGCAAAACGAGTTCGGCGCAGAAGGGGTCGCATTTCAAGATGACACATTCACCTTTGACCGCAAACGCGCCATGGCAATCTGCGACGGCATGATCGAACGCAAGCTAAAGTTGCATTGGGGGTGTGGTACCCGCGCGGACGTCGTCACCAAAGAAGTTCTTGACAAGATGGCCAAGGCGCATTGCGACGAAACGATGTTCGGCGTGGAATCAGGCTGTACCAGCATGCGTGCGGTTCTCAAGAAGGGGGTAACTAACGAGCAGATCGAGAACGCTATCAAATGGGCAAAAGACGCAGGCATGTTTGTCACCGTCTCAGTCATCTTAGGTTACCCTGGTGAAACTAAAGAAACCTTGCAGGAAACATTGGATTTCGCAGCAAAAATTCAGCCCGACGATGTTTGGCTCTGCCACGCCACACCATACCCAGGCACACACCTCCGCGAAATTGTGGTCAAAAACGGTTGGCCGATGTCGCAGGATTGGAAAACTTACAACACGATGAACCCTATCTATGAAGACCCGAATTTGCCAGCTAAAGAAATCGCGGAGATGCGAAGACGCTTCTACAACAAGTTCTACAGCCCCCGCTACATTATGCGCCAAGCAGTTAAAGGTTACATCAAAGGGAACCTGTACAGCAAAATCATGACCCGCACCGCCATAAACTATAACCTCTGGCGAATCATGTCCAAAATGTAGGGGAAACTAAAAAAGAAAAAGGGGAATGAGTTTTACTTTTTGTCGTTGAAGTAAAGCTGTGGCAGTCTTCTTAGCATCAGCAAGATTATTGCGCCGATTATGACGATTACGATGATTATTGCTGCGACGCTGGGTAGGAAGTACTGCTCAGAGATTGTTTGGGGTTGAGGTGTAGGTGCCGTTGTTGGTTCGGGTTCTCCTTCGACTACGAATGAGGTTACTGCAGTAGAGGGCCAGTAGGATTCGCTGCCCGCAAACGAGGCGTAAACCATGTATGGTCCTGGAATGTCTGGAACCCAGTTGTAGCTGAAGTAGCCCTCGACGGTGCTTGTGGTTGTGCCGATGCTGCGGTAGTTCCCGTTGCCGTCAACGACGAATAATTCAACTGGTACACCTGTGGCGTTGGTTGGTTTAGGCTGCTGCATGTAAACGTATTCCATCCATGCTTCCATGCTTTCTTCAGAAACGGCTGCAACTCCGTTGGGGAAGCGGGCGCTTCTGTCGTCGTCTGTTGTGCCTGTGGAGATGTCGGTTATGGTGCCGCTTATTACCACGGATTGACCATACTGTAAACCTGCTTTTGGCGCGTCAACGGTCATCTTGGTTGGGCCTTTGCCGTAGGTGTAGATTTGGCAGTCGTAACTGTTCCATGCTACTAGGTAGCCGTCGGCGATGGGGCTTGGTTCGCGTCCATAGAAGCCCAAGACTTTCCAGACCAAAGAGCCGTCGGTACAGTTGAGAACGATCTTGTGAGCGTCTGAAAAGAGCGGTGGGTCGTACATGCGGCTTTCGGAGAGGAAGAGTTTGCCGTCTGCGATGCTGTGTGAGCCGAAGTGCCAGAATGGGTAGATGCCGTATGGGGTGTTGTAGCCTGCTGGTCGGGGTTCATAGGTCCAGGCGATTTTGCCTGTTTTTAGGTCGATTGCGTTGACGTAGCCGCCGAAGTCCCAGATGTAGCATTTGTCGTAAGCGATGGCGCCGCCTCTTGATAGGGTGCTCAAAGCGTTACCCTTTAGCTGAATTGCGCTGCCGACTTGTGCGCCTGTCTTGAGGTTGAATACGTATGCTATGTTTGTGTCTTTATCATGTTCAACGTAGTATCCGTCGCCTGCAGCTAAAACGCTGACTTCATGGTGTCTTGGCACAGTTCTATTCACCGGACCCCACATGAGTTCACCAGTTTTCGCGTTAAAACCGCATTCAATTTCGGATCCCTCACCGAACTCTGACGCGAAGGTATCCATCGTTTCTCCGTAAGCTCGTAAAAGAATAACTTCGTTTGTTCTTGCTGCGATGCTTAGAGCGGGATTCTTGAGAGTGTTGGTTAGATCGGTGATGTTAACGCCATTAATGGTTGAGGGTATTGCCTTTGACCATTGGTAGCCTCGCGTATAGTTAATGTTGCCTGAGGGGCGGATGACAGAGCTCATTGTTGGTCCCTGAAGACACAGCGTGGAGTTCCACATGGTTAGAGTTAGGTTCGGATAGGTACCGTTAACCGTGTAGATGTAGACTGCTCCTTGTGCGTTGTCGTCTTCGGTTTCAACTAATCCTGGAGCTGTTGTCGCGGGTACATTAGTTATGTTTGCAATGAAATATCCGGTCATTGGGTCGAATAGTTGCCAAGTGTACCCTTCGGGGCGGGGGATACCGAATAGTTGGGGGCTGTTGGCGCTTCCGACGAGGAATGCTTGCGTTCCATATTCTTGCACTGTATGGAATTGCATTACAAAAGCGAAGTCTAAGGTGTCACTGGTGTTTTTAGTCCATAGTGTTTTCCCTGTACGGAGATCTACTGCTGCCCAGCCGGGTGTTTCGGCGCTGGTTTCAGTTGTGGGTGTGTTGGGGTATAGTTTGTAGTATATTATACCGTTGAGTATAACGGGTTCAAATTGCCGGTAGAGGATTGATGTGGAGGTGTATTGGCTTTCTTGATCGCTGCTTATGGGTAAACCGACTTGGCCTCCGAACGCTGTTGGCTTTACCCACATTATGTGCGGCGAGTTAGGTGCTTCCGTGTAGGGGTTGAAGTTGTTGCCCTGTGCATCGTATCCGCCTGTGTCGGTGAATGAGGGTTTTCCTAAGCCCCACCAATTACCACCGAGCTGTGCCCATTGATAGTTAGTGGCATAAATGGGTCGTGACCAGTACTCTGTTGGAAGAGGAACCATGAGATTGCCAGGGATTGGGTCAGTCTGCACAGTGAATGTGGTAACTTCGCTTTGAGTTGGAAGTATATTGTAGGTGAAAACTTTGCCGGAGACTGTGCCGTTGATTGTTTGTCCCTTGTAGAAAGCTTGGACTGTATAGTTACCGACGGTATCGGGTACGAATTCTATTCCGCCGACTCCTCCTGTTGTGTCGCTTGTGTATGGTCCATAAGTTTGGTTAGAGCCGTCAGGCTTGACGAGGTTGATGGTTAGTCCCGTGTAGAGGCTGGCTCCTCCTGCTGCGCCGACGATTGGTATTGGTTTTGTGAAGAAGAGGCTGATGTAGACGGTTTGGCCGACTCCGACTACGTTTGGTTCAGCGTATACTTTGAGGTATACTGGCATGTCTTCTGCCGCTGTCACTGGTGCTATTTGAGATACTTGTAGGATCATGGGTATTGTTAGAAGAAGCAAAAAAAACATCACTACTAGAGATTTTGTTTTTTTCATTTTTCTGTTCTCCTTAGTAGGCGATTGGTGATTTGTTGTTTTTGTGTATTTAAAATTTGCCAAAAGCGTGGACAATATAACTTTATTTTAGGAAAAAACCGCTTTTAAATTAACATTTTATCACAATAACCAATTAACTAAGTTTTAGTTAATAAAGATCAAAGAAAGACCAAACAGCAACTAAATAGTTACCAAAAAACAACCAAAAAATACACAAACGCCAAATTTCACACAAAAACTGCAAAAAAACCTCAGATTCAATTTAAACACACTTGTAAACAACCATTGATATTCTTCATCGAATCATTCCCCGCATTAGGTAAATTTCGCGTAAACTTTATTATAGTATCAAGGCGTTTTTAAGGTACACTCAAAGGGATATAGATGACAAAAGCCTCCGCAACCCAAAAAGGCACAACCGAAGTCTACGATACACGGGAGAACTGGCCCCCCTACACTTACCGAGATTACCCAGACATAAAACCCGAAACCTACGAAGCCTTCATGCAGTTCCTCAACACAGAGAACACTTCAGGCAGACTCATGGAGCTACAACCCTGGGTTTCCGTGTGCGACTCACGTTGCGCCTTCTGCTACTTCCCCACAACCGCGTCTAGCAAAGTTCAGATTGGCCCCTACTTGGATTTACTCAAAAAAGAACTCGCCATGTACGCCAAAACAAAATACGTCAAAACAAGCTACTTTGACGAAATCGTCCTCGGCGGAGGAACCCCCAGCGTACTAAGCGCGGAGCAAATCATAGATTTAATCGATTTCTGTAAAGCGAACTTTAACACCAGCAAAGAATACTTTATCAAAGTCACTGGTTCATCAAAAACCTTGGCGCTCCCAAAAATCAAAAAACTCGCCGAATACGGCGTCTACCAAATGGATATGGGTGCCCAAACCTTCGACGATAAACTCCGCAAAGCCCTCTGCCTTCCAGACAGCGCCAAAGAAGTCGAAGAAGCCATCAGATACGCACGAAAACTCGGCTTAGTTGTCTGCGCGGACATAATGTACAACTTGCCAGGTCAAACCATGGAAAGCTGGGAAGCCACACTCAAAAAAACCATAGAGTTAGACGCCGAAGTCGACTGCTACAGCCTCCACGTTGACCCGGGAACCATCTTAGAAAAAATGATCAAAAACGGTCAGTCACCCCCACAAGGCAACGCAGAATACGAGAAACAAATGTTCATGAAAGCCCACGAGATGCTTACCAAAGCAGGCTACAAAGCAGTGGGGCATGACCGCTACAGCCGCGTTGAGTGGCACATGCGCGAGAACTGCCTCAACGGTTGGCCATGGGGAGGAATCTTAACCACTGGCGCAGGTTGCTTTATGGGTTATCTGCAGAAATTCAGCTACTCAAACTTAGAGGACATCAACGCTTACATGGAGACAGTTAAGTCAGGCAAGCTGCCAATTTGCAGGTTGTCGGAATCTTCAACTGAGGACATGATGCGACGAACCATGACCCGGTTGTACTTGCGTTTGCCTGTGAGCAAGAAAGAGTTCAAAGAGAAATTCAACACCACACCTGAAGCGGTGTTTCCCAAGCAACTTCAGAAGCTGCAGGACCAAGGCTTAATCGAAATCGACGACAAAGAAGTCCGCTTAACCAAGAAAGGTGAACTCTGGAAAGGCAACATCGCTTGGGAATTTGCTCCCAACCACACTTAATTTTCTCATATTTTTGTAGTTTTTATTTTCTTAAGCATTTAGATTTCTATAGTTAATTTGCTGAAAAAGCAAAAACTGTTATTTTAACAAAGAAAAGAAGTGGGGGGTTTAGTATCCAGCCGCGTGCTTCTGAGGCTGGAGGCCATACCAAGTCATAACTTTGGCAAGAATCGGAACGATCACACCCAAAGCAATGAGAGGCACAAAGTTAGTAACAACCGCCATCAAAGGGTCAG
>JAOZHW010000002.1 GCA_026014685.1 Candidatus Bathyarchaeota archaeon
GTGGCGTGGCTCTTCGAGTCAATCGCCACCTCATAGTCAAAGGTGAAAAACATGGTTGACACCTATCATTCAGACCAAGAAAAGTTCTACTACGTGACCGAAGTCGCCTTCGGCACTGTCCCAGCAAGTCCAGCGATGCTGGGTCACTCCTGCAGTTTAGTGGAGCCCGACATCAACCCGAACAACATTCGCGTGGCTGGCACAGGCTCAGTGGACATAGCCGCGCTTAAGCGGGGGTTGCGGCAGCCCGTTTTGCGAGTGAAGTATCCTTTGCCTTCCGACGCACCCATCAACCTGCTCCAATACGTCAAACAAGAACTAAACGTGAGCCTTTCATTGCAGGTGCTCTACTACAAAGACATCTTCATCTCCGCCACCGACATCGTCAGCCTGCTCTACAAGGGCGCAAGATTCAACAAGGCAGTCCTAACCTGCGACATCGACGGCATCATCGAATGCGACGCCGAGTTCCCAGCCCAAGACATCGAAGTCACCACAGCAAAAATCACAGGAGCCACATACACCGAATACGCAGGCGCCATCTCAGGAAGCGAGAGCTACGTCAAAATCGGCGGCGCAACCTGCGAACGCGTCACATCTTGGAAACTGCAAATCGACAACAACTGCAAACCCGTCCCAGTCATCCGCTCAGTTAACGGGCACATAGCCAAGTATCTGCCATGGGGCAAACGGCTTTTGACAGGCGAACTCACGTTTGAGTTTGAAAGCAAGCAGGAAGCCGACGACATCTTAGCGGATACGGAACAGTCCAGTTTGGAGTTTGGATTGGGCGGAGCCAACAAAGTCAGCGTGGAGCACACCAAATGGGACGACTTTAGCCTAAGCGGGAAAGCAGAGGACCTGATTTACGCAAAAGCGTCGTTCACGGCGAGAGGACCACTTAACATTTCATAGTTATGGAGGGAGCAAGAATGGTAGAAGTGAAAGTTTTGGAGAATTTTGGTCGCGAAGCTGCACTGCGCAAGAAATGGCTCAAAACATGGGAGACACTTGGCGTTAGGATTCTGAAGCTGCCCAAGTGGATGCAGGACATCGTGCTTGAAGACGTGAACACAGCCGTCAGAAACCGAATCGCAACAATGGAGATGATTGAAAACGCGCACAGAAAAAATCGAGCTTGACGGCAGATTCGGCGAGGAATACAAGGGCACTTACACGTTTGCTGAGATTACGTGGGCGAAGCGGAACCGCATCATCCAAAAACACACCAGATACAACCGACTCAGCGGGGACGTGGAGAGCAGCGACTTCATAGCGATTCAAGCGGAAACCATCATGGCGAGTTTGCATGGGCAGCCAGCATCTAAGCCCATCACGCTTGAGAAGCTTCTGGGCGAAGAGGACGGCGTCCCAATCGAGCTTGGCGAACTCTTCTCTAAGGTAGTAAACAGGCTAAACGGTGTGTCTCGGGAGGATTTGCGTTTTTTACTAGAGCAGTTAGACGAGGAAAACCGCACAGTGCTCTTTCAGAGTTTCGGTTATGTAAAGAATTCGGCTGGACACCAACCCAGCTTGCAAGGCAGCCAGCCAGAACAGTGCAGGAGTTCTGCCATATCTTGAACGTGATGGATGAAATGGCGGAGGAAGAGAAACGGAAGGCGGAGCGTGATGCGAGACGGCGGTAGAAGTAACATGTGACATTGAAGGCGTGGAAGAGTTCAAGGCTGCCCTGCAGCGATTTGATAGTGGCATGCAGCGTCAGGTTCACAGTCAACTGGCTAGCTGGGCTGCCGACGTCAAAGCGCAAGCCGTAAAGAACGCGCCCATGGTCACGGGTTATCTACGAAGCACCATCTACGCGCGGGTCAAAGAATGGGTGGCTGACATTGGAGCAGACGCTGCCTATGCGCTGTTTGTTGAGTTGGGCACTCGGTACATGCGTGCTCAGCCCTATCTCTATCCAGCTATTCAGCAGTATTTGCCTGAACTGGAAGCCGTCATCATCTCAGCAATTGAACAGGCTAAGGTGGAGGCGGGCTTATGAGCTTTCGGGAAATCGCGTTAACTGTCCGTGCTGTGAATCGTGCGAGTGCCGAGTTTAACCGCATCCAATCCGACGCCGAAAGCTTGGCTGCACGGGTGAAAAGTTTGGGTTCTACTCTTGCGGGGTTGGGCGCTTTAGGCGTCGCCATCGGCTACGTCGCCAACCAGTTCGGCTTACTTGGCGATGCGGAGATGCGGGTTTTCAACTCAGCCATGTCCGTCGTCACCGTCATGGGCATGTTCCTACGCACAAGCACAGGCTTAGCCGTAGCACAGAAAGTCTATTCTGCCGCCTGCTGGGTCGCCACTGCAGCACAAAACGCCCTGAACATCAGCTACGGAACCTTCCTAGCCTTGACAGGTGTCGGCATAGCGGTGATTGTTGCGGCTGCGGCTGCCATGTGGACTTTTGCCAACAGCATGAACCAAGCAACCGCCAGCGTCCAGAACTTCAACACCGCAGCATCCGAGACACCCACGCACACCCGCAGCATCCAAAGAGCAGGCGAATCAGCGTTGACGTCTGGTTCTCGGGGTGGCGGTTCTGAGGCTTCATTCTACAGGAGGGGCGTCGAACAGTGAGCGTTAACCCGCCAGCCTTAACAATTGCACTGGGCTCTGTCGGGGTTCCCCAAGTCGATGTGGTTGAGGCGCTGGTGCATCTTGGCGCCACCAAAGAAGTCAGCAGCTGGGAGCTTTTGCTGCAGAATTGGGACGGCAAATACAGCCCAAACGGAGCTTACCCGCTTAATGTAGGGCAGGACGGCTACATCTGCATCGGCAGAGGCGCCTCTGTTCCGCAGCTTATCACCACTCGGACGGAGAGCATCAAGTACCAGTCCACACCATCCGAACACTACATGCGCGTGGCTGGCAGGTGCTGGGGCGAGAAGCTCTTTCGGCAAACCGTGACCAAAGATTACAGTGGCTACAAAGGCGAAGCCATCGTCAAGGATTTGCTGGATTACTATTCGGGGATAAGCCATGTGCGTGGCAGCACCGAACTGGTCGAGGACACGGACACGACCTTCACCGACCTTAAAGTGCAGGATACCCAAGTTTGGGATTTACTGCAGAAAATCGCCTCCCAAAGCGACAAACAAGGCGTCATAGGCTACGATTTCCGCACGATGCCTGATGGCAAATTCGAATTTTTCCCCAGAGGCAGCAAAACCAGCCCCGTCAGCCTAACCGACAAAATCGAAGCCTACGAGTACTGGAAGGAAATCATCGCTGTCAGAAACAAAGTCACCATCTACGGAGCGCAGGACAAGAGCGTGCCTCTGAACAAGGTGGCTTGGACGCAGAGCTTAACGCCTGCGGATGGTTCTTGGACGGCTACGGCTGGGCAGGTCAGCTTGGAAACTGGTATGGGCAGTCCCTACAGTATCAAATTGTACGTGCAAAACAACTATTTCGGCGGCGCCCTCTTCCAGCTCAATGGTGTGGTTAATGGGAATTTGTATCCTGAGCTGCATTTTGCCATCCAAAAAGAAACCTACTTTGAAGCAGGCTCAGCGCTTGTTCTCTGGGATAGCTCCAACCGTGCAGCTAGTCGCCAATTCACTTTCCAATCCGTAACCGCCGCTGGCTCTGACCAATGGACTAGTGAAGCCTTCAAGGTAGGCGCTGCAAACGCGGTTGAATGGAGTGTGCAGTCAGGG
>JAOZHW010000003.1 GCA_026014685.1 Candidatus Bathyarchaeota archaeon
CCTCCCACGAATTATTTTTTCCCCAAACAACTTTTCAAGGTAGGGAACATAGATATTATCAACCGTTTTCTTCTTAAGCCTGACTCTCTCATCCACATTCTTCAACCACAGGTTATGGCAATCTAACCCGCAATAACCCGTCGCTAAAACCTTCAAGACTTCGCTTAAATCGACAGAAAAGGGTTTATGCCAGCCCACATCGATAAAACGCTTATCGTAACATGGAACGTCAATCCTGATTGGAGAATCACGGGGATCAAAAAGTACATAAAACGACAAAATCGCAGGAAAATCAGCGATACCAGCAACAACCCCTGCAGCCTCATCGAGCAAGCTTTTCCCCATATCTCGAATAGCATTTGGAAAATTCTTCCTAACGTAACTTTCTGGATGCATCTGGAACTGCCGCAGATGCCTTTCTAAACGGGGCGAAGCACCCAAAAGCAGAGGCTTTGTATAACCTACACCCTTTGCATACCGCATAACAACCTGATAATCGGGTCTAGAACGAGCCAACTCCTCAAAAATAAGCGCGACCACACCAACCTTGTCGCCATACTTCTGTTTGAACCGCTCAAACTTCGCAAGACCTAAAGCCGCGTTATCAGCAACTTCCATAAAAAGAGGCAGTATCATTCGGGCGTCAGTGTCTTCGAGATCAGCTTCTTCGAGCGCTTTTCTGAAAATCAAATTTAACAAGTAATCCCTGAAAGCAGTCGAGCGACTCTCCTTCGCAACCCCAACCAACATCACGCCATTCTGTTTACAAGCATCAAGCAACTGACGATAAACCCTGAAGTAGTCAAGAAGAATCAAACGGTCTTCTTCAACCGTAGACTCCAGCGGCACATGTACTAAACGACCATACAGCGAACCATCAATCAAAATGGTTGAGCACCCAAGCCCATTTTTTAGAGCATCTAAGGCAACCTGAAACTCCGCCATCTCCATCTTAACCGTGAGATACTGACGTTCGGCGACAGAACCACCTCTGGAGAAGAAAACGTCGCTCTCAAGCCATTTCTGCTGTAAACTACGACAAACACCCAAAGACCTCACAACATAAAACACCCCGCCCGTGGAAAGCAAATTAGAGTAAACACTTGAATCCACAGCCAAAACATTAAGTTCACTTACTTGAGCCGCAAGCTCAGCAGGCCTATCGATAGAGTTCCATAATGATGGAAACTCGGAACTGAACCGATCTTCCAAGGGATTTGGTGTTCCTTGAAATATCTTCGCTTTTACGGCTTCTTTTTTCCCTTCAATACAATTTCCAAACTCGCCGAGAAACTCGGGCATCACTCAAACCTCGTAGACAAGTTAACTGTAGATTGTTTCTTTCAAAATTTAAGATTTGCAGCATTAAAGGGAGAGAAAAAGAGGGAGGAAGATGCGAGAATGGGGGATTCGCCTCCACAAACGATTATATAGATTAAGGTAGCTCCCTAGTAACACAGCGGTGAAAAAGTGTATAAAAGCGTGGGGTTAGTCGCCCGATACGATCAGCAGGCGGCGATTAAGCTGGCTGAACAGCTCGCAGAGTACCTCTCAAGTAAAGGTTTAGAGGTCTGCATCGAAGACTCCCTCGCGGGCAAAGTCACCGCCAAAAACCGCTTTGTCCCCCTAACCGAAATGAAAACCGACTTTATAGTGACCATCGGCGGCGACGGCACCATACTGCGAACCTCCATCTCAGCGCCTAAACCTGAACCGCCCATCTTAACCGTGAACATGGGTGTCCGCGGCTTTCTAACCGAAGTTGAACCTAAAGATGCCTGCGCAGCCCTAGACCGCATCTTGAAGGGTGATTTTAGAATTGAGAAATCGACAAAGATGGCTGTTTGGGCAGGCAAAGAACCCCTCCCCGACGCCCTAAACGACGTTGTGATTTCTACGGGGGAGCCATCAAAGATTCTGTATGCTGAAATCTGTAAAAACGGCAAACCCATCCTCAGATGCCAAGCCGACGGCTTAATCGTCAGCACCCAAACAGGCTCCACAGGTTACTCGCTGTCGGCAGGCGGACCCGTGCTCGACCAAGAAGTAGACGCGTTTGTTTTGACCCCGATTTGTTCATTAACCGTCTTTCACTCGCTTGTTTTTCCCACTGACGCGGTTTTAACGTTTAATGTGCTTCGTCCAGAGAAGATGCTGGTTATGATTGACGGCAACTTCCGCAGGTTCATAAACACCGAAGACCTCATGGTCAAAGTCACCCGATCAGAGAACGCGACATCATTTATTCGGTTTGAAACCAACTTCTATGACCGCCTCCGCAACAGATTGCTCTTTAAGGGAACCGAATGAGCGAAGAAAACGGTTTGGGCAGGCGTGTGGTTGTTTTGGATACGTCCGCGTTTGTAGCGGGGTATGATGCTTTCTCGGTGAACGCTGAGCAGGTTACAGTGCCCAAGGTTGAAGAAGAGATTCTGCGGAATTCTATGGTAAAGTTGCGGTTTCAGACGGCTGTAGAAAGCGGCAAAGTAAAAGTCAGAGCACCCACAAAAGAATTTGAGCAAGCAGCGAAAGCGTCAGCATGCAAAGTTGGAGATGCGTATAAGCTCTCAGAAGCCGACATGCAACTGTTATCGCTAGCATTGGAGCTAAAAAGTCAAGGATGCATACCCCAGATGGTAACCGACGACTACTCCATCCAAAACGTAGCTAAGCAGTTGGGAGTGGAGTTTGTAGCTCTTGCTACTTTTGGCATTAAGCGGCTATTGGAGTGGGTTCGCTACTGTCCCGCATGTCACAAGCAGTACCCCGCTGACAGCAAAATTCAAGAGTGCCAAATCTGCGGAACAGAACTCAAAAGGAAACCCCGCAGAAACAGCCTAAAACAAAAGTAAAAGCAGAACAAACAGCACACCCTCAACGCCGAACACGGGGGCAGCAGTCTTTTTGGCTTTAACCAACGCTTTGTCGACAAGGAGCGAAATCGAGTTCAGTCGTTCTTCGCCGATTACTCTGACTTTGGGAACAACGAATTGTTTAGAGCCTGCTTTCGCGGTTTCGAGGTTGGCGTCTGCTTCTTTTGCGGCTTGGTTGATGTAGTTGATGAGTGTGTCGTGGTTGATGGCTTCTCCGATTGGGTGGTATCCCCGTATGCCCGTTACCAAGGCGCTGACTGCGTGGGTGTCGGTGGTGAAAACTTCTGCCTCCCCAAAGCCCTGTGTAGTTAGGGAGTTTTGGATTTTTTCTCTGAGATGCGGAACCATGTTGTTGCCGTCTATGACTATGTAGGCGGTTTTCTGTTTTTCCACCTCAACCACGATGGCTGTTATGCCGCCTGTGCCCATGCCCTGTTTTTGGGTGAACTCTTGAGGAAAAACTGAGGCTGAACCCACCTTAAACGGCATTTTAGGCAAAGCAGACGCATTTTTTAGGCAAGCGACGGCTGCATGTTTCAACTCTTCCACATGTAATTCTGTGTCGTTTACGTCGTCGAGGCTGTTATGCGCATTAACCACAATCGCGTGTTTGAGGCCGTATTTTTTTGCTTCCTCGGCAACTAAGCGGCCCAGTTCTTGAGGCAAATCCTCAGTTGTTTTAGGCGCAAGCGAAAAAGACAAGAACACAGTTTCGCCGAATATTTGACAGGATGCAATGGCAACGCCGTCGGTTGCTCTGACGAACGGCGAAGCCAAAGACGCTTCGGATGAAAACTTGGCTGCGGAGAGGACTTCTTTGATTATTTTGTGGTTTTGTGTCTGTGAAGCTAAATCGAGTTCATGCCCCAAGATGCCCAGCGGTGTGCAGGCGTTGGAGCCGTATTCTTTTTCGTAGTTTTGTTTTAGAAGTGATGGTAAGAGGCTGCTGCCGATGTTCTTAAATGGTCCAGGATGAACCAGTGGTACGATGACTGCGGCTTTGGGTTTGGCGGCGTCGAACTTGAGCAGGTTAACTTCGATGTCTGCGTCTTCGCCCATCTGTTCTAGGTGCTTCTCCAGCGGCTCATTCATGCTTGTAACCCAGTTAAGCAGAAACGCCCTAAACAGAGGCATAGCAGGCAACCCGTAGCTTTTTCCTAATTTGTCGATGGAACTTAAGAAGAGGTACACTGCGGAGTAGCTGATTATTGGAGCTAGTACTGCAAAGGGCAACACTTGCAGAGTGATTGTGTTTGAGATACCCTGCCAGAATACTATCAACGCCGCTATGCAGAGTGTGGGTTGGAGGAGTGCAGATAGGGCTTGGCGCCATCTTGGAGCCTCAGAAGTTGCAGTTACCACGATGACACGTAAGGTTAACACCGCCCCAAACCCCAGCAAGGTGAGCTTTATCCATAGGATGCCGCCGAAAAAGTACCCTAAACCTGCGCCTAATGCCATGAAAGCCAACCACAGAAGCCACCCGTAGAAGGACATCGCAGTGGTTCGTCTGATGATGAAGATGGGGTCGCGGCGGAGGATAACTTTGCAGGTTACTAAATCGGACAGAAAGGTTATTGTGAACAGGGCGATGCCCAGCAAAACCGCGTTAAGAGTTGGAGTTAAAGCATAAGCTGTTAGGGTTACGCCTGCTATGCAGATGGCTGCAACCATAAGCAGGGACCTTTCGTAGCTGGGCAAGGAGAACAGAGAGGCATAGTGCTTCTTTGCGTTGTCCATTGAGCTGTTTAAAGAAGGCTGGGCGCTCATTTTGTGTCTCTGCTAAGGAAGAGGACAGCCCTATTAAAATTTAGCTAACTCGACACAGTCACAGTTTGACACTAATTACATTATTTTCTATATCACAGAACCATCGACTGTGGGTTTTATCAGAAAAATATCAAAGCAAAAGCCCCAAACCAGCACTGTTGCCTCTTTAAACGCAGAATTCAACATGCCTAAAAGGAGATACTGTTTTATCCCAAGATGCCTAAGTATAGCACCCCGCGAAGTCTAAAATATGCCCGAACAAGACTTGCCCCCCTCAATCTTCCATATGTTGGAGCGAAATGTGGGCAAAAAAATCAGAGTAGTTCTGGACCCTGCTTACGGTTTTGAAGGCACCTTAGCCGCAGTTACACAGGAACCCTCAGGCATCTGGCTATCCGAAGCAGAAGCCATCGTCCTGCGTTCTACCATGGCGCAGCCTATTCCGCAGGTGGCCAGTCGCGAAGAGAGAAGCGAGTTGTTTTTGCACTTAAACAGTGTTCAAAGAATAGAAGTTCTGCATGCTGCCCAGCCGAGAGGCAGATAAAAAAATTTTAGAGAAATGCGTTTGCTATAACGGAGACAACTATTAAGGCAACAGCTAAACCGACGAGGAGTTCGGGGCGGACTTTGATGCCTTCGGTTTCTTCTTCAAAGAACCTCAACAGACCCGCACTTGCCGCGGGCATTGGGCCAGTATCGCGTTTCTTTTTCCTCATACCCATAGTTTGTCAATCCAATTCTAAGTGTATCATGGCTAGTGCCGTCTGAGCTAATTAATCTTGCGCCCGCCGTTATACAAATGCAAATCGAAGGATACGTTGGGAACCACGCGACGTCTCTGCTGAGAGGCCCCCTCCCTTATATAAAGCCGAACTTGCTATTCTCAGCTTCGAAAAAAAGGGTTTAAAAAATAGGTTATTGCTTGTCGTATTTCATGAATTCGTTGTTCATTATGCAGAGTTCTATGCCTGCCTGCTTGAACATCTCGATGGTGTCGGCGTCGGCGTGGTAGCGTTTCTCGCACACGACCCGTTTGATGCCTGCGTTGATTATCATCATGGCACAGGTGCGGCACGGCGTCATCTTACAGAACAACGTAGCTCCCTCCAGAGGTATCCCAAACCTTGCAGCTTGAAGAATTGCGTTCTGTTCGGCATGTAGGGTACGGACGCAGTGCTGGCTCACTTCGCCGTTCTCGTTGATCATTTTACGCATGTCATGTCCTGCTTCGTCACAGTGCGGTAACCCCGCGGGTGCACCCACATAGCCTGTGGTCATGATGCGTTTGTCTTTCACGATGACGGCGCCGCATTTTCCGCGGTCACAGGTCGCGCGTGCAGCGACGGCTTCACATAAATCTAAAAAGTAACGATCCCAATTTGGTCGAGATTTTTTAGTTTGTGGTTCTGCCATTATGGTGCCTTCGGATGGTTTTAGAATTAGTGCAGAAGGAGAGATATAAATTGTATCTGCGTTACTTTTGCAGTATGTGAATTTCTCTGCCGATTTTGTGGCGTTCATCCATCTCCACCAAGGAGCCTGAACCCATCAGTTTGCCATGGTTCGGTGCCTCCTCTGAGAACAAGTCGTCAGAAAAAACGTAAATCCGCTTGAAACCGACCTCTTTGATTTTATCCTCAATGGGCATGGTCACGGCTTCGTGGGAGCGGGTGCGAATGTAGGGCGTTACCAGAACCAACCGACCTTTAAAGCGTAGCACGCGGTAAGCTTCTTCGATGAAGCCGAAAAAGAGCGGTTCGAGTTTGGTGATGATTTTCTGTGCGTATGGCCCTGTAGGTACCTCGCGTAGTGCGGGGCCTAAATCGGGTTCCGAAACCATGCAATCCACGCTTTCCAACCCCACCTTCTCAGCCAAGTGGCTAACATCACCCTGAACCACTCGGAAATCCGCTTCCGAAAGATTGTATTCGCGAGCAACCCACTCGAGGTTCTCAGTCGCAGCTTTCACACACCACGAATTAACATCAACACCCACCACCATAGCGCCTTCAAGAAGCGCCTCTTGGAGGATTGTGCCCACACCACAGAAGGAATCCAGCAAAGTTTTCTGGGATGTGCATCCTGAGAGGTTGACCATCATGCGTGCCAGTCGTGGAGGCATGCCGAAGATGGCGCGTTGGTTGGGTTTGTAGATGTCTCTTTTTTGGAACTCAAAGGGGTTGTGCACTGCGATTGTGTTGGCTATCCACGTTTGGGTTTTGCCTATGCAGAGCAGGACTTCGGCTTGGTTTTCAACGAGTTTCTTTTTGAGGACTTCAACATGGCTTAGTTGTGCTTCGCTTCGGTCCTGCGAGGTGCCCATGAAACTGGATTTTTTGCCTTGAGCTGCCAGTTCGTCTTTTATGGCGCTGCCGACGTAGCGTTGGATGCGTCCGCCGACGGTTTTTAGGTTGTTGTCAGAGGTGTAGACGCTTATGCCAAACAGCAACTTGTCCGAGGCTTTTTTCATGCCTTCTAGCGCGGCGCTTTGGATTATGGTTTGGGCTACTTGTTTTTGAGCTGGTTTGTTTTTGTTTAAGAACGCCTCTTTCACGGTTTCAGAAGGCAAGGTGCCTTTTGCTTCAGTGATTTTTATGGTGCCGCCTAAGTCGTCGATTACTGATGGGTTTAGCGGGGTTGGGAAGGTTAGGGTGAAGAATTCGGTTGAGAAGTAGTCGATTTTGAATTCTATAGCTCTGGCTTTGAAGTACTCGGTTAGCTCTGCTAGGGATAGTGTCCAGTTTTTGCCCGAAATGAATAAAGTTTGCATTTAGAGGAATGAAAAGAAAAACTAACTATTTAAGTCAATGATTTGTAACAGCCACAACGGGAACTTGGGTTTACCATGGAAAAAGCACGGTAGCATCGGTATTATTTGACAAATCGTTTAAATATAGCTGAACGTGTGAGTATGCTACGAAAGTGACATCGCATGCACGCAAGAAACTATCGGCACGTTAAGAACCGCGCTTACACAAGAAAAGAATACGCAAGAGGTTTTCCACCCCCAAAGATCGTAAAGTTCACCATGGGGGACACAAAGACCCAGTTTGAAGTTGAAGGTCAACTTCTCGCAACCGAACGGGTTCAAATACGCCACTGCTCTCTTGAAGCAGCACGTGTAGCTACGAACCGTGTCTTGATGGATAAACTCATAAACGATTACTACATGGTAGTCCACCCATACCCACACATCATCCTAAGAGAAAACAAGATGATTTTCGGTGCTCACGCAGACCGTCTCCAGCAAGGTATGAGGCGCTCCTTCGGTGCAGCCGTCGGAACCGCCGCTAAAGTCGAGGTCGGTCAACCTATCATGACGGTGCGTGTAAAAGCCGGTAAAGAAGACATCGCAAAAGAGTCACTCAAACGTGGTAGTGCAAAGCTCCCTATAGCCTGCAAAATAGTTATCTCTAAGATCCAGCTACCTCCTAGCCAAACTGAGAAGGCCGAGCCGGAGACGGAGACAGCTTGAGCGCTAAAGAGAAAGAGCTTGTAATTTGGTTTGATAAATTAAGAAACACCGATGTTTCCATTGTTGGCGGCAAGAACGCCAGCCTTGGAGAAATGATCCATGCTGGGTTGCCTGTTCCTTTTGGTTTTGCAGTCACAGCCCACTCTTATGAACGCTACATTGTAGAAAAGAAGCTTAGCGAGCAAATCTACAAAATCATTGCTGAAACAGTTACTAACCCAAACGACCCCAAACAGTACGATGCTGCATCGAAGCTTATCCGTGAGCTCATGGAGAAAACTCCGATGCCTGAGGACATCGAAACCGAAATCAGAAGGTCATACGCTGAACTAAACAAGCGTTTCGCGTTAAAAGACACTTTTGTTGCGGTCCGTTCAAGTGCTACCGCAGAGGATCTTCCTGATGCGTCGTTTGCGGGTCAACAGGAAACTTATCTTAACGTGAAAGGCTCAGACGACTTAATCGACAAAGTTATCAAATGCTGGAGCAGTTTGTTTACTCCACGCGCTATCTTCTATCGAAACGAGAAAGGTTTCCCACACGAGAAAGTTTTCATCAGCGTCGGCGTCCAAAAGATGGTTAACAGCCGCGCGGCAGGCGTTATGTTCACAATTAACCCAGTTACAGGTAACCGCGATGAAATTGTCATCGAGGGTAACTATGGTTTAGGCGAAACAGTCGTTTCAGGTGCAGTGAACCCCGACGACTTCGTCGTTGATAAGTATACAATGAAGATAAAGGAACGTCGCATCTCCCGGAAAACAGTCAAGTATGTCCGTGATCCCAAAACAGGAAAAACCCTCCACCTTGATGTGCCTGAAGAAGAACAGACTGCCGTATGTATAACTGACACTGAAATTATGAAACTTGCTGAACTCGCTAAACGTATAGAGAAACACTACGGGAAACCCATGGATATCGAGTGGGCAATCGATCAAGACCTCGAGTTTCCTGATAATATGATGCTGGTTCAAGCTCGCCCAGAAACAATCTTTGGCACTAAGAACATGGAAGGAACGAAAATGGAAGAAACCAAAGCGCATGAAAACCTAAAAATCGCCGTTAGAGGCATCTCCGCAGGAAGAAGAGGGTATGGTGTAGGCAAAGCTGTTATTGTCCACAAGCCTGAAGATGCACTTCATGGTATGCATAAGGGCGACATATTAGTTACTGGAATGACTGACCCTGATTTTGTTCCTTTCATGAAGATGGCATCTGCCATAGTCACCGACAAAGGCGGCATCACAAGCCATGCAGCCATCGTCAGCCGTGAACTAAACATCCCCTGTGTCGTCGGCACCGAAAACGCCACCTCGGTCATGAAAAACGGCGTAGAATACACCGTGGATTCACGGAACGGCATCATCTACGAAGGCATACTTGAACAAGCAGTTGCGCCAGTTGCCGCAAACAACGGCGGAAAAGCCGTCCAAACAGCAGAATTCGCACCTGTTACCGCTACAAAAATTTACATGAACCTCGGCACACCCGAAATGATTGAGCAATACAAAGACCTGCCCTTTGAAGGCATAGGCTTGATGCGCACTGAATTTATCATGGCAAGCGCCATCGGCCAGCACCCCATGCTCTTCGTCGAAAACGGTGACAGCCAAACATTCATCGACATATTCGCTGAAAACGTGGCTAAAGTTGCCCGCGCAATCCAGCCTAAACCGGTGGTTGTGCGCTTAAGTGACTTCAAAACTAACGAGTACCGTGGGCTTAAAGGCGGCGAAAAGTATGAAATTAACGAAGAGAACCCCATGTTGGGTTGGAGAGGATGCAGCCGCTACATCAGTAAATGGTACGAGAAAGCTTTCCGATTGGAATGTCAAGCCATCAAGAAATGCCGCACTGAATGGGGCCTCAAAAACGTCTACGTGATGCTTCCCATGGTTAGAACTTTGTGGGAAGCTAAAGCTGTGCTTGAACTCATGAAGGAAGAAGGTTTAGAACGAAACAAAGACTTCAAAATCTGGTTTATGGCAGAAACCCCCGCCATCGCAATCATGGCTGACGAATTCAGCAAACTCGTCGACGGCTTCAGCATCGGCTCAAACGACATGACCCAAGGCGTACTCATGATTGACCGTGACTCTGAGCGTCTCGGCCAGATGGGTTACTTTGACGAACGTGACCCCGCAGTTAAACGCATCATCGCTCACCTCATCAAAGTCGCTCACGAAAACGGATGCACAGTCAGCATATGCGGTGAAGGTCCCTCAAATCTGCCCGATTTCGCTGAGTTCCTCGTCAGAGCAGGCATAGACAGCATTTCAGTTAACAACGACGCCGTAGTGAACACACGCCGAAACGTCGCCCAAGTTGAGCAGAAGATTATTCTGGAACGCCTAGCAGAGCAAGCTGCGTTGGCTCGTGGTCAGCCGCTCAAGAAGCCCGTTCCAGATTGGGAATGGTAAATCAGCTTCCGCTTTCTTTATTTTTTGTTTCTGTTTACTTGTATTAGTGGATAGAACATGTCAGCCTTCGATTTCGAAGAACAAAGAATACGCCAAGAAATAGTCAGACTCGACGCTAAACGGGTTCTGCTGCAGATGCCTCAAGGCTTAAAACCCCAAGCAACAATCATAGCCAAAATCGTTGAAGACTACGGTGCAACCCCCATAATTTCCTCTGACCCCTGCTACGGTGCCTGTGACATCGCGGAAGCCGACGCTGCAAGCTTAGGTGTGGATTTGATTTTACATTTCGGTCATGCACGGCTAGTTAAAGAGGAAAAGACGCCAACACTCTACATAGAAGCTTACGCCAACCTCCAAATCGACACCGCCGTCGCTCAAGCCCTTCGTTTGCTTGGCGCGTATCGCAGTATCGGTTTAGTTACCTCGATTCAGCATGTGCAGGCGCTTGACACAGCCAAACAGCTTCTAACCGAAGCAGGCAAAGTCGTCTTCGTCGGCGACGTAGGTCAGATGGGGTACGCGGGGCAGGTTATCGGCTGCAACTACAGCAACGCCACCGCCGTAGCACGACAGGTGGATGCGTTTCTCTTCGTTGGCGGCGGTATGTTCCACGCACTTGGCGTCGCGTTAGCCACCTCTAAGCCCACCGTAGTCGCTGACCCCTATGACAACCGCGCCTACTCCACAACCGACGAAGCCCAACGCATCCTAAAACAGCGCTACGCAAGCATCCAGCAAGCCCAAAACGCCAAATCCATCGGTATTCTCGTCGGCTTAAAACCGGGGCAGAAACACCTCGATCAAGCCCTCAAAGTCAAGGCTTTAGCCGAGAACACGGGGCGGGCAGCGTACCTGTTGGCGGGCAGAGAAATCACCCCTGAAGGACTCATGGACTTTCCCAGTATCGAAGCCTACGTTAATACGGCTTGCCCAAGGATTTCGCTGGATGCCCCTGGCAAGTTCAGCAAGCCCATGTTGACGGTTAACGAGTTTATGGTGGTGTGCGGCGAAGTTTCATGGACGGATATGCTCAAAAAAGGCTTATTCGAAAACTAGACCTCGAACTTTTCCTAACTTCACTTAAGCCTCAGCCCAACCCCCAAGCAGCGTTAGAGCAATACACAACTTCTGAGCAGATAGCCGCAGACATGCTCTACCTCGCCGCCTACACCAACGGCGACATCGCAGGCAAGAAGGTGCTGGATTTGGGGTGCGGAACAGGCAGGTTGGGGTTGGGGGCGGCTTTTTTGGGTGCAGAAGAGGTTGTGGGTGTCGATGTTGATCCGCTGGCAATCCGTACCGCACGGGAGAATAGGACTAAGGCGGGGTTGACTTTTGAGCTGATAAACGGCGATATCAACGCCATTGTGGGCAAGTTCGATACGGTTCTGCAGAATCCGCCGTTTGGCGTGCAAACCCGCGAGGCTGACCGCGCGTTTTTGGTGAAAGCCCTCGAAGTCGGCAACCACATCTACTCACTCCACAACCACCCCGAAGTCGATGAACGCCTCATCAAGATGCTCAAGTCCAGCGGGGGCATGGTGCAAGTGAAGCCCAACAGCTTCTTAGAGCGGTTCATCGCTAAACACGGCGGCCAAGTGACGGCGGTTTATGCGATGTTGATGACTATTCCTAAGATGTTTGATTTCCATCGGAAGCTAAAGCACGATTTCGTCATAGATTTGTATGTGATCGCAAAACAGTAATGTAAGGTTAGAGGGCTTTTTGGTTGACAGTTGTTTCTTTCTTCTTTATCAAAAGGTTTATTGCGGTGAGTGGAAACTAAACCTATGCACTTATCAAATTAGGCTTATAAACTAACATGGAAATAGATGAAGAAATATGACCTTAAACGCTCCAGAACAACAAAAAAGCGGCAACCTCGTGATGCCCGGCGAACGATTAGGCGTCATCGAAGAGTTCATTCCTGACGCAGGAACATACGTCAAAGACGGCGTCATCTACTCCAAAATCGTAGGCCGCTCCCTTCTCGACCTCCAAAATAGACGCGTCTCCGTTTACCCTGTAGCACCCAGCGCAGTCGTTCCCAAAATCGGAACCGTCGTCATCGGACAAGTCGGCAACGCCCAATCAGACAACGTACTCGTCAAAATCTTCAAGATAGGCAAAAAGAAGATCAACGGAACATTCGGCGGCATCCTACACGTCAGCGACGTCTCAGACCGCTACATCGACCAAATCAGCGACGCCGTCAAACCAGGCGACATTATCCGCGCCAAAGTCATCAGCGAAAAAAACCAAATCTTCCACTTATCAACCAACGACAAAAACCTAGGCGTCATCGACGCGTTCTGCTCACGTGACGGTTTCTTGCTTGAGCAGCAACCACAGCGCTATGACCTCCGATGCCCCAAATGCGGCAACGTTGAACGCCGCAGAATCGCTCCAGATTACGGTAAAGAACCAATATAGAAAGAGGGAAAACAAGTGAAAGTTAAAGTACTAAAAAAAGAGGACAACGAGCTTAAAATCGAAATCGAAGGCAGCAGCCACGGCTTATGCAACCTCATCCAAAAACGCCTCCTAGAAGACAAACGTGTAGAATTCGCAGGCTACGATGTACCACACCCTTTGGCGTCGAACCCCATAATCTACATTCGTATGAAGGGTAGAACTGCACCCGAAGAGGCATTAATAGACGCAGTTGCAAAGGTTCAAGAAGCCAACGAGGCTTTCGGCAAAGAATTAACTCACGCCCTCAAAGCCTAAACAGCATTTTTCTTTTTAGGTATCCGTTTTTTAAGCAAACCCCACTTCTAATACTGTTAGGTAGCTTGCTTGAGCACACCCAAAGCTTTCCGAATCATAAAACCCGAAATTCGTGTTCTAGGTGTAGACGACGGCAAATTCACACCCCACACACAAGGCAACTCCATGGTTGTCGGCGTAGTTTTTCGCGGCGGCACCTCCATAGACGGCGTAATGCACACTAAAATCGCAATCGACGGCTTAGACGCCACCGACAAAATCGCTGAGATGATAACTGCATCTCCGCATCGCCGTCAACTGCGGGTGGTTATGCTTTATGGGATAACGTTTGCAGGATTCAATTTGGTTGACATCCAAAAACTACACCACATCACAAAGTTACCCGTTATTGTGTTAACCCATGATAAACCCGACTTAAACGCCATCCATGATGCACTCACACATTTGCCAAACATGGATGAACGGTGGCGAATCGTCCAGAACGCAGGCGAAATCCACCCCATCAGAAATAAAGGCGCCAAACTCTACATGGGCTTAGCTGGAATCACCCTACAAGACGCCCAAAAAATCGTGAATTTAACCTCAACAACAGGCAGTTTCCCTGAACCCTTACGTGTAGCCCACTTGATTGCTTCAGGAATAACCACTTAAGCGGGGGAGAGTTGGAAAAAGTATAAATGCGACAACGCTAAGGAAATCCCCCCAAAGGGAAAGTGACGCGCTATGGAATTTTGCCCTAAATGCGGTTCCCGACTTGAACCAAAGAAATCCAAAAGCGGAAAAGAAGCAACGCTTGTTCTTGCCTGCCCAAAATGCGGCTACAAGAAACCAGAAGCCCCAGAAAAAGTGGAGCCTAAAGTAGCTAAAGTCATCCAGCATAACCCTCAGCAATTCGTGGCTGTAATCGGCAAGGAAGAACAGAAACTCAGCACGCTGCCAACTGTACGCATCGAATGCCCCAAATGCGGCAACAACACCGCTTACGTGTGGCAAGTGCAGACCCGCGGCGCTGACGAGTCGTCAACTCAGTTTCTGCGCTGCACCAAATGCAACTATACGTTTAGAGAATACAGCTAAACAAACCCAATTTTTCCTTTTCATAACCAATTTGTGCTAGCGGGCGCTTTTGCCATAGTGTTTTTTAAATCGGCAACGAATGAGTTACGGTGTGTTCGGCTTGAAACAGGAACCTTCCCAGCTCAAAGCAACACGTTACAGTGGGTTTCTGATTAAAGTTCTACCGCTTCTATCGTTCGCGGTGCCTCTAGCGGCGCTCTACCTACTAAACCCCTTGGACACTTACCTGAATGTTTCGGTTCAGGCGTCTTTTGAGTTGATGTGGAAAGGCAGAACTTTCCAAATGTTCTTTCTCTGGCTAATCGCCCTCGAGTTCATCCTAAGCTGGGACAACATCCAAACAAAACTCAACCTACAAAACAAAACTAACATAGCCGTTTACGCTTTGGTGCTTTTGCTCCCCTCACTATATTTGGTTTTAGAGTTTGGGGGGTTAAACGCTGCCATAGCAGACTTGTCCGCTCAAAGCGGAGTTGCATTCGCCAACTCTATGCCGCTTGCAGTTGAATACTTGGCGTTCGCGGCGCTTTTCTGTTTGGTTTCTTTTGTTGCTTTCGGCAAAAAAGGCTTAAGGAGCTTTGCTTTACCTGCCCTTTTCGCCATGCTGGTTGGCGTCCTCTACACAATCGACAACATCTATCCATATGGCGAATTCACACCCTTCCAACTGCTAGTCCCCACAACGGCTTCGCTTGCCGCAGGCGTTTTAGGTCTAATGGGTTACACGGTTGTTTCAGGTTTTGAAGCCAGCACAGGCATGCCTACATTGGACGTTTCAGGCGCTTTAGGTCAAGCCAAATTCGCCATCGCCTGGCCCTGCGCAGGCATAGAAAGCCTCCTCATCTTCACAGCAGTGGCACTGCTCTTTCTGAAGGGTATGAAGATTTCTTGGAAAGCCAAAATCGGCTTCTTCGCCCTCGGAGCCGCAGTAACTTATTTCATCAACGTTCTGCGCATAGTCACCATATTCACGATTGGCATGCAGCACGGTGTAAACTCGATCGAAGTGCAGAACTTCCACTTCTACTACGGTCCCCTCTACGCCATGACCTGGATAGTCGCCTATCCGCTGCTTATTTTGGGGTTAACGATGGCTTGGCAAAAGTTTAGGCGACATCCACCAGAACCGCTAAACCCTGCTTGATGAGAATCTGCGCGTTTAATGCTGGCAGGGAAGCAACGTCTTCAGGTTGGAAGGGACCATAGGACTTCATGTCTGCGCCCATGATGGCTGGGATGGCTTTTGTGAAGCGCAGTGTTAAGCGTTTATGGGTTACGTGGGTGGGTGGTTTGAATTCGGGTTTGGGCGCTTCTGGTGTTTGTGTGATGGGTTTGGTTTGGATAACCGTTACTGTAATAGGCGCTTGATGTCCCTGCATGAGGTTCTTGGCAAACTGTTCGTATGCAGAAGCAAAACCTACAAAGCTTTCACACATTTTTGCTTCCTCGTTTGCCAATAACTCAATCGGTGCTTTGTGTAATCGCGTGATGGTTTTGAGGATTTTTCTGTACCTTAAATCCAGCAGCTCCTTAAGCATCCGCTCCACGTTGTGGGCTTCATGTTCAAGCAGGCTACTTTTCACAGTTTTCTTTTCTGCTGGTTTACTGGCTTCTTCTTTGATATGCACTAAGTAATCTGCGATTTTTGCGTAAAAGTCAGGCGGCAACCCTCCAAGTGAGGGGTCCTCGATTTCTCGGCGCCACGCTGCATAAAGTTGCTCATACATTTAGGGTACCACCTCAGCTCTACGTTTACAAATAAGCAAAACCGCCGCCGCAACTGGCAACTCTACGGTTTGGTTCTTGTATGGACCCAACGTTTCCCCACTCATCCTGAACTCTGGCGCGTCAGACACCAACACTTTCACTTTGCCCTTTTTAAAAGCTACTGCCCCAGTAAAGGGGTCAAAAGTTTGCAAATCTTTAGGTTTGAACTCGACTTTTTTTAATCCAGTTTTGCCGTGCAGGGTGCCGTTCATGCGGATGAGTCGATGGATGTCGGTGGTGACGACGGTGTCGATTTTCGCTGCCTGCACTTCTCGGATGTGCTCGGCTAGTTTAAGCCAAGTTTGCACGCTTACACCTTGGATGCTTTCCCATCTACCCTCAGCGATGGCTCTTTTGATAATCGTGTCTTTTCTTTCCAGCAGAGCTTTATTTCTTAACCCGACCTCTTTAAGGTCATCTGCAGACGCAGTTTCTAGAAAAGTTTGCATGCCCACTTTTAAGCGTCTGTTCCAGCCATAATTGTGAAGATTAAACTTTTTAGATTGCTTCTTTCTGCGTCTAGCACCTTGCTCTTTGTCTTCTTTTTCTAAAACAGCCACACCCAACCCCGTCACATAGTCAACGATTTCTTTGCGTGCCATCGCATCCAGCGACCGCACCACTTCGCTTTCGATGTGCACGTGATAGCCGCGGTGGCCCGAAAAGAACACTCGAACTTCATCTTGAGAAAACCCGAAATCCTTCTCAAGCATATCGAGCAGTTTGGCGACTTCGTCGCGGGCAGACGCTATGCAGAGGTCACAGGCCCAGATTTTTGTCTGAAATTTAGTTCCTCCACAGCAGGGGCATTCTTCAGGCGTGATTCCTCTGCCCTCAAACCCGCATTTGGCGCAACGGAATTCGTCGTGGATTTTGTTGCAGCGGGTGGGGATGTGGTCGGCGTCTATGTCGAAAACTATGTCGCTGCCTATCCAGCCTTTTTTATCCATGTCAAAGTCTGGGTTCTCGTAGTAGGCACAGCTATGGTAGACGTCTGAGGGAACGGTGTCGGCGAGGACGGCTCGGAAATTGGCGATCTGCTCGAAGCGGCGGTGGCGGACCATGAATTTGTCTTTGAAGGTGAGGTAGCCGAATTCGCGTTGATGCGGAAGGGGCGGCGCGGGGACAGCGTTGGCGGGGTCACGGTAGAATTCGCTAAACCTTTCGTATACGTATTCGCGAGAATCTAACCCCATGAGCTTTCCCTGTTACTTTATGGTATTGTGGGTTTCAACCATTTAAACTATAACCGACGCCGCTCTAAACCGCTTTTTATTTACCCAACTTCAACACGTTTTGATTCTTTATATAAGGGAGAGGAGGAGGCGGCAGAGCAGCGGTGTGTCCTCGTGGTTAAGTATACGGAAGCGTATGCACACCTAAATATGGGAGTATTCACCAAGAAACCCCTTCCCAAAATGCCCCAGCAAGTAAACCCGCTCTCACAACGCAAAAACAAACACGTCTGCAACCAAAAAGCACAAACCCATAGATTAACTGCAAAAGCTTATAACTCGCTAAGCCAATTCCATACAAAAAGATACAAACAATGGTGAATTAAACTTGAAATTCGGCGTATTTCTCTATCAACCCGAGCCTGTTGAAGGCGTCGATTACAACTTTTACCGCCAAAAATCAGAATCAGGTATAGTCGGTAAAGCAAACCCCCAAATGTACACTAACATCGCCGTTTTCGGCGACAACAACATGGCAGCACAACGCCCAGACTGGGTATCTGTAAGCTCCTTTGGTCCAGCTCTGCGCACAAACAAGCGCTTCAACCTCCGCTGGGACGTCGTCTGCATGACTAACCCAGAAGCACGGGAATACAACCTAAAAATCATCAAAGAAAGCGCCAGACTAACCCCAGGCATAAGCATCAGCAGCCAACACTTCGCAGACCAAGGCTTCTGCACCTGCCCAAGATGCATAGAGCAGCAACGTAAAAGCGGTTTAAGCTGGGTAGAATGGAGAGCAAAAACCGTCACTGACTTTTTAGCGGAAGTTAAAGAAATCGTCAGCGGCAAACCGCTCTTCGTTAACTGTTTACCTGACCCCTTGATGGGTAAAGTACGCTTTGGCTACGACTTCGAAGCTATGGCACAATACGCCGACTACTTCGTCATCCCCATGTTCAGCAAAGCATACCCAACACCCTGGTACTGGGAAACCATCGCAAGAGGCTTCAAGAGTCAACTAAAGAAACCAGTCTTCGTCAACTTCTACGTTCGCGGCCCCAACGAAACCTGGGACACCGTTGCACCAACCAAGCAGATTATGACTGTTGCAACCCGCGTGGCAAGACAAGGCGTAGACGGTATCATCTTCTTGGCAGAGAAAGCGGAGTACATCCAGAAGTTCCAGAAAGAAGCCGCAGCTGACAAAGAAACCCGCGAGTTCCTCAAAGACCACGGCGGCGACGAAGTTTTAGACCTCTTTGCACGCTGGGAAGCACTCTACAAATAGGGAATTTCTCCCTTTCCATTTTTGTTTTTCTTGTAACTGATTCAGGTTAGCGTCGTCTAAATCAGTTTCTAAGGGTCCTTTTTTTACCGTCTACCATAAAAATGGAAGTTTTAGGATGTTGTTTGTGATTTTGCCAATTCTTTGTCGTACAGGCAAAACATAGGAGTTTTGGAGAATTTTTAGACTTACAATTGGGGTGGCGCTCTTTGATATTATGATTCTTCTTCGCGGTACTACTGTTGGCTTCCATCGGGCATGAAACGGAAGATTCGTCATAAAATCAATCTGCTTAATTTCGCTCTTATTAAAAACCTCGCGGATAACTTCATTATTTAAGAAAACGCCTGGGTACAGCTTTTTGTAAGAATTACAAAAAGAAGTTTTACTGAAAAATGCTGTATCCTTGTATTCATACCAAAAACTATAGGCGATTTTTTTGCCTGCAATTTCTAAAAAGGCAACATTCCAGCTAAAACCTTGATCTAAAGGTGTGTTTGATGCAGCCGTTAATAATTCAAAAAGACCTTCATCTTTCATCAAACCTTTATCATTGCGGTAGTCTTGCTTCCAACTTGTTTTTTCAATCTCCAGTATGTATCTGGATATTTCATTAAAGTTGTCTTTTCCAGTTTTATAAATAACCTTCCATTCGCCTAGCAATGACATTTTTCGCTCGATTGCTCTGAAGGATTTTCTAAAATGATGACCTCTTGCTTTTTCATATTCAGTCCATGTTCCTATGAGCGGGAGGACGGCATGGCCTTCTGAAGGCGCAAAAATGTAATGATTTCCGAGTTTATCATTTGCCTTTTTCAAAGACTCCCAATTCACCGTACTTGTAGGCATAGTGAAATCTATGATGTTACATCCAGCTTTCTTGAACAAGAAATCAGTTATTAAATGTATAAATTCGTCTCGGTATTCGTCTTCAACAAGGAAATCGGAGTCAAAATCTCGCCCCGTGAGGAACTTTGCACTTCGAAGTATTTTCCCCTTACAAATGGATAGTGGGGCAATTCCAATTATTTTTTCAGAAATAAAACCAATCAAGATGAGTGGCTCTTCTTTTAATTTTTTTGCCGAGCCATAAAACTGTTCGATAAAACTGTAAAGGTAGTACGGGTTTTCACTGTTGCGGATTATAAAGTCATTTAACTGTTCTTTTATCTGGTTTACTTCTTCAATACTTTTGAGAACACGGATAAAACAAGTTTCAGCTGAAGCTAGCAAATCGGTTGTAACTGTCATCATCTTTTCGAGCGCAGTTACCATGTTTACTAAACCTTTCTCAATTATGACGTTGTAATAAAAAAACGTTTTACAAAAGATCTAATTATTGTAACCTTATAACTGGTCTATATATTGTTCGTCTGTAAAACTTTTCCTAAAAATAACCCCGTCCTATACCTTACAATTTTTACGTAAACGTTATATTTTGTTCCACCGTTGTATCCATTCACTACATCAGGGCGTATACACGTGAAAGTTACCCTCGTCAACCCCCCTTATCCCCCCAACGCACATTCACATCCCCCATTCATCCCACTGGGCATAGCTTACCTTGGCGCAGTGGCTGAACGGGAAGGACACCAAGTCAACGTTATCGACTGCCAAGCTGAACGCCTCACCGTTGAAGCGTTCCGTCAACGCATAAGCAAAGAGCAACCTGACATTGTCGGTGTAACTTCAACTACTCTGCTCTACAACCAAGCTAAACAGATAATGGAAGCCGCCAAACAGGAACACCCCAACGCTACAACCATGATCGGCGGCAGCCACGTAACTTTTTGGGATGAAAACGCCCTCAACGAGTGTCCAAGCATAGACGTCATCGTCCGCCGAGAAGGCGAGTTGACTTTTATGGAGCTTCTGCAGAGGCTGCAATCTAAAAAGGATTTCTCAGGCGTGTTAGGTACCACTTTCCGTGGCGCAGACGGTAAAATCGTGCGCAACGAAGACCGACCTTTCCTAATGGACCTTGACTCGTTGCCTTCTCCAGCGTATCACTTGTTGCCGATTGATGCGTTTCACCGTATGGGCAAAACCATCTTTCCACTGGTCACTAGCCGCGGCTGCGTTCAGTGGTGTGACTTCTGTAGCACAGTTCGCATGTTCGGTCGAGGATACCGCGTCCGTAACCCCCACAAAGTCGTAGACGAAATGGAAATGCTCCACAACAAGTACGGAGAAAGCCAATTTACATTCTACGACGACGCATTCACCATAAACCGCAACCACACAATCGCCATGTGCCAAGACATCTTGGACCGTAAGCTAAAAGTCGAGTGGGACTGTGAAACCCGTGTTGACGCAGTCGATAAAGAACTGTTGGAAATTATGCATAAAGCGGGTTGCATTACGGTTTGGTTCGGTGTCGAATCTGGTTCAACAAAAATCCTTGAGAAGATGCATAAGAAAATTAACCGTGAACAAGTCAAAGATGCCTTTAAGATGGCGCAGAAAGCAGGCATGATGACCATTGCCTCTGCAGTCATCGGTTTCCCTGGTGAAACAGAGGAAACCGCGTGGGAAACCATCAACTTTATCAATTCACTTAACCCTGACGACATAGGCTGCTACATCGCCACACCATACCCGGGCACCCCCATGTATGAGGAAGTGGTGAAAAACGGTTGGCTTCGCGTAACTGACTTCAACAAATACGACACCGCAACCCCGACCTTCGAAACCCCACAGTTAAGCATGGAGCGCCTCAGAGAAATCAAGTACAAAGCTCATCAGAAATTCTATCTTCGCCCAAGCTACGTGTTCAAGATGATGCGCCGAGGCGGAACATACGGCCGCTCAGGACTCAAAACTTCTGCAGCTTACGCTTTGCGTGCGATGCACATAAAACTCTCCTAAACCCTTTTCTTGGCTTTATTTTTCATCTAAAATGTTAACGCAGCTTTTTTTGTTCTGTTTAAGAAAGCGTTATATGGGTTCCAACATTTAGAAATCCCGTCAAGGCTAACCCAACATGAAAATAACTCTAGTTAACCCGCCATACCCGCCAAGCGTCCACTCCCATCCACCTTTCATACCGCTCGGCATCGGTTATTTGGGTGCTGTCGCTGAAAAAGCAGGGCACCAAGTCACAGTCATCGACTGCCAAGCCGAAAGACTCACTTACGAAACCTTCCGAACCCGCATCGCCCAGACACCCTCAGACGTCATCGGCGCAACCGCCACCACGTTGCTCTATAAATCCGCCATGAACATACTCACTATCGCTAAAGAGGTGCAGCCTAACTCAGTCACGATTCTTGGCGGTTCGCATGGAACTTTCTGGGATGAAAACGCCCTCAAAGAGTATCCCGCCCTGGATGTTGTGGTGCGGCGGGAAGGCGAAGAGACTCTGCTGGAACTTGCAGAAAAACTCGAAAACCACCGTGAACTCAAGGGTGTCTTGGGCATAACTTACCGCGACGGTGAGCGAATCGCCCGCAACCCCGACCGTCCATTCATAGAGGACTTGGATAGTTTGCCTTTTCCAGCGCATCATCTTATGCCGATAGAGAAACTCAAACACAACGGCAAAATCCTCATTCCACTAGTAAGCAGCCGCGGTTGCGTGTATTGGTGTGACTTCTGCAGTACAGTGCGCATGTTTGGGCGTGGATATCGCATGCGTAGCGCCAAGAACGTGGTTGACGAAATGCAGTTTGTGCACGAAAAATATGGCGTTGACCAAGTTACATTCTACGATGACGCATTCAGCGTCGACCGCACTCGTGTGCTCAAGATATGTGAGGAACTTCACAACCGCAAGCTCAAGCTGATTTGGGACTGCGGCACACGCGTAGACATGGTAGACCGCGAACTCATGAAAACCATGAAAGATGCAGGTTGCATCGCGGTTTGGATGGGTGTAGAGTCAGGTTCCGAAGCAGTTCTAGGCGCCATGAACAAAAGCATAAAACTCGAGCAAACACGCAAAGCATTCAAAACAGCTCACGAAGTCGGCTTAATGACCATCGCAAACGTCGTCTTAGGATTCCCTGGCGAAACTGAAGAAACCGCTAAACAGACCATCCGCTTCGTTCAGCAACTAAACCCCGAAGATGTGGGTTTCTACATTGCTACACCTTATCCGGGAACACCGATGTATGATCAGGTAGTGAAAAACGGTTGGTTACGTGTGAATGATTTTGACCGTTTTGACACCGCTGGACCCACCTTTGAAACGCCACAGTTAAGCATGACAAAAATCGCGGAACTCAGGTACAAGGCGTATCAGCAATTCTATCTGCGTCCAGGTTACGTGTTGCATATGATGCGACTGGGCGGAACATACGGCAAGTCCGCAGTGAAAACTTCAGGCGCCTATCTACTGCGCGCTCTCCACTTGAAGTACTGGTAGTTTTTCGCTGCGTTTTCTCAGGTACGCCACAGCGGCGAGCACCAGTACTGCTACTGCAAGCGATATGGTGATGGAGAGAAAGTTTATTCCGATGGGTGATAGTCCCAAGAATAAACCGATTAAACCTGCTAAACCGAAACTTAAGGCTACAGAGAGCACAAAGCTTTCGATTACGTCAAGCTTGTTTTTGCCTTGGAATAATATGTTAACTAAGCAGTACCCTGGCAGGAAAACTATGAAAACAAAGCCAAGGACAAATCTGACGCCGACTAAAGCGGAGTCTCCTGGGATAAGGTAAGTGGCGAGTAGTGTTAAAACGGTGAATCCGAAGACGAGTTCTAACCATCTTAGCGGTTTCAGGGTGAGCACTTTTTTAGATTTTATTTTAAACAAAGAAAAATAAAGGGAGGAGTTTACATGAACGCCTTGTAGATTGGGTGAGTTTCTTCGAGTGGTCTTGTTCCGAGATCTGCTGCGGCTGATGCGATGTATGTGTCTGTGATTGCTGCGGCTGGGAAGACCCATTCTGCTTGTTCAGCTGGACCGATCATGAGCCAGTTTGCGCCTGCCATCTGCATGATGGTGTTTGTTGAGCAAACTGTTCCTTTGCGGAATTCTTTGGCGATGTTTGCTTTAACCCAACCCATGGTTGTGACAACGTTGCCGCTGCCTAATCCGACTGGGTGACCATACTTTTCTTTCATGATGGGTATGGCTCTGACGGATGTGCCCATGTCTGGTTCGAATGCGGGGATGGCTGTGTCGATGAGTGGTTTGGTGATTCCGCCTTTTTCGGCTAATGCTAAGGCTTCTACGATAACCTTCATTTTGCCTTCAAGGGTTGTGTCTTTTGGATCGTCAGCTAGAACAATGGACATTTTGATGCCGCTTTCTTTTAGGTTTGCAAGTTCAGCGTCTGTTACGCCTTTGTAGACTGAGTTGTAGAGGCATCTGTCTGTTAAGCCCATTTTCTTTGCCAAGTTGGCGGCTGCCATACGTGTTTTGGGGCTCATTGCGTCGAGCATGAGTGGTGCGTCAGTGTGTTTCGGGACGAAGTCGATGTATTTTTCGAATGCTGTTTCAGTTGTGCCGACAATGTCTAGTGCGAACTTTACGCCGGTGATGTCGCTTTGGGTTTGGCATCGGTTGATGATGTCTTCTGCAGCTTTGGCGTCAAAGATGCCTTTGTTGGCGTCTTGGACCATTTTTTGGCCGAGCCAGAAGATGGAGCCGATTAGAAAAGTCGGGGTCTCGCCTGGTTGACCGCCAATTTTGATGTTCCCAATCTCGTATATTTTTTGTGGAGTGTTGAATTTAAAGGACATTTTTTACACTTCTGATGGAATTATTTCTTGAGTGCTTTCTTTGCAAGTTCAGGAGCTTCTTCCTTGTTCTTGCCGAAGAGTGCACCGAATGCGTCTGCGTCTTCTTTCTTGACTGCTGCTCCGCCCATGATGATGCCGACTTTGTCTTTGAGGCCTGCTGCTTTGAGAAGTTCGTCTAGTTTTGCGAGGTTGTTCTTTGCTGGGACAGTGTTGACTGAGAGTGCGATGAGGTTTGCGTTGTTTTCTTTGACTTTGTCAACGAAAACTTGTGGTGCAACACTTTTGCCTGCGTCAATGGTTTTGAAGCCTGCACGTTTTAGACTGCGTCTGACTGCTTCTTTTGCTGTGTCATGCATGTCTGGTTCGATGTTGCCGATAACGACAATGCCTAAGGGATTCTCTGGTTCTGGTGGTTCTTTTTCCATCATAGATTTAAGCCACGACATATTAAACACCTTTTCCTTTTTGGTTGATACTCTGGGCTTTTATACTCGAAATCCATATTTAACCTTTTACTCACAAATCCAAAGTATGCATATTAAGGGAAAGTAAATGCATCAAGCAAACAAAACTCACATCGTGCTGTTGTTAATCTTTACTTTCTCGTTTTGTTACCGTTTACTTCTGATGTTTAGGGAAGGTTTTCCGCCTGGTGCAGATATAGGGTTGCATAATAGCGTCATCTACTCTATCACTGGGTCTGGTCCAGCGGATTTCTTCTACAACTACTATCATATCGGCGGCGGAGTTTCGCTTACTTTCCCAGGCTACCACATTTTCACCTCAAGCGTAATGCTGCTAACAGGCATGACTGGCGCCTATGAATATGTGGCTCACGCGTTGGTTGTGGCTTTATTTTCTTCGCTTACCGTACTATGCGCCTTTTTGTTGACTAAGAAAATCTGGTCTACCTCCGCAGCCTGCATCGTTGCGGTGCTTGTGGCTATTTCGCGGTTTGACATCGAGATGATTATGTGGGCAGGATACCCAAACGTCATCACTCTCATGCTGATTCCTCTGACTTTTTACTTGTACCTGCAAAGAGAACGCTTCTCAAAATTGCCTTTCATCGCTTCAACCTCAATTTTGGTGGGCTCACTATTCCTGACGCATTCACTTAGTGTGGGAATCTTTGGCGCGATAACGGTTGCAACTTTGCTGATCGTTTTGGTTGCCCCAAAAACTTTGGCGACAACAAGAAAAACCGCGTTCTACTGGATTCTGCCAATCGCGTTGGGCGCAGTTTTAGTTTTGCCCTTTCTCGCTCAGGCTGTGCCCGCATACTTAAGCGACAACGCATATCTCAGTGGTTCCTCTGGCTCAAGCGTTATTGGAAGCGCCACCATCTCAGCACGGGTTCTGCCGCTCTCCATAGTGATACCGCTTTTCGGTTTGATTCCTGCGTTTATAATTCTCTCTAAAAAGTTCTACGATAGATGGCTGGCTCTTCCCGCGTTTTTGTTGTGTGTGTGGGTTTTTGTCTGCTTAGTTTTCACCCAAGGATACTTGGTGAGGATTCCTTTTGATTACAATCGGTTTCTGTACTTTTTGGTTCTGCCGCTAATAATGTTCACAGGTGTCCTGATTGATTACGGCTCGGAAACCTTCGCCAAAATAATCGACACATACCGCTCGTTTACTCAACGCGCCCCCAGAGTGTCGCATCTGAGGCTCTATCGTTTTTCTTTGAACCTTACAAGAAAGAATCTCTATTCAGCGTTTGTTCTGTTTTTCCTTCTTTTTTCGTTCGTCGCTATACCTATTTTTATGACTCCGTCCTCTACAAATGTTGGTCTGTCGATTCAGAGTTTCTATCAAACCATGAACACAAAGGGTTGGGAGGCGCTACAGTGGGCTAAATCGAACACTGCCTCAAACGCGGTATTCGTAGCTGACGCCGAGTATGGTTGGTGGTTTGGGGGGTTTGCTCAGCGTCCCACGTTAAGTGGAGTTGACCCCCAGTATTTGTCGCTTAACCGCGAAGTTGACAACGCCACTTTTGCAAGAAACCTTCTGGACACCGATTACATAATTGACAATGGGTATGTACAGGTCAGGGAAGATGGCGGGTATCTTGGGCGACATAACCCAGAGTTTTTAGCGAAAATCAGAAACGAATACTATCCTTATCCGTTTTTTAACTTTGACAACGACGAAATTGAAATTATGCTTCAGAATGGAACTGACACCCAAATAGTGTATTTGTCAGATGTGCCAGTCAAGGATATGCATATGGAGAGTACACTGAACTCCCAATCCATAGTGGTAACGCATGGAAATGGCTTGTTCAACTACACACAGAAAGTAACTGTTTACGCGCAATCGGCTATGGCTAACCTGACTGTAACCTTAACCGCCACCGACCCAAACGTTGCTTTTGTCTCTTTGCGATACAGTCTTCATACTAAGAGCTCCATTGCCCCTGTCATAGGTGCCGACAATTCAAACTTGGGGTTAGTCGATACGGGCATGAAAACCTTGGGGCAACTAAGTTTCATTAATCCGCAGTCGCGACCCGACTACATAATGCCCTCTGATGCAAGCAAGGATTATTCGCCAGTGCAGTTGAAGTACACTCTGGATTTGCAAACTAAGGTGGAGTTCAGTTTCTACATGGGCACTTATCAATACACAGATGAAGAATACGCTCAAACAGGCTCTGGAGAATTAACGTTTGAAGAACTGGTAACCCAAAACGCCCAAGCACAACTAAACAAACTTCAACAGCTACCTGCCAATGGGCAATCGGACTTTGCAATCTTCGATTATCAAAAGGAGCTTGTTGCTCGCTCGGTTTCCTACGTTATTCTTTTCAACAACCCTGAGCATCTTCCACGGTTCGTCGATGACCCCCTCTTTAGCCTTGTATTTATTAACGAAGAAGTGGCAATCTTTAAGGTAAATAGCAACCTCGCTTAGGGTGAAGTAGACGCTTGCTAGATGCATTGCAGAACAAGAAGCAACTTGAAGTAGGCTTCATAGCGGTTTTCTCAGCCATCATCCTAAGCCTATTCTACGCAGTCATCTCCATGAACGGCGTAGTTTTAGGCAACGACCCCGCAGTGCACCTCGAAAAAGCCCAGATTTTCCTCAACACCCAGCAGATTTCTCTCGCAAACTTGGGGTGGACGCCTCCACTCTACCAGATTGTGCTGGCTATGATTATTTCCATAAGCGGCTCAGTGGATATGGCTCAATACATTGTGATGCTTCGGATTTTAACGGTGGTGGTTAATTGGCTGCTCTTTATGTCTGTGTATTTGCTGGGCAGCAAGTTTTTCGGCAGAAAAGTCGGCGCCACAGCTGCCATTCTGTTGCTGCTGTGTTTCCCAGTTTTTGAAGCTAACCAGTTTGGCGGGTACACCACAGTTTTGGCGTTAGCGTTCATGTTTTTGGTGCTTCTTTATACGCCTCTGGCTATGGATAAGTTGGGGTACGTGGTGGTTGCGTTTTTTGCAGCCTTCGGCCTTGTCTTGTCGCATCAATTGGCGGCGTTCCTCGCAGCCTTCATCATGCCTCCAGTACTCCTGTTTATGCTCATCAAGTCTCGGGGCAAAAACCTCAAAGTAGTCGTCGCCTTAGCATTAGGCGGCGGCATAGCGTTTTTCCTCTACTACTTCCAAGCCATGTTCGCTTACCTTGACCTCGTAATCGAATACGTGTTCTTCGCCATCAAAACCTACGCCTACCAAATCCCCGCCGTGAGCTTCGGCTCGTTTATGACAAACTTTGGCTTCATCTTTTTCTTGGGGCTCGCAGGCGTGGGAGTCTCGTTTTATCTGCTTAAAAAACAGAAAAAATCCCTCTACTGGCTCATTTTGATTCTTAGCTTGTTTGTGCCTTTCTTCTTTTCCCAGTCCTACCTCGTCGGCTTCTACATGCCCTTCGCGTGGTTCATCTACTACATCACAACGCCCCTTGTGGTCTTGGCTGCAGTTACCGTAGTGTTTTTGGCGAATAAAACGCAGGTTTTCTACATTAATCACAGAGCCGCGTTTAGGCGCAACTGGGTGAAAGTCGTTTCGATTCTGTTAATAGTTGGTCTCTCCGCGGTTGTTGTTGTGCGCGTCGACACCGTTTATGGCAGAATCATGGAAGCCAGCGTCTACTACTCCACCACTGACCTAAAAGCCTTCGACGCAGGCGTCTGGCTAAAAACACATTACCCCGCCCCGATGAATGTGGTAACGACAGCGGTTCCAGGTTTCTGGTTCCAAGAGTTCTCAGGCAAAAACGTGACGGCACAGACGGAGTTGGCGGTGCAGCGTATGGAGATGGCGGAGGCTGTGTTGACTTTGGCTTACGAATTGGAGCATACACAAACTATGCTTAAGGCTTACCAAGCAAAAGGCGATACGCTTAACGAGTTCTATGTGTCTATGGATGAAATTTGGAGCAGAGTTTCGTATAGTTCAGGAAGCGGGGACTTCCTCTACTACACCTTAAACGGCGTACACCGTGAGTATCCACTTTCTCAATTAAGCAAAGAAATCACTTTCAACGATGCCTCTTTACCTATGAGCATAACGTTTGTTTTCAGCAACGACGATGTAGTTTTAACTAAAACCATAATCGCCGAAAACGACAGCTACAAATTCAACGTCAACTGGACACTCACCCCAATAAAGAGCCAAATCCAAAACGCCAGCCTATACCTCACAACACTTTTCGATTTACAGTACAAGTTCGAAAAAGCCGACGTGCCTGGCGTAATGGATTGGGTTAACCCCTACGATGCACCAAAAGAAATCACCCAAAGCGACACAACATGGACGGTAGCATTCTTCAACGGCACCGACCTATCTGAGAAGTACATTGGCCTCTACGATGAAACCAACCAGATAGGATACGCCTTCCAATTCAACGAGGTGCCCGCATGGGGAAACATTGGCTCTGGAGCTAACAGACAGATTGACGCGGTAAGGTTCCAGTACAACTTTGGCGACTTAACTCCAAACCAGACAGTTTCTGCCTCCTACGACACCCTAACGTTGTCCAAAAGCAGCTACCCCACACTTAACCGCGACAAACTACAAGGTCTATTCAGTTACCACACGTCCGTCACGGTTAAACCCCGCGACTTCAGCAGCTACATCAGAGAAAACAACATCGGCTTCATCGTCTATGACCGCAACCAACTTGACACACAGATGATTCACAGCAAAATGCTCCAGCAAGTCTACTCTAACGACCGATACGTTATCTTTAAAATCCTAACATAACCCGCACTTGTTGCTCTGCCACTGACCCCCCTCCCTTATATATAGAACAAAACTTCCGTTTCGCTAAAGTGCCTCTCTGCCACACGGTGTCTGCTGTGTTTCCTTGAATTCAAGTATAAGGCAACCAAAAACGGATGCTTCTCTGCACAAACACGCAATAATCAAAAAACCTTCTGTGATAAGAAACGTAAATTAATTCGGCACGTGATTTCTCTTTAGTTTGTGATTGTTATGAAAGTCGCTGTTGCAGGTAAAGGTGGAGTAGGTAAAACCCTCATCGCAGGCGGATTAGCCAGAGGCTTCGCCGAGAGAAATTTGAAAACTATCGCTATTGATGCGGATTCTTCGCCGAATCTGGGTTTAACTCTGGGGCTTTCAGCTGAAGAAACCCGCAAAATAGTGCCCATTTCAGAAAATAAGCCGCTTGTAGAGTCAAAAACAAGCACAGGCTATTCACATATCTACAACCTAAACTTCTCAGTAGACGATATAGTCAAACAATACTCCGTACCAACCCCGCTTGGCGCAAACCTCATAGTCATGGGCACCGTGCAATCGATGGGCGCAGGCTGCATGTGTGCACCAACCGCTGTTATCCGAGCTCTGCTTAGGCATCTTGTGGTGGAGCGCAACGAAGCCGTAGTTTTGGACCTTGAAGCAGGCGTTGAACACATCGGGAGAGGTACAGCAAGACAAGTCGACCATCTCTTAATCGTTGCAGACTCTAACTTGAAGTCGCTGGAAATCGCCAAACACATCCACGACCTCGCCTCAGCAGCAGGCATGAAAAACCTCCACTTAATCGGCAACCGAGTAATGAACGACACCCAAAAACAAGCTATTCAAGATTTTGCAGACCAAAACGGTATCAGCGTTCTTGCTTATGTTCCGTGGGATCAAAAAGTCATCGAGTCCGACATGTTGGGGGTGACTCCGCTTAAGAACAAAGAAATCGAAGCGGTTCAAGTTATCGATAAAATCTGTGAGAGTCTTCTTAGTAAACCCTCTTAATTTTCTTATTTTTGTTAGAGCAGGGTAACTTTTACTTCAGCTACTTGTCGGTTAGTTTTTAAAGTTTTTATGAATTCTTTGATGGTCTGACAGTCGCCTTTTGCTACGATTACTTCTATGCAGATTCCTTCTTCGATGTGGGTGTGCAGAAAAGTTAAGACTACGTTGTTGAAGTGGTGTTGGCTATCCGTGGTTTGTCCGCTGGTTCGGTGGCCTTTTTGGTAGATTATGGTTATGGTGGCGGTTATGTTTCCTTTGAGTTCTTCTATGCGTTTGGCTTCGGAGAGGTATGCTCTTAGGGCTTGGCGGACGATTTCGGAGCGGTTTGCGTAGCCTTGTTCTTTTATGTAGGTGTCGATTTTTTCTATGAGGGGTTTTGGGATGGATAGGCTGATGATGCTCATTTTGGGTCTTATTAAGATTGGTGCTTTAGAAATATAAGGTTTTATTAAGATTTTAGTAACTTTTTAATAACTGTCTTGTGTTAAACGACCCCTTGATCACCATGATCGAATGGGCACTAACCATCCTAAGCGTCATAGCAGTCAGCGCAATAGCCCTCGGCGGCATATCCTTCCTGTGGGTATCAGAAACAAAACTCAAAAAAGCCTTCATATACCTCGTCAGCTTCGCCGCAGGCGGCCTATTAGGCGACGTATTCCTCCACCTCCTCCCAGAAGCCATCGAAACAGGCTTCGAAACCACAACCGGCCTCATAATCCTAACAGGCATCCTCTCATCATTTGCAGTAGAACGCTTCCTCCAATGGCGCCACTGCCACATACCCACTTCAGGCGAACACCCCCACTCCTTTGCCTACATGAACCTCTTTGGCGACAGCGTCCACAACCTCATCGACGGCTTAATCATCGGCGCCAGCTACTTAGCCAGCATACCCCTCGGAATAGCCACCACAATCGCGGTTATTTTCCATGAGATACCTCAGGAAATGGGGGACTTTGGCGTGCTTGTCTACGGAGGTTTTAGTAAAAAGAAAGCGGTGTTCTTTAACTTTCTAACAGCTTTGACTGCTGTTGTAGGTGCAATAATTGCGCTTGCTTTGGGTTCGGTCATTGAAGGGTTTGTTCCGCTTTTGATTCCTTTTGCAGCAGGCAACTTTATCTACATTGCAGGGTCAGATTTGATTCCAGAGTTGCGCAAGGATAAGCCTGAACCCAAAAAATCCGCCTTCCAACTAGCTGCTTTAGTGTTGGGGATTGTTCCGATGATTCTTTTGCTCTTTTTAGAGTAACCAAGTGCACTAGAGTAAATACCGGTTGCCAACACTGTTTGATACGAATGTGTCTTGAAATTCTTGGTGAATGCGGTGAAGTGCACGCCACCCTGTGCAATGCGAAGGCACAATCATTTTTGGGCTGAACTGCTTTAGCATCTCAACAGTGGGCTCGATTCTTTTCTCAAATTCTTTGCCCGCAAGATGGAAGCCCCCCAGCACAGCATAAACCTCTTTGACTCCCACTATCTGTTGAGCATACTTTAGTGTGTTGATGATGCCTGCGTGGGCACAGCCAGAAATAACCACCAACCCCTTGCTTTTTACGTTGAAAACTATGGCGCGCTCATCTGCAATAAGCGGGTCAGGCTGCCATGTGCCCTTGCTGAAAATTTGGCTGTTAGTTAGGCCTTTTTCAAATTCTACTGTTCGGGGGATTTCTCCGGTTACGCAAGCAAGGTCTGAGGCAATCAGTAGGGGGTTTGTTGTGTTGATGATTTTTGAATGCGCCTTAGCTGTTTTTGGGAATGGTGGGTACTGGTGGATTTCTCCTTTAGAGCCTTTGGTTCCTCGGCGCTTAAACATGTCCTCATGGGTCACAAGCGGCAGGTCTTCTTTGTTGATTGTTTTGAGGGCTGAGTTTAAGCCTCCGAAGTGGTCATAGTGCCCGTGAGAAAGCACCACGTAGTCGACCTCGCCTAAATCTAACCCCATCCGCTTGGCATTCTCCACAACCCCCTCTGGACTTATGCCTGTGTCGAAAAGGATAGAATGCACTTTTTTATCGCTAAAGACTCTGATGAGCATCGAGAAACCATGCTCCGCAAACGGCATCTCTGAGCGCGACCGCCCCGCCCACTGCCAAAGCGACTGCACTTCCGTTCGATTGCTGCTGGAAAGAAAATCAACCGTGTTATCCATTAAAGAAGTTATCTCTAATTTTTTTGCCTCTTTTAGCTTGACCGTTGCAGCCGCCAAATCCGCCGCCTCTTATAGGGTGCCTCGGTAATGCACGGTGGAGGGGCAACCGACGCATTTTTTTGCCTCGTACCTTGCGCATGTGCAGCAGTCGACTTTGCAGGGTGCTTTGTCTTTGCCTTTGTGGGTTAGGTATTCTCTGATTTGCAGGAATTGTGAGAATTCGTTTTGGCTTATGGGGTAGAATTCTGATCGGCGGATGCCTGGGCTGCTTCTGAGGGAGCATTTTTCTACGGATATGCTGTCGAGTGTGTCTTGGTTTTCAGCTATGACCAATGCGATGAGGTTGTATCCGCCTATGGTTTTGAAGAAGTGGACTACGCGGGGGCAGTCGCGGAATCGGTTCATGATGTCTTGCATGGCTTTGGAGTCTTCCATTTCTAGCAGTATCATGGCGGGTGTGAGTCCGAAGGCGGTGGGGTTGATTAGGGCTTGGTTTTTTATGGCGCCGCTTTGTACGAGTTTGTTGAGTCTTTTTTTGATGCCCATGCTGGTGAAGCCTGTGATTTTTTCGAGGTCTTTTAGGGTTGTGCGGGCGTCTTTTTGGAGTTGGCTGATTATTTTTCGGTCTATTTCGTCCATTTTGAATTCACTTATGTGTTTATTTTCTAAACATAAACTATTAATATGGTTTACTGATTAAACAGTCAGCATCTAACAAAAAAGGCGATAATCGTGACCCAAAAAATCGTAATACCCGTAGAAGACCAAAACGGATTAGACTCAAAAGTAGCCTCCCACTTCGGCAAAGCACCCTACTTCGCATCCATCGACCTAAACGGACGCGGCCAAATCATCGAAACAAAAATCGACCCAAACACAGGAGAACACCTCGGCGGCACAGGCCACCCACACGAAAACCTGCTCGCACTAAAACCCACCGTAATCATAGCCTGCGCTATGGGACCAGGCGGGCTGCACAGTTTTCAGAATGCGGGAATAATGGTGCTAAAAGCACACGGCAGCACCGTCAGCGAGGTAATTGCTAACTTTAAAGAGGGCAAACTGACGCCATTAACTGGCGGTTGCCCACATGCACACGAACACCACCACACCCACTAAGCGGCAAATTATGGGCTGAATGGTCTCTGGCGAGCAAATTAACACCAAAAGGGCAGCAGCTGCCCGCCTATACTTGAAGTAATCCCCAAAATTCAAGCACTCGCCAGAACCCAGCACACCTCAACCCAAAAAAGCAACTCAATGAATTAGATTGTGGGAGTTGTTTAGCGTGAAAACTGCACTTATCGTTTATTGGTCTAAAACTGGCAATACAGAAAAAGTCGCCAAAGCCATCGAAGTGGGTCTAACCGAGGCAGGTTTGCAGGTTACCGTAAAGAAGCCTGAAGAAGCCGAGGCGTTAGACTTCTTTGATTATGACTTGGTCTGTGTCGGCTGTCCCTCGTATTCTTGGCATCCCCCCGAACCTGTCACTAACTTTTTGAAGAAAAAATTTGCCGAGTACCGCCAAAACGGTAAAATCAAGCCCTCAGCCCCAAAAGTGCCAGGCAAAAACGCGCTGATCTTTGTAACTTACTCTGGGCCTCACACTGGAATCGCTGAGGCAACCCCTGTGGGCAAGGACATAGGGCAGTATTTCGAGCATTTGGGTTTCACTGTACTTGATGAATGGTACGTTTTAAGTGAATTCCACGGTTCCCTTGAACATAGCACGCAGGGTCGATTGGGCGACGTGAGGGGTATGCCTACAGCGGAACAGTTGCAGGTTATCAAAGACGATTCAAGGCGTATTGCATGCCTCATCTAGTTTACTCTGGTTATAGGAATGCTTTGTAGATGGGGTGGGTTTCTTCTATGGGGCGTGTGCCGAGGTCAGCGGCTGCTGAAGCAATGTACACGTCGGTTACGGCGGCGGCTGGAAAAACCCACTCTGCCTGCTCCGCTGGACCAAACATAACGTAGTTTGCGCCTGCCATCTGCATGATGGTGTTTGTTGCGGTGACGGTTCCTTTGCGGAATTCTTTGGCGATGTTTGCTTTAACCCAACCCATGGTTGTGACAACGTTGCCGCTGCCTAAGCCCACAGGGCTGCCAAACTTTTCTCTCATAACTGCTAACGCTCTGACGGCTGTACCCATGTCTGGCTGGAACGCTGGAATGGCTGTGTCGATTAACGGTTTAGTTATGCCTGCTTTTTCCGATAATGCAAGGGCTTCTTGGAGAATAGCTATTTTTCCTTCTACGCTGTTGTCTTTGGGGTTGTTGGCTAACACGATGGCGGATTCTATGCCGCTTTCTTTTAGGTTTGCAAGTTCAGATTCCGTGACGCCCTTGTAAACCGAGTTGTAAATGCATCTACCTGAAAGACCCCTCTTCTTAACCAACCTAGCCGCCCCCATACGAGCATTAGGACTCATCGCATCCAAAACCAGTGGGGCATCGCTATGTTTGGCTACAAAATCGATGTATCTTTCAAAGGCAACTTCGGTTGTGCCAACGATGTCAAAACCAAAGGGGATGCCTGTTATGTCGCTTTGGGTTTGCATCGTGTTGACTATTTTTTCAGCTTCTTTTTCATCGAAAACGCCACTGTTTGGGTCTGTCACGATTTTTTGACCCAGCCAAAATATGGAGCCTACCAGAAAAGTTGCAAGCTCGCCAGGTTGTCCGCCGACTTTTACCTTGCCGATGCTGTAGACTTTTTGGGGTGTGTTAAAAATAAACGACAACTCATTGCCTCCTAATTTAATTGTTATTTAAACTGCTTTTAAGCTCTGCCCAAGTTAACCGCTACAACTCAATTCTTGGGTGCCTGCTGAGTTCAGCGAATCACTGTTTGATGATTGGAGGCATGAAAAAAATGCGGGTTTTAAACCATAGACAATATATGCGAGCTTTCGCTAGTGAAGTTTGATTAAGACTCTTTGAGGTTTGTTTGGTATGAAAACTCTTGTTACTATCGGTCGTGGCGGAACAGGCAAATCCAGCTTCACCGCCCTTATGGCTAAAGCATTCATAGAAACAAAACAATCCCCCATACTCCTAGTTGACGCTGACCCAGACCAAAACCTAGCCGAAATGCTAGGCATTGACCTCAAAGAAGCAGGCAAATCCACAATCGCAGACCTAATCGTAAGCACCTTTATCGAGAGCGGCGGAACCACCGTCGGCGTCCCCCCAGCGCAGCGCATTGAAGCCCGCATCTGGGAAAAAGGTCTCTACGAAAGCCCACACTTTGATTTTATGGCTGTCGGCAACAAATGGGTCGAAGGCTGCTACTGCATGCCCAACACTGCATTAAAAGGCGCACTTAGTAACTTGACGAAAACCTACAAGTACGTAATCGTTGACTCCCCTGCAGGTTTAGAAAACCTCAATCGCCGCATAACCTCCGAGGTCAACGACATTTTTGACATATTAGATCACTCTAAAAAGTCTCAAGATCATGTCAGACGTGCTTACAAAATAGCTAAAGAAGTTGACATGAAATTCGAAAACTTTTACTTAATTGGCGGCTACCGTTTTCCTTCAGAACTTGGCAAGCAGGCAGAAGAAGAGCTCAAATTCAAGTACTTAGGCAAAATTGAGGCTGACGAGCGTCTAGACGAGTTTGTTCTCAACGGTGAGTCGCTTTTAGACCTGCCAAACGACAACAAAGCCTACCTTTCAGTTAAGAAAATCCTTCAGACTTTGGGCTATTTGTAGTCCAAAATTCTTTTACATAATTTTTTTCAAACCTTGCATATCTAGTGGTACACCATGACTTTTGCCTAAGAAATCTAGGAAGGTTTAAAAAGATTGTAATCTGGATAACAGGTAAACCTTTACAGAGGTTCTTCAATTTGACTAGTAAAAACGTCCATGTAAAAATAGACGAAATGAAGACCAACGCTGGTCTCATTAAAAATCTCGAGTTATCTATCGGCAAAGTTATCAACGACAACTATGCTGAGCCGATGGGTCCAACTCCAATGCCCTCCGTTACCGCCCTGCGAGATTGGGACATGAAACTTTTAACCAAATACAAGCCCTTCTACATGCCCGACTGTGACTCATGTTGCCTTTGCACTTTTGGCAAATGCGACTTGACTGCCGGAAAACGCGGAGCATGTGGCTTAGACATCGCAGCCCAATCATCTCGTATCGTTATGATCGCTTGCGCCATCGGAGCCTCGTGCCACTCAGCACACTCACGCCATCTTGTCCATCACTTAATTGAGAAGTATGGCCGAAGGCATCCCTTAGACATCGGTGGCTTAAACGTAAAAGTTGAAGCCCCAGTCACACGCCTTGTAACCGGTATCAAACCCGAAACACTCGGCGACCTCGACGATGTTTTAGCATATGTAGAAGAACAAGTTACCCAAATTCTTGCAACAGCCCACACAGGTCAAGAATCATGCAACCTTGACTTCGAATCCAAAGCATTCCACATCGGCATGTGTGACCACGTGGGTATGGAAGTCGGTGACATCGCCCAGATTTCAACTTTGGGATATCCAAAGGCTGATCCTGAAGCGCCACTAGTCAAATTAGGTATCGCCAGCGTTGAACGCTCCAAGCCAGTTGTCATGTGCATCGGTCACAACGTCGTTCCATCAGTTGGCATCATTGACTATGCAAAAGAAAAGAAAGTGGACGATAAAATCGAAGTAGTTGGCTTATGCTGCACAGCCCACGACATGACCAGATACTACAACCGCGCCAGAATCGTTGGTCCAATCAGCTGGGAACTTCGATTCATCCGTGCAGGATTAGCAGATGTCGTCGTCCTTGACGAACAATGCATCAGAACAGATGTTGCCGAAGAAGCAGCAAAAGTTAACACACCAGTCATAGCGGCATCTGAGAAGAACTGTGTTGGCTTCAAGAACCGCACAAACGACTCAACCGACGCCATCGTAGAAGACCTCGTCAGTGGCAAAGTCAAAGGTGTACTAATTCTTGACCCAGAAAAAGTCGGTGAAGTTGCAGTCCGTGTTGCCCAAGCAGTTGCTCCAATGCGCAAACGTAAAAACGTTCTCCCAAGCGTAGAGGAAGTTGTAGCAATCGCAAAGACTTGCACTCAATGCAAACAATGCCAACGCAACTGCCCACAAGACTACGCTATCCCAGCAGCCCTAAAGGCAGCCGCAGCAGGCGACCTATCTAAATTAACAGACCTCTACGAAGTCTGCATCGGATGTGGAAGATGTGAAAGCGCATGCCCACAAGGAATCATGATCCACAGCCTCATCGTTAAAGCAGGCGAAAAATCGATGTACTGTGAAGACAACCTATGCCGCAGCGGCAGAGGTGCAGTCTCCGACGTCGAAATCCGCAACGTCGGTAGCCCAATCGTACTTGGAGAAATCCCCGGTATCGTAGCAATCGTTGGCTGCAGCAACTATCCAAAAGGCGGCAAAGACGTCTATGACATAGCCAGAGAATTTGCCAGCAGACGATATATCGTCGTCCTCTCCGGATGCTCAGCCATGTCCGCAGGCAGCTACCGCAACAGCGAAGGCAAGACCCTCTATGAAGAATTCCCAGGTGGATTCGAAGCAGGAGGAGTCAGCAACGTCGGCTCATGCGTCGCAAACAGCCACATCGCAGGTGCAGCCATCAAAGTAGCAAACATCTTCGCAAAACGCCCACTAAGAGGCAACTATGAAGAAATTGCAGACTACATCCACAACCGTTTAGGTGCAGTCGGTTTAGCTTGGGGTGCATACAGTCAGAAAGCAGCCGCAATCGGCGCAGGCTTCTGGCGTTTAGGTGTACCAGTAGTGGTCGGTCCACACGGCAGCAAATACAGACGTATGTTGCTTGGCAGAAAAGAAGATCCCTCGAACTGGAATGTTCTAGATGCACGCACAGGCGAAACCGTCAACGTCGGCCCCGCACCAGAACACCTCTTCAACGTTGCAGAAACCAAAGAGGAATGCATCGTTCAAATCGCAAAACTCTGCTTCAGACCAAACGACACTTGGAAGGGACGCGCAGGCAAACTCAGCCACTACATCGACCTACACAAACGCTACATGGGAGTTATGCCAAACGATGTACACCTCTACGTCAGAACAATGGCTGATGTACCAATCACCCTCAAAGACGAAATCGGCAAGATCCTTGAAGCAAACAACTGGAAAGAAACAGTTATTCCGGACCCAACCTTGCTTCCTAGAATGGTCCGAAAGATGAAGTGAGTGGAGGAGAAAAAACATGTCCTGTGAACCATGGCAATGTGCAGAAATCGCATCAACTAAAAAAGCAAACGTAATCCAAAAACCCGAGATAGCAGTCGCAATGATGAAGAAGGCTCAACGCCCTCTCCTCATTGTAGGCAGCAACGTAACAGAAAGATGGATGGAAGGCAAACAAGCAATCGACTACATCATCGACCTCGCAAACGCATCAAAAATCCCCGTTGTAGCAACAGCCCACATGGTCGGCGAATTCATCAAACGTGGCTACACTCCAGCAGCATTCTGGAACGCAATGGAAATCAGCCAACGCGTCTGCGACCCAACCTGGATGGGACTGGACGGCAAAGGACACCCAGACCTCGTCATCTACGTCGGCATGCCCTACTACATGGAAGCACTCATCTTAGCGGGCCTCAAACACTTCGCACCAGACCTGAAAACCATGACCATCGACAACATGTACCATGTCCACGCAAGTTGGTCTTTCCCCAACGCAACCCTTGAAGAATGGGCTGCAAACCTCAAAGTAATGACCTCAAAATTTAGTGGAGGAAACTAAGAAAATGTCAATGTTTAAAGATATACCTGTAGATGTTGGCGTAATCTACGAAGGCGAACGTATCCGCAGAAACGACATGCAAGTCGAACTCGGCGGACCAACAGTCAAACAAAAGTTTGAGTTGGCAAAAGTAAAACCCATGAACGAGATCGAAGACGGAAAAATCACCATCATCGGTCCAGACTTAAAAGACCTAAAGGAAGGCGGCGCATATCCATTCGGCATTCTGATCGAAGCTGCAGGCGCAAAACTCGACGCAGGCCTTGAAGGTGTCCTTGAAAGGCGCATTCACGGCTACCTCAACTACATCGAAGGCTTCATGCACCTAAACCAGCGCTACGACATCTGGATACGCATCGGCAAAAAATCCTTCCAAAAAGGCTTAAACAGCTTTGAACCAATCGGCAAAGTACTCTACCGATTATTCAAGAGCGAGTTGCCAATCGTCGAGAAACTACAGGTTACCTTCATAACCGACCCAGCAAAACTAGACGAAATGACCCCTGCAGCAATCCAAGCTTATGAAGCACGCGATGCAAAAGCCAGAGGCCTCAAAGACGCAGAAGTCAGCGAATTCTACGGTTGCGCACTCTGCCAATCATTCGCCCCAAGCCACGTCTGTGTCATCACACCACAAAGATACAGCAACTGCGGCGCCATCAGCTGGTTCGACGGTAAAGCCTCCGCAAGCATCGACCCCAAGGGTCCAGTGTTCGCAATTCCAAGAGGCGAAATCATAAACGAAGAAAAAGGCGAATTCAGCGGCGTCAACGAAGCCGCCAAGAAACGCAGCATGGGCGAAGTTAACCAAGTTTGGCTCTACACAGCCTTTGACCACCCACACACCTCCTGTGGATGCTTCGAAGCAGTAGCTTTCTACATCCCAGAAGTCGACGGCTTAGCAGTCGTACAACGCAACTTCAAAGGCGCAACCGTAAACGGTTTACCGTTCAGCACCATCGCTGACTCCGCAGCAGGCGGACGCCAAATCGACGGCTTCCACGGAATGTCCATCGAATACATGCGAAGCGCAAAGTTCTTCGCTGCAGACGGTGGATGGAACCGCATCGTTTGGGTGCCTAAAGAAGTTAAAGAAAAAGTCAAAGACTTCATCCCGAAAGACGTCGTCGACAAAATCGCAACCGAAGAAGACGCAAAGAACGTTGACGAACTCAAAGCATTCCTCAAAGCAAAGAACCACCCAGTCGTCGCAAGATGGGAAGCAGAAGCAGCCCCCGAAGCAGCCGAAGCCGCAGCAATCACCGTTAACGAAGAAGCAGCAGGCACTATGATGCCAGTTGCAACAGCAGGTTCACTGCCAATCATGGCCGGCGGATTCAAGATCATACTCAAAGATGCAAAGATCTACGCCAACAAAGTCATCATCCAAACCGTCAAAGACGAAAAGAAGCAATAAAACTGGTGAACTCTACGACTCACCACACTAACGACAAAAAAAAGGATGAGGGCCTGCAGTTAAGCGACGACTTGCTAGCTGCGCTGGCAAAGTTCAAAAAAATCGAGTTGGAAGACTTCCAGCTTGACGCCAAAGAACTGGAAATCCTCTTCGAGCCAGGCATGGCGGCAAACGTCCTGCCAAAACTCAAGCTTCCAGGCATAGCAGCAGTCGGCGGCAAACCAGCCAGCCTCCTCTCATCCCCCTTCCTACCCCCAATCGAGAAGTACCCCAACAGAATCGCAGAAGTCAAACTCGGCGCAACCAAAAGCGAAGGCGGCACACGCGGCAAAACAATCACCATCGGCGGAGAACTCTCTCCAGCTTTCTACACTTTTGAGAACCCAACACCACATAAACCAGCAGTAACCTTAGACGTTTTCGACATGGAAGTCCCCTTAAGCAAAGCCGTCAAGATGCACGTCAAAGACGTCGTCGGCGACCCCGCAGCATGGGCGAAACTTGCAGTCGAAAAATTCGGCGCAGACATGGTAACAATGCACCTCATCAGCGTAGACCCCCTACTCAAAGACGCCACCCCCAAAGACGCATGCAAAACCATAGAAAAAGTCCTGCAAGCAGTCGATGTACCCCTGGTAATCGGCGGATGCGGAGACCCAGTAAAAGACACAGCCTTATTCGAAGAAGTATGCGCACAATTCCCAGGAGAACGCTTCCTAATCAGCTCCGTCACACGCGACATGGACGTCGAAAAATGCGCGAAATTCATCAAGAAAGCAGGCCACGCAGTCCTCGCCTTCACACCAATGGACCTTAACTTTGCACGCGAACTAAACAGACACCTATTCGACAACCTATCACGCGAAGACATCATTATGGACTTAACAACCGCAGCCTTAGGTTACGGCTTAGACTACGCATTCACAAACATGGAACGCGCACGCATCGGCGGATTAATGGGTGACCTTGAATTGGCACAACCCATGAGCTCAGGCACAACCAACGCTTGGGCAGCCCGTGAAGCATGGCTTAAGATGTCAGCGGATTGGGAACCACGCGAACTCAGAGGCCCACTATGGGAAGTCACCACAGCACTCACCTTGCTAACTGCAGGTGTCGACTTGTTCATGATGATGCACCCAGCTGCAGTAAAGACCCTAAAAGACGTCACTAACTACCTGACAGCTAACAAGAAAGCAGACCCAGCCAAATTCCTCGACTGGGTCAAGGTAAAGGCTTAAGGAGACATGACTGATATGGCAGAAAAGAAAAAAGGCGGATTAAAAGAACTCAGCCCAATCGCTATTTACAAGAACTTACCTAAAACCAACTGCAAAGAATGCGGCCAAGACAACTGTATGGCTTTTGCCACAAAGATTGTCAACCGCGAAGTCGAACTTGAAGCATGCAAACCCCTGCTAAAACCTGAATACGCAAAACAGTACGCTACCTTAAAAGAACTCCTAAAACCCGCGGTTAAAGAAGTCGTCGTCGGTGTTGGCGATAAAGCCAAAAAAATCGGCGGCAAACTTGTCATGTACCGCCACGAACTCACATACAAGAACCCAACAGCTATCGCCATAGACGTAACCGACGAGATGCCAGAGAGTGAAATTGTTGCCCGCGTACAAAAGACCGAGAATTTCAGCTTCGAATACATCGGCAACACCCTTAAACTCGACATGATCGCAGTCCGATGCACAAGCGACGACGCAGACAAATTCAAAGCATGCGTCAAAAAAGTCAGCGAAACAACCAAGCTACCCATGATCCTCTGCGCCCTAAACCCACAAGTGATGGAAGCAGGCATCATGGCAGCACCCAAAGCACGCCCACTACTCTACGCCGCAACCGCACAGAACTGGAAAGAAATGGCTGAACTCGCAATCATGTACGATGCACCACTAGTAGCATCTTCACCAAACGACCTAAACGGTTTAGCTTCACTGGCAAAAACCTTGCAGGAATACGGCGTTAAAGACATCGTCCTAGACCCAGGCACCTTCGCAAACGAAGGCTTACAAGACACCCTGAACAACTTTACCATGCTACGACGTGCAGCCACCAAAGCAGGCGACGAACTTGCTGGTTTACCACTACTCGGTATACCTATGGTTGCATGGGCAAACAAAGGCGACACCGCAGACGACCTCATTAAATGGCGTGAATCATACATTGCATCCATGTTGGTTGTCCGCTACGCAGACGCACTTATCCTGCACGGCAACGACGGATGGAGCCTACTACCGCTCGCAGTGCTACGTCAAAACATCTACACTGACCCACGCAAACCAGTCGCAGTTGCACCAGGCCTCAAAGTCTTCGGCACCCCCGACGAAAACAGCCCAGTCATGTTCACAAGCAACTTCGCCTTAACCTACTACACAGTCGCCTCAGACATAGAAAGCAGCAAAACCAACGCCTACCTCATCGTAGTCGACGCAGAAGGTAGCGCTATCGACAGCGGAGTCGCAGGACGCAAACTAACCGCAGACAAAATCGCTGAAGCCATTAAAGCCAGCGGCGTCGAAAGCAAAGTTAAGCACCGCAAAATCATCAGCCCAGGCAAAGCAAGCAGAATCAGCGGCGAAATCGAAGAACTCAGCGGCTGGAAAGTGCTGGTTGGACCACGCGACAGCAGCGAGATTCCGAAGTACATCATCGATAAATGGCAACCATAAACCATTCTTTTCTTCTTTTAATTTTTTATTTGAACTTTTGCTTTATCTATTTTGGAAATTTTAATTTAATTAACTTACAGGCTGTAAGTAAACACACCGCTACACTAAAAGCCGCATCATTATCTTGGTAGCTCCAGAAAACAGGTCCCTGCAGAGGCGGGTCACTTCTTTTACGGCTTTATATAAGGGAGGGGAGGTCAGCTCAGAGACGTCGCGTGGTTTACGCGTCCGCGGATACGTTTTCGTATGCGCCTTTAAATAAGGATGCCTAAAGAAAAACCACAACAGAACACACGTGTTACTCTGGTAGCTAATTGCTTATAACTTCGTGTGGCATTAAATTTCTTGGTGATTTTAATGACTAAAACTGATGAAAACCTAAAAGCTGCGTTTGCAGGCGAATCCCAAGCTAACCGCATGTACCTCGCCTTCGCCAAAGCAGCCGAACAAGAAGGCTTCCCCCAAATCGCTAAACTCTTCAAAGCCGCCGCGGAAGCAGAAACCGTGCATGCCCACAACCACCTCCGCGTGATGGGTAAAGTAAAATCCACCCCCGAAAACCTCGAAGCAGCCGTTTCAGGCGAAACCTACGAATTCAAAACCATGTACCCACAATTCATCGAAGATGCAAAAGCAGAAGGTAACAAAAAAGCGCTGCAAAGCTTCGATTACGCTAACAAAGTCGAGCAAGTTCACGCAGGTCTCTACCAGAAAGCCATAGAAGCAGCCAAAACCAAAAAAGACCTCCCCTCAGCCGACATTTACGTTTGCCCAGTTTGCGGCGACACCTTCGAAGGTACCGCACCAGACAAGTGCCCCATCTGCGGAACACCTAAAGCGAAATTCACAAAAATCGCATAAGGCGTTTATGCCTTATCTTTGTTTTTATTTTTTGATTTTGCACGTAGCGAAGTAGATAAACAAAAAATTTGGAAAAAGAAAGAATGGGTTTAGGCTTTGATTTTTTGAGCAATCTGTTGCCCAAACTCAAAGCACTTCTTCAACTCGTCAGCTGTAGGAACCCACTTTAGCTCTACACCCTGCTCCACAACATCGAAGCCGAATTCTTTAGCCATCTTTTCCATGCCCCGCACTGCGCCACCGCCCCAACCGTAGCTGCCGAAGAAGTACCAGGTTTTGCCTTTGGGTTTTAATCCGCCGATGTAGGTTAAGAACGCGCCAAGCGAGGGGAACATGCCGTTGTTTAGGGTTGGTGAACCGACGATTACGGCTTTTGCGTCCACGATTTCGGTGACGACATCGGTGTTGTCGGTGCAGCGAAGCTTGAGCAGCTTGACTTCGACGTCTTCGCTGGCTAAGCCATCTTCGATTGCTCTGGCCATTTTGTCGGTGCTGCCCCACATAGTATCAAACACGATGACTGCTTTGTTTTTCACACATTTGCCTGTGCACCAATCCATGTAGGCGTTGACGATTTTCATGGGGTCTTTGCGCCATATGACACCGTGACTTGGGCCGATGATGTCGATGGGTAACTTCATGGCGACGACTTCTTGGATTTTCTTAACGATAAGCGGCGAGAAAGGCGTGAGAATGTTCGCGTAGTAGGTGACTGCTTCTTCCATGAGGACATGCTGGTCGACTTCGTCGTCGAAACGTCCGCTACTGGCAAAGTGTTGCCCAAACGCGTCGTTTGGTAAGAGGATTTTGTCTTCAGGGATGTAGGTGAACATGCTGTCAGGCCAGTGAAGCATCGGCGCTTCCAAGAAGGTGAGGGTTTTCTTTCCGAGTTTTATGGTGTCGCCTGACTTTACGATTTCAACGCGCTCGAATTCTGCGCCGTAGTGTTTGATGAGTTCCTCTTTGCCTCTGGAGGTTGAGTAGATTTTGGCTTGAGGCGCAAGTTTGGCGATTATTGGCAGACTGCTTGAGTGATCCATCTCCACGTGGTTTACGATGATGTAGTCAAGTTTGTCAAGGTTCGTGTGTTCTTTGATGTGTTCGACGAGTTCGTTGGCGAACGGAAGCTTTACCGTGTCAACGAGCGCGGTTTTTTCGTCAGAAACTAAGTAGGCGTTGTAGGTGGTGCCGCGGCTGGTGATGTATCCGTGGAAGTCACGTATGTTCCAGTCGACGACGCCAACCCAGTTAACTCCGTCTTTGAGGGTTACTTTGGTCATTGATTTACACTCCAAAACAAGTTGAAAATTTGTTAGAAGACTCATCACTGAAAGCTCTTATATTGATTTCGTCGATGCATGCTTAAACTGTATGGTTATATGCAGGAGCAAACACAATATTTTCCTGTTGCCACCGTAAAGTGTGGAGGAATAATTTTGAGTTTACTGCCTGAAGACAAAAAACAGCTCTTACGGAACGATTTCAAACAGAAACTTGTTGATCCAGTCAAAATCGTCGTTTTCACTCAAGAATTGGAGTGCCGCTACTGTAACGAAACAAGAAAACTAGCCGAAGAATTTCCTTCCTTAAGCGACAAAATTACAACTGAAGTCTACGACTTCGTTAAAGACCAAGATAAAGCTAAAGAACTTGGCATCGAGCGGATTCCCGCGTTGGCGGTCATCGGGAAGCAGGATTATGGGGTAAGATATTATGGTGTACCTTATGGGTATGAGCTCCAGACGTTGATTGAAGCCATAGTTAACGTCTCAAAAGGCACAACTGACCTCTCTGAAAAAACCCGCACCATCCTAAAAGACGTCAAAACACCTGTAAACATCAAAGTCTTCGTCAGCTTAACCTGTCCGCACTGCCCCGGAGCTGCAGCTATAGCCCACAAACTCGCCATCGAAAGCAACCTCATCCGAGCCGAAGTCATAGAGGGCAGCGAGTTCCCCGACTTAACCCTCAAATACAACGTCATAGGCGTTCCCAAAGTAATCGTGAACGATAAAGTGGATTTTGTCGGCGAATTCAACGAAGACCTTTTCGCTGAGCACGTGGTGTTGGGTGCATTCTAAAAAGTAGAATTAAAAAAGGAAAATGATGCGGTTTAGTGGTTGTGTTTGCATCCGCAGCCGCAACTGTGGTCGGTTGGTTCGTCGCCTTCGTGGTGGTGATGGTGCTTGTGGTGCTGGTCCTCTGAGACTTCTGCGCCTAAGTAGAGTTCAGGTTCTTCTTCGAAGGCTTTCTTGCAGCCTAACGCACAAAAATAGTAGGTTTTGCCTTTGTAGACTGTCTTGAACTTTGCTGTCCGCTCATCTACATCCATGTTACAAACTAAATCTTTCGCCATAAATTTTTCACCTCCCAAACCAACGTTATTGTGTTACTTAGAGTTTTGGTTTAAACCGCCGCAGAAGCGACGCATTGGTTACGACGGTAACGGAGCTGCTTGCCATCGCCGCCGCAGCATATACGGGGTCAAAGAGCACGCCTAACAACGGGTAGAATACGCCTGCCGCCAGCGGAATCAAAGCGGCGTTGTAGAAGAATGCCCAGAACAGGTTTTGGCGGATTTTGCGCATGGTAGCTTGGCTGAGTTGTATGGCTACGACTACGTCTCGTAAGTCGTTTTTAATCAGAACTATGTCGCCTGTTTCCATGGCAACATCTGTTCCACTGCCTACTGCGATGCCGATGTTTGCCTGCGCTAACGCTGGAGCATCGTTTATGCCGTCACCCACCATCGCTACCACTTTGCCCTCAGCCTGCAGCCGTTTGATTTCGTTAGCTTTTTCACTTGGCAAAACCTCTGCCAAAACGCGGTCAACGCCAACTTGGGCTGCGATGGCTTGAGCAGTTCGCTGGTTGTCACCTGTTAGCATGATTACTTCCAGTTTCATCTGCTTTAGCGCTCGGACAGCTTCGGCAGAATGCTCTTTCACAGTATCCGCAACTGCGATTAATCCTACTGTTTTGCCGTCAACTGCCATGAGCATCACGGTTTTGCCTTGGTTCTCCAACGCAGTCATTTTTGCTTCAACTTGGTTTATGTCGATGTTGTTGGTTTCCATGAGTTTGCGGTTGCCCAGCAGAACCGCTGAGCCGCTGATTTTGACTTCGACGCCTTGCCCGGGAACGGCAATGAAATCTTCGGGGTCATCGATTTTTTCTCCGTTTGCGGTGGCTTTTTTGACTATGGCTGCGCCTAATGGGTGTTCGGAGTTCTTTTCTGCTATGGCTGCGTACTGGAGAAGTTGGTTTTGTGTTAGGGGTTTGTCGGTTTCAGCGGCGATTATGTCGGTGACTTCGGGTTCGCCTTTGGTTATGGTGCCTGTTTTGTCGAATACGACTGTTCGAAGCTTGTGTGCGGTTTCTAGTGCTTCGCCGCTTTTGATTAGGATGCCGTTTTCTGCACCTTTTCCGACACCGACCATGATGGCTGTCGGAGTTGCCAACCCCAACGCGCATGGGCAAGCAACAATCAAAACGGCAATGAATACGGTTAACGAGAAAATTAGGTTTTCACCGACCAAGAAATACCACGCTAACGCCGACAGAGTGGCGACTGTTATGATGGCTGGAACGAAGTAGCCAGACGCAATGTCGGCTAATCTCTGCACAGGCGCCTTCGAACTCAAAGCGTCTTCGACTAAGCGGATGATTTGGGCAAGCGCGGTGTCTTTGCCGACTTTGGTGGCTTGGAACTTGAGCATGCCCGTCTTGTTCATGGTGGCACCGATAACTTGGTCGCCTTTGCGCTTCTCAACAGGTATGCTTTCGCCCGTGATGACCTTCTCGTCCACGCCAGAGTAGCCCTCAATGACCGTGCCGTCTACTGGGATTTTCTCGCCTGGACGCACAACGATGATGTCGCCGACTTGTACCTCTTCTGCAGGCAACTCGATTTCTACGCCTTCGCGGATGACCCTTGCCGTTTTGGCTTGGAGCCCCATGATTTTGCGGATGGCTTCTGAGGTGCGACCTTTGGCGATGGCGTCTAAGAGTTTGCCTGCTAAAATGAAAGAAATTATCATGGTGGATGTGTCGAAGAAGACTGCTGCATGGTGAAAGATGTGGGGGGCGAAGGTGACTATGGTGCTGTAGATCCACGCTGTGGAGGTGCCCATGGCGATTAGGGTGTCCATGTTGGCGGTTTTGTTGCGTAACCCCTTGTATGCGCCGACGTAGAAGGTCCAGCCGATGATGAACTGAACGGGTGTGGCTAAGAGGAACATCAAGATGTTGGTTTGCTCCATGGGTAACGGAGGGAACCACATCAAAAGCATGATGGGGATGGTTAATGCGACGCTGACCGCCAAGAGCAGTTTGAGGCGTCTGATGTGGCGTTGGCGTGCTTTGGCTTCGGCGTCTTGGACTGATTTCTGCTGAGGCTCAACCACTTCGTAGCCAACGTCGCGGATGATTTTTTTGATTGCCGCTAAGCTGATCTGCTCAGAATTGTACTCAACCAAAACGCGCTCGGTTGCAAAGTTGACGACGGCACTGTAGACGCCTTCTTTGGCGTTGAGTGCTTTTTCTATGGTTTTGGCGCAGTTGATGCAGGTCATTCCACCGACTTGGAGGCTGACTTTTTCATGGATAACTTGGTAACCCGTTTGGGTTATGGTGTCCTCTATGGTTTTCTGGTCGACCACGTCGGGGTTGTAGTCGATGAGGGCTTTCTCTGCGGCTAAATTGACGGTGGCTTGGGTTACGCCGTTGAGTTTTTTGAGGGCTTTCTCTATGGTCCGTGCGCAGTTTATGCAGCTCATACCGCCGATGTTGAGAACGATTTTTTTGGTTTTCTGCTGGCTCATTGGCTTGCCTCCGCTTGTGCCTTGTTGTATTTAGGGTTTCGGCAACGATATAAGTATTTCTTTATAAGATATATCTTTTAATTAAAGTAGTATGCTAAAACCCACCCAACAAACAACAAAACAAAAAAAGAAAACCAAAAAACTACTCTATACGCTTAATGATATGATACCCAAACTGCGTCTTAACCGGACCAGAAACCTGCCCCTTCTGCAACTCAAAAGCCGCTTTCTCAAACTCCTTAACCATCTTGCCCCTTGTGAAGGTGCCAAGGTCACCGCCTTTCTTGCCTGACGAACAAAGCGAAACTTGTTTGGCGACTTCGCCGAATTTTTCGCCTTTGTCTAGGCGGGCTTTTACGTTGTTGGCTTCTGTTAGGGTTTTGACGAGTATGTGGCAACAGTGGACTTTGGTTGACATGGTTAATGGTTAGGTTGGTTTGGCATATAACTCTTACTTGCAGATTTAAAGTTGAAATTGTGGTTTTTTGGTCGATTTTATTGGTTTGGCTAAATCTTTAATGGTGAAGTTCATGGTTGTGTCTGCAGAATTTGCATGTAACTGTAAAAAATCTCACTCGCAAACAAGCTGTTACTTCGAACTTCGAAGTAAGTGGGGCAGATACTGTTAAAGCAAAAGCACCCATAACTGTTAGCTATGGAATCCACCAACGTCATCCTAAACATCGACGAGGAACAAAACCTCGACCGCGCCACAGCAGAGCAACTGGCAAAAATAATCGAGTTTCTGCTCAACATAGAAGACTAAACCGTTTTTAGAAATCGAACATTCAAGTCTAGTTTCTCGGCATTTTCAGGCAGCTCACTATCTACAGAAACTTCCAAAAAAGTGGAGTGAGGGAATTTTGATTCCCTTTAAACTTTGTAGTACTTAGCGTAGATAACTATACCAACAGCTAAGATGCCAATACACGACCCCAACACTACCGCGAAGTCGATTATCACGGTTGGGCTTGTGATCGCTGCGCCACGCAGAAACAGTGAAGTTAAGGCGTCTGTGACGTAGTAGCTTGGAACTGCTTTGCCTGCAACCTCCGCAGCACCCGACAGCGATGCGCCTACGAATGTGCCCAGAAACATTTGCGGTAACAGGAACAGGAAACTCAACCCTGTGGCGGCGCCTGAGGTTTTTGCGATTGACGCGGTGATTAAGCCGAAGCCGACGTTTGAAAGCGAGAACACCAAAACCAGTATGAACGCGAAGGCATAGTCGGGTAAGCCGATGTTGGGTCTGAAGCCTAAAGCATAAACCATCCCGAACATGATTGCGCACTGGATTAGGGCAATAATCAAGTAGGAAGTAACTTGGCTGGCCATGAATTCGGTGGGTGTTGTTGGGGATATGCGTATTCGTTTCATCATGCCGTTTTCTCGGTCGCCAGTGAACGACTGCGCAACTATCATAATCATAAAGACCGAAGCAAACGTGAACATACCCGGAGCAAAGTAATCAAACGCAGAAACCTGCTTCACTTCCAAAGAGGCAGTTTGCAGCTGAATTGGGCTTTGATGGGCTGGCTGGTTTTGGTCAGTGATGCCGTTGAGGACTTGCTGGATGATTGGCGGAATTGCTTGGGTTGCAACCATTGACCCCTTATCCAGGTACAAGGCGACTGTGGCGTTGACCCATTTGCTGGAATCCTCTGGTGCAGCGTAATAGGATGTGATGCTTTCGCTGAAGCTTTCAGGAACAATTATGGCTGCTTGGATTTTTCCCTGACTTAAATCCGTCTGGACAGTTTGATTATCCCCGTATGCAGTAACTTTAAGCATGGTTACGTTCGATAAGCTGTCGGTGAAGGTTTCTGACCATTGGCTGTTGTTTAAGTCGACGATGCCGACTTGATATGTTACAGTTTGCCCGCCGCCAACGCCTCCAAATGACAAACCGAAAGCCAGCACAAACACTACTGGAAACAGGAAAATCATGAATAACGCCGCTGGTTCCCGAACGGTTTTCTTAAGTTCTTTCTTGGTTAACGCAAATATCCTCTGGGTTTTCATTTAGACTTCCTCCCGCATGTTTCTGCCCGTTAACTGGATGAAAACTTCCTCGAGGTTCTTGACGTGGTTTTTCGCGATGAGTTCTTTAGGTGTACCCAACGCGATGAGTTTGCCATGGTCGATTATGCCCACTCGGTTACATAGCTGCTCTGCTTCTTCCATGTAATGAGTTGTCAGGATGATGGTTTTGCCCTTTGTGTTTTGTTCTTTGATGAAATCCCAAACAGCATGGCGGGACTGTGGATCCATGGCTACTGTTGGTTCATCCAGAAATGCAATTTCGGGGTCATGGATTAATGCGAGTGCTAAGCTGAGGCGCCGTTTCATGCCTCCACTGTACTTAGCCGTTAACCGCTTTGCGTCTTCGGTTAGTCCCATCTTTGACAGCAGCATGGTGCTTCTTTCTTTGATGGTTTTTTTGTTCAGGCAGTAGAGGTTTCCGAATAACTCAAGGTTCTCTTTGCCCGTCAAGTAGGGGTAGATTGCGGTTTCTTGGATGCAGACGCCGATGAGCTCCTTGACTTTCTGTGCATCTTTTTGTGTGTCGTAGCCTTTGATTTGAGCTGTTCCACTTGTAGGTTTTATTAGCCCACACATAATGCTGATGGCTGTGGTTTTGCCTGCTCCGTTGGGTCCAAGCAACCCGAAAAGTTCTCCTCTATTAACTTGCAGCGTGAGGTTGTCGAGTGCAAGTTTATCCTCGTACTTTTTTGTGAGGTTTTTGATTGTTATTGCTTGTTCACTCATGTTGGATTTCTCCTGTTGGGTTAATTGGTTTGTGAGAATTTAGTTTCATGTTTACCAGTTGATTACGAAAAGGGCGTTAGTGTTGGCTGTTTGTTCTGTTTTTTACTTTAGTTGGTTAAAAAAGTGGAACTAGGGTATTTCGTCGCGCCAAATAGGGAAAATGGATCCTGCATAGATAACGTTTGGGACCACAAATTGAACTGCAGGGTTTTGCTCTATGGTTTCACGGGTTTCTTTGAGTTCTTTGCTTGTCGGTGTCCAAACCATAAAGAAGTAGCTGTTTGGGATGTTGCTGAAGCTCCAGTAAAAGAGCGTGTTGGGATAGTGCTTCTGGAGAATTTGATTGGCTGAGTTGGGGTTGGAGTCGTTTTTTAGGTTGATGTGAAAGACACTCATTATGTCGTTAGCCACGTCTGGATACCAGTCGATGGAGAATTGCACAAGGAAGTTTTTTGTCATGTATGCAAGTCTGCGGCTAACCGTTTTAGCTGACGCCCCCACTTCTTCAGCGATGTCTGCGGTCGCTTTGCGCGAATTGTCTTTTAGGGCACGGATGATTTTGTAATCTAATTCAGAGTTTTGTCTTAATATTCATCGCTGTAATGTTGGGCGGTATCGGGGAATTGGTTAACCCCACAGTCACTTCGGGCATCTCAGCGTTTTCCCTAACAAAGCGGACAAGACCGTCTAGTTCTGCAAGATGTTTTAAGTAGGCGCCTATGTAGAGGCTGTTTCCTCCCGCGACCGCTAACCAGTAGATCGCGCCTTGCTTTGCAAGTTTAGTTTTAAGGTTGTTTATGGAGTTGGTTTTGGATGTGCCATAGATTAATATGTGGATAGCAGGTTTAGCGACGAGGCTGAGTGTAGTGTTGAAGCGTCGGATTATGCCTAAGTCAATCATGGATTGGATGCGGTTGTGTACGGCGGTTACTGATAAATCGAGTTTTTCGGCGAGTTCGCGGTATGGCATTCTGGAGTTCGCTAAGAGAAGTTGGCAGAGTATGACGTCGTTTTTATCCATGGCTCTATCAGGAGCTATTTAGGCGGTGCCAGTATTTATAGCTCTTAGCAGATTCCCCTTCTTTGGTTTACAGTCAGTTAACTTACCCGTTTTTTTCTATATAATGGAGAGGGGGTCAACGGTAGAGCAGCAGCGTGGTTCCCGCTGCGGGCGCTATAGCAAGATATCGCTACAAACCCACACCTTAAGCCGTAACAGTTATTGAAAAACCCAGATAGCAGTTAACTAAAAAAGGTTGTTTAATAAAAGGGAAATTCTCTCAGCAAATGAGAGACTACGTTTTTACTCGATTACCTGAATTGCACCTTCAGGACATTGTGCTTCACAAGCTCTACAAACCAAGCATTCACTTTCCTTGGTTGGAGTAGCCTTGCCGTTTTTGATTTCATAAACACTGACAGGGCAAGTGTTGACACAAGTCTCGCATCCAGTGCATTTAGGATCGACAACAATTTTTACCATTTTTGTCTTACCTCACTGCTATAGTTTTTCAAAAAGCGGCTGGGTAAAATAAAAGGATTTAGGTGGCACGCCTGATTTTTTCACGTAAACGAGACAGGATTCCGTTTATAGCTGAATCAGCTTTATCTCGCATCTTTTGCGAGTCCGCCACACTGCGCCTGTAGGTTTCAAGCGAAATTTCCCCTTTCCGCCGTTGTGCCTCATAGATTTTTATGTCTTCTTCAGCCTCAGCTAAATCCGCTTCAGCTAAATCCAGTTGTCGCACCATATCCGCATGCGAACCACCTGCAGCCAAAAACACCGCTCTCCAACGATCAACGTTCAATTTCAGGTTTGCTAAGCGGGTTTCCACGGCGTTTCGCTGCAGTTTGTATTGGCTTCTTTGGATTTTGCCCTTCTGAGCCTGCACATCCAACGCTTTGAGTTCAGCAATCGCCAGCCGCTTACTTTCATATGCTTCTAAGAAGGCTTTGAGAGATGCTAAATCGATGGGTTGACCAGCTTTAACTGTCTCGAGCGCTGGGATTTCTATGGGTTGCTCCGCCAGTTGCTGAGACCTTGCCCGATAAGTTGGCTCTTTAGGTCTAATTTTTCTGTATCCAACAGCACCTGCACAAACAGCTACAGCTATCAGTGCAGCCCAAAAGGTCGGTCTAAAAGATACCCAAACAGGGTTATAGCTAAAAGACAAGTGCAGGCTAGTTTGTTGAGGCGTCAAGTTGTCTACGTAGCTTACGCTGTTTTGTGTAACCGTAAGTGTATCTTGGAAGGTTTGACGTATCAAAGTTGAATTTAGGTCCAACTCTGAAACATCTGGGTCAATTATGGTTGCACCTTCAGGCAGATTAAATGTCACCGAAGCGTAGTTGACGATGTAGTGGTAATTGGGGAAGAACTCAAAATTCACCAACGTGTATTGGCCGCCAACCAAAGTGGCGCTCGGCAAGGTATACTGCAATGAGAGGCTGGTGGATTTTTCTTTGTCAATGAAAGCCGTTAAAGTTACGTTCACCAGCGTTGTGCGGCTGGTTTGGGAAAGGGTTTCCCCGAATTGGAGGGCATTTCCGTTTGCATCTTTAACGGCTATGTTTGAGGCTTCAAACGGTAAACTTATCAAGAGAGCACTTACGGGTGAAACAGGGGATTTGCCCGTTATGCGGTAAACTTCTGTGACTGATACTTCACCTTTGGGGTTTATGGTGACTTGGCGATCTAGGCTGTCGACGCTGATTAACTGCAAAGAACCAAGGGGCACTTTAACTGTGGCTTTGCCCACCGAATACGTGTAAGCCGCCAAGTCTGGGGCTAAATAGTTGACTGTGTTAACTTTTTCTCCGTCTCTAGAAATCGTGACACTTGTAGGTGTGCTTGGAAAGGTGACTGTTACGTTGCAGAGTCCAACTGTTTGAGTTAAACTGGGGTAAGCAGGGTAATCTATGGTAAAGTTGCCGCCTCCCCCGTCTTCAACACGACTGTTAGAGAGAACAAACACCACGTTGAAAACGCTTGGAGCCTCTCCGTTGAAATCAACTTCGACAGCGTAGAATCCACCGCGGTCCCCAAGAGGCACACCCAAATGCACTCTAAACATGCGAGTTTCATCATAAGCGAATACCTTGAGAACGTCTACACTGTACTTTAGGGGCAATCCGATGAGAAAACTTTCAGGCACTTGACCTGAAACGTAGATCCTATCTTGCACAATCATGTGACCAGAATACATGACCTCTACGTGGTGATCAACCCGACTAATGCTGTAACCGCTGTCTTGTGCAGAAACCACGCTGCCCAGCAAAAGCGACGGCCCAAAGGCACCTAAAACCAAGATAGCAATCAACAGTAAGATGTGGGGTCGATTCACCGAATTCACCAAACAGCGGTTTAGTTTTAGTGTTAGGTTACGTTGTTTATTTACTTTTACCGACATCTCAAAATGCGTTGCAGGCGAAAACCACGCGACGTCTCAGCGTCTACCTCCCCTCCCTTATTTAAAGACGGAAAAATTCAGTCATCTCGAGGTTAATGGCCCATGCTGCTGTCAGCTGCGGTTATTGGTTTGCTATTTTTCGCGGCAGAAGAAGCATTTTTCTGCCCAGTCTTTAGGCATTTCCTGCTGGCATTTGGGGCACATCAAACCCAGTTCGCGGATGGTTGTGCAGGTTTGGCAGAAGAGTTCTAGTACTTGGGTTTTGTTTGTTGGTTCTTTTACCAGTGTTGTAACCATTTGGTTGATTAGGTCTTTGATTTGGTGGCTGTTTTCGAGGGTTAGGTGGTTGCCGCGTTCGCGTCCGAGGTAGCGGCTGACGGCGGATTGGGATAAGCCGAGGAGGTCGGCGGTTTGTTTTTCTGTTAAGCCGTGGTTTTCTATTATGGTGCGTGCCATTATGGCTTTGACTGCTGGGAGGACTGTTTTGACTCCTACTTCGCATGGTAGTATCAAGGTTTCACCTGAATATTGGTTATTTTGTGGGGTAACTTATTTAAGTATGACGCATGTCATTAAATATGACGCGTGTCAAGACGGGTTAGCAGTTGTATTAAACACCTAAGCACACCATACCTCCACTTCCTCCCGCCTGACACCGCCAAGGAGACCAAACAAATGGGTAACGTCCTCCAATCTTCCCCCGACAGCCACAAAAAAGACCTCGCCACTATGCTAAAAACACTCGACGCTGAATGCCGCAACTGTGCACCCACCTCACCACTCGAATGCATCAACCGCTGCCAAGCCTATAAACTCAAAAATGAACTTCGCAAACTCAACCAAACAATGGAGAACCCAAACTACCTAAAAGAACTCTTCAACGTACTTAAAAACGAAACTCGGCTCCACATATTAAAAGCCATAGCAGACGGCAAATACTCCGTCAGCCAGCTTCAGCAGGAACTCAAAAAAACTGGCCGCACCCACAGCCAAGAAACCATAAACGAAGAGTACCTTCAACCTCTTCTGGCAGTGGGCTTAGCTAACGAATCATGCGACGAATACTACGCCACACACTTCGGCGGCCGCCTAACAGAAGTCCTCGGTGTTTTTCCTGAATTCGCTGAAGTTTTGCCTGCGCGTTCGGAGTGCCATGAAGAAACCCTGCTCAGATCGCTTTTGGCTGGCCCAAAAACCTTTGAAGAAATAGAAACCGTAATTTCCCCCAAAGTTGCATCACGCATCCTGAAACGTTTACGTGAAGTCGGGTTAATAGAAACACCCGAAGACCGAGATTACATATTCTTTTTCCGCTCCAAACGTGACCCTTCACTTGAGACTTTGTCAGAAACAGAACGAAAAGTCTACGACAGCATCCCAAATGAGGGCATATCCGCAGGTAAACTGTCCAGAGAAACTCAGCTATCCACACGTAGAATCTACAAGTACCTCAGAGGCTTAAAGGGGAAAAAACTGGTTTTCGTAAGAAAAACCCCCAAAGCATACGGCTTAACCTGCAAAGGCGAAACCTTAGCTTCAGTTCTTGAAGGTATGCATGAAATAGTTGAGGAAACGTGGAATTCTTCCCAAAAAGTCTTCCACGCCGCCGAAAACTCTTAACTCCACTTTTTTGTGTTTTAGCCGCCGCCCGGTGCGCCATGGAATGGTACATTCTCCCAGAGCATCTTCCACCAGTCGTCTTCGGTTATGGTTTCGCCTTTAACGATGATTTCAAGGGTCATCTTGAGCATGGCGTGGTGGCGGATTTCGTCTTCGAGGATGGCTTTTAGGAGGAAAACGACTTTTTTGTTTTCGATTTCGGGGATTTTTTCTTTGAGTACTTTGATGAGTTTGGCTTCTATGTCGATGTGTTTTTGGATGAGTTCCCGCTGCGTGTCTAGGTCACCTTGGGTTAAAGCTGTCGATGCACTTGTCAGTAGAGTAATCGCTGAAGTGTAAAGCTCAGCGTGCTTAACCGAATCCAGAGATACCCCTTTTAGAACGCCTTTAACCGCGGGGTTCTTCATATCCACGATAGCTTTCTCTAGTGATTCTACGATTTCTTTTTCTACGTTAACTTGATTTTTCAAGAAATCAAGAAGCTCTTTTTTTGGTTCCACACAAAATCCTCCAATCGATAGGTGTTAAGCGGTGTTCATCAAGGTTTCGGAAATCTTTTTGCCAAGCTCTCTGCAGGCGTCGAGTGCTGTTTGGTCAGGAATGTATTTGGCAAGTACCGTCGGTTCGACGATTTGCATTTCAAACTCTTGTTTCATAATGTCAAGAACAATCTTTGGCGCTTCCCCACTCCAACCATAGGAGCCAAACGCCGCAGCAAGTTTACCTTTGAGATTCAAGTTTTGGGCTGAGGCTTCTTCGAAGAGGTTCTTGAAGTCGATTGGTATTTCTTTTCTGTAAGTCGGCGCTCCCAAAGCTATCGCGTCATAATTGGTTAATTCTTGTGCGTCCACGTGGTAGTTGACATCCACTTCGACACCATTTACGCTCTGGGCGCCTTCAGCCACAGCTTTCGCCATCTTTTCAGTGTTCCCACTGCGACTATAATACAAAACAAGTAATTTCTTCATACCCTAAAATAGGCTTGGAAAATATTTCAATATTGTGTTTGCCTGCTTGAAAACCTCAAAAGAGGCAGAAAAGACAGAACCTCAAGCGGCTTTCCTACCCGCAAGCTTCCTTTTTGCTCTACTATTTTTCTTTGCTCTATTGCTTCTGCTTTCACCACCTTTTCTGCCGATCTCCTGATAAAACTTGGAACCACGCTGCTCAGCCACAGTTTCGCCACCTTTCTTGCCGATGGCGCGGTAAAATTCTGGGCCTCTCTCGCTGGCAACTTTTCTTCCGCCGATTCTTCCAGCTTCTTGTCGGGTCATTTTTCTTTTTTGCTCAGTTTTCATCGCCAAAAATTATTCACCTCCAAAGATTCAGGTCTGAAATTACTTTAACCAATTATACGTCTTAAGGGTATGTGGCTTTCATGGGGCAACCACAAAACAGGTTTATTGAATTTTGCCGATTTCTTTAGTTATATCGATGGGTGAGTTGTAGGTTTTTTCTGGCAATCTGTTGATGACGTTCATGACATCGTCGGGTGCATCCTTGGTTTGGGCGTTGTTAACTAACTTCTCTTTTTCTGCAGGGTAATGCATACCCTTTAGGTACTTCTCCACGATGGCGGGGCTTACATGTCCTGCTTTGCCGCTTCGGTCAGTGTATTGGCGTCTTGTGCCTCTGCCCTGCCCGATTCCTCTACGCCGTGTAGTGATTGTTTGTTCACTCGTGATTTACCACCTCCAAAAATGTTCAAATAAAATCTCAAAGTAACATGTTAATTTGAATGCTAACTTATCTTTCTTCGAATTCTCTTCCTTGCTCAATGAGTCTTCTTACTTTTTGTCCCCCTTTATGACCGATTTCACTGTAGAATTCTTCACCATGGGTTCTAGCGGTTTTTTCTCCACCCATTCGACCTGCTTCTTGTACAGTCATCTTTCCCTTCCTTCGATTTTCAGACAAACAAACTCACCTCCACAAACATCAATCATCTATCTTCTTGCTCTTTTCCTTCCTTGATTAGCCGTTGAACCCTCAGTCCACCCTTATGCCCAATTTCTTCATAGAACTCCCTGCCATGCGTCTCCGCGGTCCTTCGACCTCCCTTGTGCCCTCCTAATCGCCCTGCTTCCGCCACCGTCATAGTTCCCTTCCTTTTTTGAGCCAACAATTTCACCTCCACTAAAACAAGTCACCCACAAAGGGTTCCCTGAACTGGTTTGACCTCTACTTATCCTTCTTCGTACTGTTTGCCTTCTTGGATTAGTCGGCGGACTCTTTGTCCTCCTCTGTGTCCTGCTTCTTCTAGGCTGGTTTTGCCTCTTGCTTCAGGTGTACCCTCATGCTGTTTGGCCCGTTCGGAGCCGCCTTTGCTGCCGATTTCACTGTAGAATTCAGGGCCGTGAGTTTGAGCCGTTTTTTCACCACCTAAACGACCTGCTTCTTCTACAGTCATTTTTCCTTTTCTTCTGTCTGCGCTCAAACATTTCACCTCCAAAAAAGTCGTACGGTAGCTTTCTACTCAATGACCTAGCTTAGAACAAGCTTCTTAAACGTATGTGGCTGTCCATAAACAGCAACAGCCAACAATACAAGCTAGCCTTAGAGATACACCTACATTACAAAAAAATAACCGATTTTTAGATTGCTTTAGTTTATTCTTTTTCGCGGGCTTTACCCTGCTCCACAAGTTTGCGGACACGTTGCCCTCCTTTTGGTCCGCCAATCCTTCCGCCTTTACGTCCAATTTCACTGTAGAATTCTTCGCCATGCGTCTGCGCGGTTTTTAGTCCTCCGCGGCGTCCAGCCTCTTCAACAGTCATTTTTCCACGTTTTTCCTCCAAAAATGTCACCTCCCCTAAACTATCGACCTAAAAACAGAGCCTTCAAAACAGGGCTGCTTATTCTCTTCCTTCCCGTTCCTTCCCCGCTTGAATCAGTCGGCGAACCCTTTGTCCTCCTCTGTGTCCTGCTTCTTCTAGGCTGGTTTTGCCTCTTGCTTCAGGTGTACCCTCATGCTGTTTGGCCCGTTCGGAGCCGCCTTTGCTGCCGATTTCACTGTAGAATTCAGGGCCGCGTTCTGCTGAGACTTTTTCGCCGCCTTTGCGTCCGATTTCTTCGTAGAATTCGCGTCCGTGTGTGGCTGCGGTTTTTTGTCCGCCTTTCCTTCCTGCTTCGGCAACGGTCATTTTGCCCTTTCTGGTTTCTTCTGTTCGTGTACTCAAAAAATTCACCTCCTACTAAACGATGGAAAAGCTAACAAGATATTTGCCGAATAACCGCTCATAAAGATATGTTGTTGTCGCATGGCAGTAACATACCAAGCTAGCCATAGAAACACACTTGTAGACTTGTGCTGTTGGCGTGCTTTTTTCTTCTACTTCTCCTATACAGCCAAAAAACAACAGAGAAAACCGTCTGTTTCAGCAATTTAAATATCGGGCAGGGTTGAACTACTATGTTGCTGAGTGCACCATGAAGGTTCTCCTCGTCAACCCGCCGCAGACATTCTACCCCGGCTCAGACCCACCCGCAGGCAACCTGCCCTTGGGTTTAATGTACATAGCTGCGGTGCTCCAGAAAAACGGTTACGCAGTGGAGATTTTGGATACGTTTATGGCAGGTGCGGAGTTTGAGGAAAAAAACGGCGAATCAGTAACCATCGGGTTCCCCCTTAAGCGAATTGAAGAGGAAATCCGAAGCAGAAACCCTGACATAGTGGGCATCGCGGGGCCCTTCACCAGTCAAATCGGCCACGCCATCGCCGTCAGCAAAGCCGCCAAAGACGCCAACCCAAACATCCTAACCGTGGTCGGCGGACCCCACGTCACCTTGGTTCCCAAAGAGTTCCTCGAAGAAGCCCAATCAGTGGACATTGCTGTAGCAGGCGAAGGCGAATATGGCATGCTGGAAATCGCCCAACACTTCGAAGGCAAAAAACCGCTCAGCGAAATCAAAGGAATCGCGTACCGCCAAAACGGCACCGTCGCCGTCAACGAACGACGACCCTTCATCGAAGACCTCGACGAATTGCCATACCCCGCCTACGACTTGGTAGACATGGAGCAGTATCTTGGACCAAGCAAGATTGGCTACCGCAGTTTTCAAAAACGAGCCATCTCGATGATTACCAGTAGGGGGTGTCCGTTTAACTGCTGTTTCTGCTCGGTGCACCTGCATATGGGTAAGGGGTTCCGTGCACACAGCGCCAAATACGTCCTCGACCACATCCAACACGTCGTAGACAAGTACAAGGTCAAAAACATCTTCTTCGAAGACGACAACCTAACCCTTGATTTGAAACGCTTCGAAGCCATCTGCGACGGCATAATCACGCGGAAAATCAGAATCGGCTGGGAAACCCCCAACGGCGTCCGAGCCGACCGCCTCACCTTGGAGTTGCTTAGGAAGATGAAGCAGTCAGGCTGCAAAAGCGTGTTCGTCGGCGTGGAATCGGGCGACCAGCAAATCCTCGACAAAGTGGTCTGCAAAAGCCTCGACCTCAACCGCGTGGTCGAATTCGCCAAGAACGCCAAAGAAGTCGGCTTAAAAACAGGCGCCTTCTACATCATCGGGTTCCCGGGAGAAACAAAGCAGAATATGCAGCGCACCGTCGATTTTGCCCTTGAAATGAAGCGTAAATACGATGTGGGTATGCACTTGTTTGCGGCGACCCCATCTTATGGCACACGGCTCTATGAGGAGTGTAAGGCTAAAGGGTATATCGCTGCGGATTTGTCGTGGAACAGTTTTGCACAAGCCCGCCAAGCAAGAGGGCTCCCTTTGATTACCACAGATGAGTTTACGCCTGCAGAAGTCAAAGAGATCGCTGCTAAAGCGTTGGCAGAATACAAAAAAATACACCTGATCAATCTGGCGAAGCACCCCACTAAGGCACTTAAGACAGCGTTCGATCAGCCACAGCTGATCTGGAAATACCTCAAAAACTTACCGCCATAAAATTTTGCTCAAAATTGGATTGAGACAAAAAATTATTGCTTCACTGTTCCTAATTGTTGCTTCTCCCAATTAAAAACGGTTGCATTTCACCATGTAAACTAATCTGTCGATAGTAAACTGTACATTTATAGTTTAAAGTAACAAGGATATTTTCGATTCTCTGTTTTTCTTCGGTAAACGTGTTGGCTGCTTTACCAATTTGCTTGTGAACTTCGATAATTAAAACTGGCTTGTTTTTTGTAATGGTGTCTTTAGCGCCTTGCAATATTGGTGTTTCGTATCCTTCTGTGTCTATTTTGATCACGCCTACGTCGGAAAAGTTAAGGCTGTCTAATTTTCGAACTGGGACATCAATTGTTTCCCCTCCAGGCAGGTTGACTTCTTCATCCATAGTTCCTGTCACAGCAAACGGGGTAATCCCTAAACGACCCGAGCTATCTCTGTCTCCTATAGCGTACGGGAATGGGTGAATCTGTGGGAATTTTTTAGCTCTCTGTTTTAGAATTCGGAATGCTTTAGGCATTGGCTCATACGCATAGACTTCACGCCCTTTTTTAGCAACAAGAAGGGTCCAATTGCCAACGTTTGCTCCAACATCAACGAGGCACTTTCCTGGTTCAGGGATTATGTATTCTTTGAGGAAGTCTTCGCTGCCCTCGTCATCCCCTTCGTCAGAGAAATCGTCAACTTTGCTAAAAACATCATAAACGGCTCTGGGAAAAGGAATTCTTCTACGATTAAGTACGCGGAGAATGATGTTCAGGATCATGAATGCATCTTTTTTGTTTATAACTATGTCGTCGATTTGTAGCTGTGCCTTTTTGATGTATGTTGACATGATTAATAGTTTGTCTGTGGGAAGCATATAACGTTATGTCTTACTGAGCAAAAATTGCGCCCGATTCTAATTCATGTTAATACTCTGTCTGGTAGGGAGGTGGCGGGCCCGCTGGTATTCGACAGCCCTGACACGAATTTATCCTGTTGCCGCTTGATTACTGTTTAAGCTGGTTGCTAAACACCGAAAGTTGATGGTTCTCCGAATTTTATTCTTAGCCTTTAATTTAATAAAAAACACGCCGACAGCCACTATGCCAAGTGTTAAAACCACTGCAACGACATAAGGAAATAGCGCTAAATCTGATGACATTTCAGAGCCTGTCGTCTCTTTTTTATCGTCTATTTTGGCGTTAGTGTTATCAGGTATATTTTCACCATTTACGTTAAAATGTATTGTACTGCTGTCTAGCCCGATATTATTGTTAGAGTTTGGAAATTCATATCTAGCATAAACAGTGATATTATGAGGGCCAATAGGCATGTCGGGTAGAGTTGTATATCCACTAATTAAGTGATATGAAAATATCGAGATAGAGGTTTTACCATCAGCATCCGTATACTCTAGAGGTACTGGAGTTACTTTGATGCCTACGGTTGTATTTTTTTCTCCATCAATGCTGTAAACAAACTCTATATCCGATTGCTCTGGTTTAAGAAAACTCTTGACTGAGAAGTTAAGGGTTAGAGGTTGAGAAATATATGTTATGTTTGATGGTGAAGTGATGTTGATAGGTGATACAAGGATGAATGCTTTACCCTCAGGGGTATGTTGTGCAGCCGTAGTTTGATTCTCAATCGATAAAGTGGCTGAGAAACCTAATACAAGTAGAGCAAGCCAGATTGTAATTTTTTTCAATCTTAGCACCTAACACTGTTATAAAAAAGGTCTTATTTAATTCTAATTAAGGAACACTTTGTTCCAAACGAGGAACATATTTCTTTTTCCACTTCTATAAAAAAAGGGTTTAGGGCAAGTAAGCAAATAAGCATGCCAAGTCTATCTATGTGTTTGTGAACCATAACATATCCGCTAAAAGGTCATTGTAAATACATTGATCGCCCATCATAGTGTTACAGCCAACGGCGGCGTACTTATACGTAGTTGATGTATAACCGACATAGTGATATGCCCACGAATTGATCAGTTGTGTATAACCGATAGGTTCCCAACTCCAGTCTAAACCGCTGTTACTACCCCAGACTATGATGTAGTTACCTGTATGTCCGGGTCCTGTAGGCCCAAGTTTGCCATAGACGTAGACTTGCCCAAATGAATAGTCATAGCTTAGTCGCCCCGCTATACCTGCCCCTTGATTAAGACCAGTCGTTAAAAACCTTGTATAGTCATAGTTGATGGAACCGCCAAGAATACCGTTAGGGTTAATCACCTGGCCACCGTACAAGGGTTCTATTTTAGTCAGGTACGTCAAATAGCTTGGATTAACCGTTAAAGCAGAGGGCTGGAATTTCAAAACAGCGCCATTTGTGTCCGCAATCATTTTTTCCCTTAGCTCGATTTGCTTTATCCATAAACCTCGAATTTCAGCTAATTTAGCGTCAGTTGCATTAGGATACATCAAAGCAATTGATCCTTCGATAAAATCTGGCAAAACTTTTTCGCTCTTTATGGTTGCCGCTTCTACAGCAGTTAAGCTACTAGCCAATAGTGCTGCTGAAAGAATGACTACGAGGACAAGCTTAACTTTTTGCATTCTCAATTTATCTTCACCTCCCCTCCTTTATTATCGCTCAGAAGCAGATGATACAAATGATTTTTTGATTTCTTTTAAATTTTTATGTTAATCATATAACATAAGATGTCAACGCTCAAAGATAACCTTCTGAGGTAAGCATCGCTTTTTGTATATTTACATGCTGCTGATGGAAAAGAAATGTCCCGGACGAGAGAGTTTACGGTAGACTAGGATTATGTGCCGCCGCAAAATTCGTTTGGAAGTACTTCAACGGGACTGCCTGCAACTGCCGAACCTGAAACCTCTCAACCTACGATAAATACTGGATAATCGATAGATGCAGGTAGCTTTCAACCTCTGGAAAACCCTGGACATACATCATAGTTTGTGTTTCAGTATCTTTATTGGCGGGTCTATATGGATTCGGAAAAAATCTAAAAAGGCCCGTATAGAGGCTTAAGATGAAGATTAGCTATAACTAGGTAAGATAACGTTGAGGCTCAAAGGCTTGTTTTTAGTAGTCATTATAATCATTGCAAGTTTAGCTTTCATCTATGCGCAGTCTGTTGCACAAATGGGCATCCATATTCAGCTTTTCCACCAGACGACATTAACCCAATAGCTTCCTTGGAAAAAACACGCTAAAGTATCCACAAGCGGAACAATTATTCCCATATCATATAAATGCGAGACGTGCAGCGCTGAGTCTAAACGTTATTGGTACGGAAAAAGACCAAAAGTTGTTTCTGCTTCTTAAATTCTCGGCGACAAAGTATTACGACCCTCAACCAACATAAAAAAGAAAAGGGAAGGTTTGTTGTGCAGGATAAATTCGTTTGGGGGGTGGCGGGCCCGCTGGGATTTGAACCCAGGATTCTCGGCTCCGGAGGCCGATGCCTTAATCCGTGCTAGACTACGAGCCCACAACGCAGAACCAAACATGCAAAGAACATTTAAAGCTAACCCAGCTTACTCTTGGATTAACTCTTCATCTATCCACCAAGCTTTCTTCTTTCCCGACCGTTCTCCAGCATAGTATTCGATGATGGCTTTTCCCGCCTGTTTCTTGCTGTTCTTCTCGATCTTCTGCAGCCTGTTGAGCACCAGCCAGCGGTTAACTTTGAGGTAATCCGCCAATTCGGGGGTAGTGGCTGATTTATAATTCATTAGGTACTCGATGATTTTGCGGTCTAAGTCGTCGGTGGCGTATTGGTAGGGGTTGATTTTACCATGCTGGAAGGTGAGAATGTCGAGGTCGGCGAGGTACTTTTTGATTTGCCCAAACTGCTCTTCAAGTTGCTGCATGCGGGTTTCGAGGGCTAAGAGTTTGTCGGGTTTGGGGGTTTTCTGCAGTTTCTCGGCGATGGCTTCACGGATAAAGTTGCTTCGGTCGCCTTCGGGGATGCGTAGAGCGATTTCTTGGTAGACTTCTTCGGGGAGTTTGACGGTGACGATTCTGGGTTCAGTCATGTTTAGCCCTTGACTGGCTATTATGTGGGGTTTTGTATTTCAGTTTTCCCCAAACCACCAAAAATTTCAGCAAGGCAACAGAAAATCGTTTACGGCAATTACGGTTTTGGTTTAAGCAATAAACGATTTATTTAAGTAAAACATGATACAGGACACGGTGAGCAATGTTGACCGATTGGTCTAAAAAGGATTTGCTGATTTTAGCGTTTGATCATCGAGCATCTTTTATCGAGAAACTATTCGGAATCAAAGGCCGACCCCCAACACCTGAGGAGAAAAAGAAAATTCAGGAAGCTAAAGAAATAATTTTTGAAGGCTTCAAGCTGGCGCTCAACAAAAAGGTCCCCAAAGACATCGCAGGACTTTTGGTTGATGAAGAATTCGGCGCAACCATCCTCTCCGAAGCCAAAAAGGAAGGCTTCAACTTCGCCATGCCCGCAGAGAAGTCAGGTCAAGACGAATTCGACTTCGAATACGGCAGCCAATACAGCCGCCACATCGAAGAATTCGACCCCACCTTCCTCAAAGTGCTGGTACGCTACAACCCAGAAGGTGACGCCGCCATGAACAAGCGCCAACTCAAGCGTCTAAAGGAACTAAGCGACTACCTCGCCAAAACAAAGCGACCCTTCCTATTCGAACTCATCGTCCCCGCAACCTCCGCGCAGTTGGCATCGCTGGGCGGTTCCAAAGAGCGATATGACCTTGAACTTCGCCCCAAACTCATGTGTGAAAGCCTAAAGCAAATCCAAGACGGCGGCGTGGAACCAGCCATCTGGAAACTTGAAGGCGTCGAAGACCCCGCCAACGCTAAAGCCATCGTTAAACAAGCTCAGGCAGGCGGACGCAAAGCGGGCGTCATCACCTTGGGACGCGGCGAATCCAAAGACAAAGTCAAAGAGTGGCTTGCAGTCGGAGCCAAAATCCCCGGCATCATCGGCTTCGCAGTGGGCAGAACAATCTTCTGGGATCCCCTCGTCGAGTTCCGAGCTGGCAAAGCAACACGTAGAGAAGCGGTTGAGAAAATCGCCCAGAACTACATGGAGTTTGTAGAACTCTGGCAAAACGAGAGGAAAAAGTGACCAATATGACATCTCTTCGATCTCTTGGGCCATCCTTAATTCGCATAACCACCGCTGGAGCCGTCGGAGCAGCATTACACATCGGCAAAGGCGACCCCGACATGGTGGATCAAACCGCCCTAGATTTCTCAAGGGCAGTCATGAATCAAATGGAAATCGACGGCGAAGTCATCTGTTGCGAAGGACCCAAAGACAACGCGCCCGCTTTTAACAACCGTGAAAAAGTCGGCACGGGTAACGGTCCCAAAGTGGAGTTCGTTATCGACCAAGTGGACGGCACAACTGCTACGAGCAAGGGCAAAAAAGACGCCATCTCAACCTTGGCTTGTGCCCCTGTAGGTTGCCTCCAAGTTTTGCCTGATGATGGCTACTACTTTAAAGTTGCAACTAATGGTGTTGCAAAAGGAAAAATCAACCTTGACATGTCTATTGAAGAAATAGTAACAACCATCGCTACACTCAAGAAGCGACCTTTAGCGAATTTCACTGTTATCATGCTGGAAAGACCTCGACATGACGAATTGCTTGCACGCCTTAGAAAGATGGGTGTACGCATCATCTTGATCGCTGACGGAGACATCGCAGGCGCCATCGTAACCTGCTTGCCTGATTCAGGTGTGGATTTGTTGGTTGGTGCAGGTGCAGGAGCAGAAGCCACCATCGCCGCGACCGCAGTGAAATGCCTCGGAGGGACGATGCTTGTTAAGGTTTGGAAGGACAAAAAAGACGATCCCAATAGAATGGCACGCCTTGAAGCTGCAGGCGTAGACATAAACAAGACTTACACTGAAAACGAGTTAGCTAAAGGCAACGAGATGATTTTTGCTGCATCAGGCATCACTAAAGGCGAAATGCTCGACGGCGTGCGGTTCATTCAGGGTGGCGCAAAAGTTCAATCGCTCTGCACACGGTTGCCCAGCGGAACCATCGAGTGGTCCTCGACGATTCTGAAGTTCAAAGAGCACCCAGTTTACAAGCAAATAACCTAAAAATTTTATTTGGGGTTTTATTCCCCAACCTTCTTTTCATCTAAAAAAGAAAAAAACGGTAATCGCTAGATTTAGCTGTGGTTTTGCACGTGGCCTCCGTGAGGGTGCGTGTGTGGGTGCTCGTGGGTTTGCCCGTCCTCGTGGGTGTGCGCATGTACATGTTCATTTTCTGGTGCTGCTTGGTCTTCGGGAAACACTTGCCCAGTTAACTGAGCCAACTCACGGTACCTCTGCTCTACTATATCGTGGAGTTGTTTTCTTAGCGCTTCGCCTGATACGTTGCGTTGCTTGAGCAGAGCCGTTTTCTTAACTAACTCTTCGTCGCCAAGTCCCTTAAACCAATTCTCAAAGTCTCCGCGTTTAAAGTGGAACTCGACTGAGATGATGTCTGCTTTTTCTATTTTTCCGACAAAATCACGTAGGTTGTGGGCGTGCATGCTGAGGGGTTTGCCGACGGTGGCGTAGAAGTGGAAGGATTTGTCATGTGGGGCGTAAGCGAGGATGGATGTGGCTTTCTCTTTTGTGATTTCAGGAATACCGAGCGCTTTTTTGCCTGCTGCGGTTATGACGTAGAGTCCTTTTTCTGGACTAGAAACGTAGCCCATGCGTTGAAGTCCCAAGAGGTGCATCATTACTGGCTGGAACTCTTTATGGGCATCTTTAGCGATATCCATAGCTTTCATCGGTTTATCCAATAGAAGCATGGATTGGAGAATTTCCAATTTAATAGGTGATAAACTCATCTTTGGGCACCTTGCCTCTTAGTTGGTTATGTGTTTCAGTCTAATCAAAGTTTTCCCCAAACCCTACAGAAACCATGAGCAATCTCTTGGTTTTTAGGCAGCATCTCAGGGTTGGGTTAGGTAAAGCTTTAGTACAGAGGCGTCCACTGCTAAATGGATAAATGGTGACATTCAAAGCATGAAGATAGCTGTTTTTGTCTATGAATATCCACCTAAAATCGTAGGTGGACTCGGCACCTACGCTGCGGAGATCACCCGCAAATTCGTCCTCAACGACCACGACGTAACTGTCTTCACAATGAACGACGACGAAGGCTCCATGCCAACCCGAGAAATCTGGCGCGGCATCGAAATCCACCGTCCTCTACACATAGATATCTCTGACTCGCTTCCCGACGTCATATCTGAAGACATTAAAAAGTGGGGGCGCGGACAGCAATTCTTCGGCAAACTCATGGTTTACAATTACCTATCTGCTGCAAAGCTTGTTAACGAATTAATCAAGCAAGAATGTATGAAGTACGATGTTGTTGTTGCCCATGACTGGCTCTCTGCGATGGGCGGCGTAACCGTTAAGCGTGAAACTAACTTGCCTTTTGCGTTTCATGTGCACTCTACTGAAAAAGGGCGCACTATGGGCAACGGTTCAGGTGTTGTTAGTAACATCGAGTTGCGGGCTGGTCTTATGGCTGACATGGTGGTCACCGTTTCCTACGCCATGAAAGATGAACTTATCGGGCTTGGTTTTCCACGCGATAAAATACAGGTCAGCTACAACGGCGTAGATCCGCAGAAGTACAATCCTGAAAACGTTTCAAAAGAGGACATTGCTCGTATCCGTGCTAAATACGGCATCAAAGACGACGAGTACATGATTCTCTTCTTAGGCCGACTCGTAGTCGTCAAAGGCGTAGATAAACTCATTATGGCTATGCCTCACATCTTATCAAAAATTCCCAAAGCAAAACTTGTCATTGTCGGCGTTGGCGACTTGCAGGAGTACCTCACTAACCTTACTCAGATAACCAAGATGGGTGACTTCGTCAAGTTCTGCTATGACTTCATCCCCGAAGAAGAACGCATACGCCACTACGCAGCATGCGACATCGCAGTTTTCCCCAGCCTCTATGAACCGTTTGGCATCGTTGCCCTTGAAGCCATGAGCATGGAAAAACCCGTCGTCGTTGGCGCGGCAGGCGTGAGCGGTATGCGTGAAATCGTCATCTGCTGCGGACCTGAACAATGCGGCTACCACATCGACCCCAACAACCCAAGCGATATCGCATGGGGAGTCACCAGCGCTCTGGAAAGTCCAGAGTGGAGTAAAACACTTGGTAAAAACGGCAGAAAACGCGTTCTAGCAGAGTTTACATGGAACAAGATCGCTGAGAAAACCGTTAAGCTCTACGAAACCATCTCTAAACGGTAAACGCTTTGTCTGAAAGCTTTGATTTAAAACGTCGAGTTGCACGGGAAGCCGCAACCCTTCTCTATTTTGGTGCTGAAAAAGAATACAAACAAGCTAAAGAGAAAGCCGCGCAAACTTTGGGCTCAAACTTTTTGCCCTCAAACCTCGAAGTGGCCTTGGAATTGGACAAAATTGCTGAGGAAAACGAGGGAGAGAAACGTAAAGCACGCTTAATCGAGATGCGTCAGGAGGCTTTGGATGTGATGCGGTTGCTGTCGGCGTTTTGTCCAGTGCTAATTGGTAGTGTCTGGCGCGGAACCATAAAACAGGGCAGTGACATCGACATCGCCGTCTATACGGATAATCCTGAACTGGTTCTTTTGGCTTTGAAAGCAGGCGGAATCAAAATAACTAAAACTCAGTGGACAACAGTCAACAAACAAGGCGCCACTTTGGAGTCCTACCACATCTACGCCCAAACCACCGCCAAGCATGGCTTGGAAATCGTTGCTCGACGCAGTGAGGAAGCGGGGAAGAAGCGGCGCTGCGAAACCTTCGGAGACGAACTCAAAGGCCTCAACATTCTGCAGCTTGAAAAAGTCTTGCAGACGCACCCAACGAGGCAATTTATACCTCAATAACTCCTGAAAACAATGTTTATCCATCAAAAAAGGACTTAAACCACCAAAACCAATCCTAGACTCAGCTGATGCCAGATGGAAAAGAAAGACCTCAAAAAAATGTTCCCCCATCTCTACGAAGAACTCCAATCAGGCGACGTCAAAGTCTCAATCAACGGCATACGTAAGAATGCGGCTGAGGCAGAGGGCGAAGTGGAGGGATGTGGCTGCGACGAGTGGCATGAAGGCGAAGAGGACCTGGAACAGTGCACTGAGACTCCTGATAAGCTGCGGCATTTTAACCCGCAAGCGGTGGATTTTCTGCGCAGATGTGACACCGAAGCGCAGGCTGAGGAGATAATTGCTTACTTGGAAAAGAAGGGTGAAATCACCAAAGAATACGCCAAAGAGTTAAGGTGTCAACTCAAAAAGGACGGCGTGCGGGTTTTTGGGCCTAAAAAAGAAGAAAACCATTACTTCCGTGAAGGCGGAATTTACTAAGCCCGTGCCCTTTCTACATTTTCTTCCTACATCAACTCTTAACAGAACGCATACGATAAGAATCGAGCCTAAACAAAATCTTGTATCTGCCTTTCTCTGTTGAGTTAAATTCTCTAGTTAACCGGTATTTTTCTTCATTACTGGTTATTATGTTGGGTTTTTTGTAGTTGTTGAGAAAAATATTAATGCATCTTAACCTGAAAAACTCTTTTGGGAGAAGGTGTAAATTGATCGCAACGGGTGAGACACTGTTTGTGTGTCCAAGGTGCGGTAAACCAACGTTGTCGGTGCATAGGAAAACCTATGAGCGAACCGTGATTTTCAATTGTAGCAGTTGCCGCCTAAACTCAGAGTTTGAACCATCTAAGGAAGCCTACTTTGACGCTGCTGCAAGCTGGCAAGAATTCACTGCACAGCAAAAACACGCAAAATAAACCGTTTACGTTTTGAGCTGCCGACTCTTAGGGATGCCCAAAGCATAGACTATTCCATATCTCTTGGTTGGTTGCGCGTACTCTATAGTTTTTTTAGATTATTGGTGAAACTATTAAGAGCCAAAACACGTTGATACATTTGCCAACATACATCTCCAAGGGTGCACTGCTGGCGAATCAGGCGTTTACTTTCCAGATTAGGTTTCAGCCATTTTACACCTGCCCTGCTAAACGCTGAATTCGCCAGCAAATTCTATTCTCCAAAAAATTGGCAGTCGTTGAGGTTTGGTGTGGATGGCAAGACTTAATTATTAATTGCCGCCTATGAGTTGCCATTTAAGGTGACACAGCAAGTGAAAGCTATAATCTTTGGAGCGCCAGGCGCAGGCAAAGGCACCTATTCTTCAAGGTTGCAGAATCAGCTTGGCGTAGACGTTATCGCTATGGGCGACATTTTCCGTGAATCCGTAAAACAAAATTCCCCTCTGGGTAAAAAAGTCAAAAGCTACGTCGAAAAAGGAGCACTTGTCCCCGACGACGTGGTGATTGAGGTTCTAAAGGAACGCTTAAGCCGTGTACCCAAAGGCAAAGGCTTTCTGCTTGATGGTTTTCCACGCACAACTGAGCAAGCAGACGCTTTGGAAGGTATCACCAAAATCGACGTCATACTACAGTTGGATGTGCCAGACGACATTATAATCGCCCGTTTATCCTCTCGTCGTGTATGCAAAAAATGCGGTGAAGTCTACAACATCCGTTTCCTCAAACCTAAAAAAGAAGGTATATGCGACAAATGCGGCGGAGAACTCTACCAACGTGCAGACGACAACGAAGAAGTCATCAAAAACCGCCTGCAAGTCTACAAAAACCAAACCGAACCACTCATAGCTTACTACAAGAAAAAGAAGGTTCCCTTTGTCGTTTCAACCACCAAGTCGCTGGATTCGCCACCTGACCCGATGGTTGCCAAGATGCTTGAGGAACTAAAGAAACTAAAAATCAGCTAAATATCGAGGATAAACTCCAAAACCACCCGTTCAGGTTCGCGGATAACCACCATCAAATGGTATGTTACCGCTTTAACGCCTACTTTCTGCGGGTGCTTTTTGGGGTCAAACTTTTCTCCCCAAACCTTTGCCGTGAACTTAAATTTTTCAGCGGTTTCTTTCCAGTCAACGATTTGGAATCGACTGTAGAGCATGCCGTCAGTTTCAAACTTCACCAGCAAAGCTTCCAGCCAGTTATACAGCAACGCGTATTGGTCTTCTGCTTCTACTTCTATGGTTTCCTCTGTAGTCTGCGCGATTTTGTCGCTGTTAGTCATGGTTTCAAACATGGCAAGCGCCGCGTTTTCGTAGGCTTGCTCCATGCTTGTTCCAAACGCACGGACATAGACGTCAGCGGTATGCTCCAGAAACTCAAATCGCCCCGCAAACTTTTCTGGTTTTACAACTTTTTCAGGCTGCTTCATGCCAAATCAACTGTTAGATACAAAGAAGAAGGAAGGGAAATAAAAAGTAATGCCGCCTAAAAGAATTTGGAGGCTTTGTGGATGGCTGCGGCGGCGAGTTTGGCGCTGTTTTCGATGTCCGATAAGCTGAGCATGCCGACGGGGCTGTGAATGTAGCGTGTGGGGATGGATATGGTTCCGCTTGGGATGCCCTGCCGAGTGATGGAAATGCGTGCTGCATCAGTGCTGCCCATCAAGCCTGATTCCAGTTGTACAGCGATTTTTTCTTCTTCCGCGGTATCTCTGAACCAACGCAGAATTTTGGGGTGAGTAATCAAGCCTGAATCACTAATCGTCAATGCGGGTCCTTTACCCATCTTGACGGTGGTGTCAAACTCGCGCACGCCTGGCACGTCACCTGCGATGGTTACATCTAAAACGATGGCGAGGTCAGGGTCAACGCCGAAAGCCGCAGTTGCTGCACCACGTAAACCGACTTCTTCTTGCACGGTGCCCACTGCGTAGACGGTGCAGTCGGTTTTTTTGAGTAGCCTCATGATTTCAATCATGGTGGCGCATCCTGCGCGGTTGTCAAAGGCTTTTCCCATCACAACGTCTGAACCCATTTTTGTGTATGTAACATCGAAGGCAACTGGGTCGCCGACGGCTATGCCCATTTTGGTGACTTCTTCTTTGTTTGCTGCGCCGACGTCGATGAAGAGGTCGTCGTAGTTTAGGATTTTTTTGCGGTCCTCCTCTTTTTGTATATGTGGCGGTTTTGATCCGATGACGCCGGGGTAACATGTGTTTTTGCTAAAGACCCTGACTTTCTGTGCGGGAAGAATGCGGTCGTCGATTCCGCCCATTTTGCTGAATTGGAGAAAGCCCTCTTTGTTGATGGTTTTAACCATTAAGCCAACTTCATCCATGTGAGCGGCAAGCATGATTTTAAGGCCGCTGGGTTTGCCTTTTTTGATGGCTATGACGTTTTCCATTCGGTCGATTTTGATTTCGTCTGCGTATGGCTTTAACATCTCAGCCATAAGGTCGCAGACCTGGTTTTCTCTGCCTGTGACTCCGCAGGCGTTGGAGAGTTTTTCTAAGTTTTGGTTCAGGGACAATTTGGTGCCTTCCGTGATTTGGTTGTTAATGGGTTGATAGGTTTATTATTAAACGGTTGCGGTTGATGCAGATGTTTTTTTCCTAATGGATGTTTTTTCCTTTATGGTTGGATAACTTTTTTATCTTACTTTTAGGTATTACTTTTTGGTGAGATTTTGGTTCAATCTGTGACTGTTTCCACAAAAATCCCCAAACAACTCAAAGAAAAAATACACCGCCTCAAAATCAAACCCTCCAAAATCCTACGCAAAGCCCTTGAAGACGAAGTCAAAAAAAGAGAAGTCGAAGAACTAAAAAAAGAAATCGCCAACCTCAAACCAACACTCGAAAAAATAACAATGACTGACGTCATTAAATGCATACGAGAAGACCGTGACAGCCGATGAAGTACCTCTTTGACGCTTCAGCCATCTTTAAAGCCATAAAAGAAAACAAAATCGAAGCCCTCGCAGGCAACTACACAATAGAGTTAGCAAGATACGAGTTGGGCAACATCCTCTGGAAAGAGCACACCTTACACGCCACGCTATCAGAGCAAGAAGCAAAAGCCTTAGCAAAAACCGTCAATCACACCCTCTCCATAATGGGCATAATAGAAACCGTCGGCTACGAAGAAGAGATTCTGCAAACAGCCATAAACCAAAAAATCACCTACTACGACGCCTCATACGCTCACATAGCCAAAACAAAGCAACTAAAATTCATAACCGAAGACACTCGACTAATCAAAAAGATAACCCCCACAACAAACATCACATCACTCGACGATGTCACTTGATAGCTTGGTTGTTAGATATAACAAGCAGTTATTCTACGTCGGAAATGTTTATGCAGTAAGACTCTTTTAGACACACCATCTAAGGCGATATAGTTGCATACGAAGAAAATCGGAAAGAACCTCTATCAAGTTGAATTAGACACAGGCGGCATTAAGCAACTTATCTGCAGCTACATCATAGCTGGCCCTAAACCGATGCTTGTTGAAGCAGGCCCAACCAACTCAGTGCCCAACCTTCTAAGCGGCATACAAGAGCTGGGCATAGCGCCCCAAGCTATCGAGTACGTCGCCGTTACCCACATTCACCTTGACCACGGCGGAGGCGCAGGCACCCTACTCAAGCACCTGCCTAACGCTAAAGTCCTTGTTCACCCCCGCGGCGCACCCCACATGATTGACCCTGAACGCCTCTGGCCTTCTTCACAAGCAGTTTTGGGGTTTGTTAGCGAAATCTTCGGCAAACCTGAACCTGTTTCCAAAGACCGTGTAGTTTCCCTCACAGAAGGCACCTTTGAATTGGGTGCTGGCGGCAACCTATCAGTGCTCGAGACGGTTGGGCATGCTTCGCATAACTTGAGTTTCTTTGAGTCGTTCAATGGTGGGGTTTTTCCTGGCGATGCAGCGGGAACGTTTTTGCCTGATTGTGGGGTGGTAGTTCCGACGACTCCGCCGCCGTTCCACCTTGAAGCGGCATTAGCTTCGTTGGATAAACTCATCGCGCTTAACCCAACCGTGCTGTATTTTAGTCACTTCGGTATCGCAGACAACGCCGTGGAACGCCTCAAAGCCTACAAGGTGCAGTTGCAGTTGTGGGCAGACATCGCCGAAGCAGGCGTCAAGGCAGGTCTGAGTTTGGAGCAAATCCGCGACAACATAGTCGCCCAAGACCCCGTCATGACCCAAATCAGTGACTACGTCAAAGCTCATCAAATCTACAAGAAAACCGTGCTCGAAAACTGTGTCCGCGGCTTCATCGAATACGCCAAAACCAAACAGAGCAAGCCGCAGTCATAAACGTTATAACATCCAACATCTTTTGTTTGGGTCGGTGAAAGGAATGGGTGAAAGTGAAAGTAGACCCGCGCCTGAGCGGGTTCCCATAGAGAAAGTTAACGATTACATGTGGCAGATCCCCAAGTATAAATCCGCCATGCACGTTCCAGGCGTTATTTTTGCCAATCAGGCACTTTTAGAGAAAATGCAAACCGACCGCACACTGTGGCAATGCAGCAACGTCGCACAATTACCAGGCATCTACAAACATGCAGTTACGTTGCCTGATGGTCATGAAGGTTACGGTTTCCCCATCGGTGGAGTCGCAGCGACGGATGCAGAAAACGGTGTGATTAGTCCTGGCGGCGTCGGTTACGACATAAACTGTGGCGTTCGGCTTCTAGCAACTAATCTATCCGATAAAGATATCCGCCCCAAACTTGCCCCTCTATCCGAAAGCATCTTTCGCAACGTGCCCTCAGGGTTGGGCAGCAGACGTAAAGACCTAACCATATCCAACCGCGACCTAGAAGCCCTCGCCGTCGAAGGCGTCCAGTGGCTTATTGACCGTGGGTTTGGTTGGGCAGAGGACGCTAAACACTGCGAAGAAAACGGCCGCATGAAAAACGCCAACCCGGACAAGGTTTCGCAGACTGCTAAAAACCGTGGGCTTTCACAGATTGGCACGTTAGGATCAGGTAATCACTTCCTTGAAATTCAGAAAGTGGACAAAATCTTCAACCCTAAAACCGCTAAAGCTTTCGGGTTAACCCATGAAGGGCAAGTCACGGTTATGATTCACTGTGGTAGCCGTGGATACGGACACCAAGTCTGCAGCGACTACCTCCGCGTCATGGAGCACGCCGTCCAGAAATACAAAATCAGCCTCCCCGACCGCGAACTCGCCTGCGCTCCTGGTAACAGTCAAGAAGCCAGAGACTACCTTGAAGCCATGGCATGCGCAGTTAACTATGCCTTCTGCAACCGTCAAGCCATCATGCACTGGGTTCGCCAGAGCTTCCAGCAAGTGTACGGGCAAGACCCCGAGAAATTCGGCTTAAAACTCGTCTACGACGTAGCTCACAACATCGCCAAAATAGAAACCCACGATGTCGGCGAAGGAATGCAGAAAAAGGTGATGGTTCACCGCAAAGGTGCAACCCGCGCTTTCCCTGCAGGCCACCCCGACGTCCCCGAAGACTACCGCAGCGAAGGACAACCAGTTCTCATTCCGGGCAGCATGGGCACCAGTTCATGGGTGCTGGTTGGGACACAGAAAGCGATGGATTTGAGTTTTGGTTCAACAGCGCACGGTGCAGGTAGAATGATGAGTCGTTCAGCAGCTAAACGGCAATTCTGGGGTGGAGACATAAAAAGTAGCCTCGAAAAACGCGGCATTGCTGTCCGAGCGGCAAGTGCCTCAGTGTTAGCCGAGGAAGCCGACCCCGCCTACAAGAACGTGGATATGGTTGCGGAGGTCAGCCACCAAATCGGAATCGCAACCAAAGTTGCGCGGTTGACTCCTTTGGCTGTCGTCAAAGGCTAAACACTTTTTTCCTTTTCTTTTCATCAGCCACCATATAGTTTAGTTACTGAAAATTAATATCCAGATAATCCCAATCATTAAATAGCGATTTTTTCTGCGCTACCTGAGGCATTAGAAATGAAGGATGAATGTGGCATATGCGGCAGAGTCATGCGCACCACCTACATGCGGCAGTGTCAACGCTGCAAGAAAATGTTCTGCCGCGACTGCATGACCCCAGATGTGGCGACAGGCGACCCTATGTCGATGCTATGCCTCCACTGTGCCCGACGCATCGTTTCCCCCAGAACCGTCAGCAAATACGCAGGTCTGGAAAGTCACCTCAAATTCCGAGCTGCATTCACGGATTTGGTTACGCTTAAGTTTGCACGCATCGACGGCTTAATCGGCAGCAACCTTCCGATGGCGGCTTACCGTGACCCGCTTTGGTGGAGTAACACTTCGTCGAGTGCGCATGCTAAGGCGTGGCTGGATGCGGGGTGGGAAGTGCAGGAAGTCAACCTCAAAGAGGGTACAGTGACTTTCAAAAAAGTCCGCACCTTGCCGCGTAAACCTAAAAAGAAAAGCCTCGAAATCACTCAGCCTTTCACTCCTGTTCCCGTGCGCCCTTTGCGGTCCTCAAAGAAACCCTCAAACACTAGAGTGTCAAAACTCTACGCTCGAATCAAAAACCTTGAACGCCAACGCAACATGCGCCAACCCATCAGGGGTATGAAGGGCAAGTCGCAGTATCAGAAGCGGCTTTTCAAGGAATAAAACCAAATAAGCCCCTTAGCGCTTAACAGTAAAGAGATACTTCATGCCTGAACGCACAGTAGATTTAGATGTTGTGCAAGCTTTCGAGAAACTCAAAACCCGCCTCACCGAGAAGGACTGCACAATAATCTCCGAAACCCCGCCCCATCAGCTTCTATTTGGACAGGGCTCGCTTTGGGGTATCATGCCTAAAACAGCTAAAAAAACCATAAACCTAACCCTACAATCAGAAGGCAACAAAACCAAAATATCTTTCACCAGCAAGTTAGCAAAAGACTGGAAAAACATCACCATCATCGGCTGCATCTTAGCGGCTGTTTTGGTGGCAGTGTGCGTTTGGATGGCGCTGGATTTGGGAGCTTTTCTGGGGGATGGCAACCCAAGCTTCTGGAGTTGGCTGGTAACCTCGCATGATCAAGTCGAATTCTCTGCAGGTGAAGCCTTCATCAACCTTGCATGGGGGCTAACAATTTTCCTCTCAGTAATCATCGCCCTAGAAGCCGCCGTTTACATCTACTGCCATGCAAAAATCGACACCTTCGCAGAAGAAACCCTCAGCACACTATCTTAAGCTATTTGTTTGCCGCATTTTTCACAGAACGCCGCGTAATCCTTGTTTCCTGCTCCACAGTGACTGCAAGTTTTTCCTTCGCCTTCAATGTTCTCTAAACTGGTTGAGGCAACGGGCGGTGGTGGAGACGCGGAAACTGATGCAGATGCGGCGGGTCTGGGGCGTCTAGCAGACCAAACTGTTAGAGCAATCGAAGCTCCAATCGCAAAAACAATCACCACAAACAACGCAGGATTCTCCGAAACCAAATTGAACGATAGAGGCATAACTGGCTGCAATGAGGGATCAGTTAAGTTGGTGTCGTCGGTTCGGGTCGGGGTGGGTCGCTGTGTAGGTCCAGAAGAAGTGACAGGTGCCTGTGTGGGGCTTGATTTCGGCGGCACCACAACAATGGTTGGGGTGTATTGTTTGGTTTCGTCTATATCGTAGAGGTATGCGCTTTTTCCTGTGAATTCGATGGGTAGCTGTCCAATTTTGAAGTTGTTGCCTGTGGTTTCACAGTAATAGTATGTTTTGTTTGAACCCACAGGGTGCTCCCAGTATGTGCCCCGTAAACCGCTACCTAAGATGCCCACGGCGTAGTGGTTTGTTGGGTTTATGTAGATGGTGCCAAAACCCATGATGATGGTTAAAGTTGCAAAGAGAATCGAGGTGTCTTCACAGTCACCGCCGTCGTCTACCAACGTTTCGATGGGGAACCTTGGATACTCATTGTACCCTGCGGTTACGTTGTCGGAGGTGTAGGGTAAACTCTGCACAAACGCTAAGACGAAGCTGACTTTGTCATAGGAGCCATACCCCATTTGGGTGGCGGTTTCGTTGAGTTTGTCAGCCAGCATTCTTACATAGTGGTCATAAGTGGTAGTTAAAAAACCATAACCAACTGGGCCATCACGGGTTCGCCGATAGAGAGAAACCTGCTTGTAATCCTCATAGAGTTCTTTGGGGATGTTTAAAGTCCAAGTCCAATGGTGACCATCGTAGTCCCAAGCAAAATTCTTCTCGATGTACTCAACATTTTGGGCGCCTACAGGCATGGAGCAAATCATGGAGGAAGCTATAATGAAGACTAAGGTTACGGTTACGGAGACTTTTAGGGGCCTTAACTTGAGGCTATTCATCTTTTGATCCTTTGCCTTCTATGATGAAACCTCTAGGGTTTAAAAGTTCTCCCAAACCAAACTTTTTAGGGAACTGTTCAACGCGACCAAGTAATCAAGCTGACGCAGGAAACCGCTACAAGACACGCCAAAACCGCCACCAAAACATAGGAGAAAGCAGCCAAAACCGAAAGGACACCCAACACCACTGGAACAGGCAACAAAACAGCGTAAAGAAAAACAACCAAACCCAACCTGTTGCCCACGCTTCCCTTTTTGAGGTTTCCTCTGCCGAAGAAAACCCCTGCTAACCTGCCAAACCCGCTGGTGCACGATTTGCAGTTGTAGCAGCTGCTGCAGCCAAGCCGCCGCAGAATAACAAAAACCATAAACGCCAAAAAACCAAGGTACAGCCAACCGTACAGTTGGTTATAAAATCCCACAGTTAAGGCAGCAAGCAGCACCCAAGCCAGCAGTGCCAAGTTGGATGTAACCAGAAAGTTGCGGTTGAAATCCAGTTTTTCTTCACTCAAAAATTTGTCCAGCTTAGCTTGGTTTCTCTGGGGAGGGTGGTTTCTGTTTTATTATGCCGTAACTCTGTTTCTTCCATGCGTCACGGAACTTGTTGTAGTAATCTACGCCTTGAAACACAGGTGCATAGGCAAGTTCCCATTCTAAGCCGCATTTGCAGACTGCGTATGCTTTTTTGTTTTTTGTGTCCACGAACATTTGGAGGACTTCTTTGCGGCATTTTGGGCAGTAGTAGGGGCCGTTGACCATCTGTTTTGCGTCTTTGGTTAGGATTTTCATGCGGCTGGCAGCGATTTTATGCAGGTCCTTGTCGGAACTCATGTTTAAGTTGGTGTACGTAGAGTTAGATATAGTATTCCATTTTTGAACCGAAAATTTGTCTATCAATATTGGTGTCGGCTTGTTTGATTGTTCCACGGGAAGTTGAGGTTATAATATTCTCTGTCCATGCCACTGCAGAGTATTGTTATACAATATTGACAGGTTTATGTTAGCAATCAAGGCAGACTTTTTTAGTGTTTATCCGTGTTTTTTGTATGATAAATGTTAAATAGGTTCATATCGGGGCAAGTTTTCATCAAACTTGGAGAGTTGGCAGGGTAAATGGCTGCGTGTCCCAACTGCGGAGAAGAAGTCGAGAAACCCTCAAAAGTCTTAAAGAACCGCTTTTTCAGTGTAGAACGCTACAACTGCGAAAAATGTCACTTTATGTTCAAAAAAACCAGCTAAACCACACCCGTGGAGTCAGCATAAAAGCAGATTAACGCTGCAGTTGGCGTATCCTCTATCAATGTATCCTTCAGCGGCTTTTTTCATAAACTCGTACTCGCTTTCAAAAACAAAGTTGTAACTCAACAAATCCAAAAACAGGTGCCCTAACGCCACCCTCAAGAAATCCGTAAGCTCCGCCTCATCAGTTGAGCCGCTTTTCTTTACAATCCACTCCTTAACCTCTTCGACGTTGATGTTTGCGTAAATGCGGCGGCCTCTTTCTTGGTTGAAACTACCCATCCAGTCATGGACTATGGTGTAGTCTTTGTTGCTGATGGTTCCTGTTCGTCGGAGGTAGTCGTCGAAGACTAAATGGAGTCTGGTCTGGGGCACGCCAAATCACGTATTGGGCAGATAAGTTGTAATGTGATGTGATTTAATTTAACTATTATGAATTTGAAATATTCTTGTAGCTCAATGTGTTTTGATGAATTTTAAACGATAAAAGCCCGCATTTTAACGGTTGATGGGTTAATCCCCATGTTGGCGCCCTCATTAGAAAGGGACTGCAATAAACTTAAATTACGCTTAGCTAATGGAAATACAGCAATATTGTATGCGGCCGTCGTCTAGTCTGGTTTAGGACTTTAGCCTTCCAAGCTAATGATCCCGGGTTCAAATCCCGGCGACCGCACCAACCACCCTTGCTTAGCGGCTTTATTTAAAGGGAGGAGGTCTTGGTAGAGCAACAAAGAATACTTGTTTACATTCGGTATTGTTTGAAGAGACCGTTTAACAGTCGCAAAGCCAACTTTGAGGGAGCGAAAAGGTGAAATGTCACAGTGAATAATACAGAGGCAGGTGAAATTTGATGAGTGAGCAACCAAACATGGCAACCATCCAACTAAACGGTGATAAACAGAACTTCATCATCGACAAAAAAGACTTCAAAACCGGAAGCAGAGGCTACTATGGAACAGGTAAAATGGTGGCTGGCGGCAAAAAATACCAAATCAGCATCCAAGTAGTCGAAATCGGCTCAAAACCGAAACCAGAAGAAAAGAAAAAATAATTACCCTTTTTTAGTTTACGGCAAAACCGCCGCGTTAACTATAACAACTTCTTTTAGGGGACGGTCGTTTCGGTTGGTCGCCACTTTCCCGATTGCGTCAACCACATCCATTCCAGAGATGACTTTGCCGAATTGGGGGTGCTTGGTGTCAAGGTAATTGTTGTTGACTATGTTTATGAAGAATTGGCTGCTGCCCGTGTTCGGTCCCGCGTTTGCCATGGCGATGGTGCCTCGGTCGTTGCGGTTTTTGCGTGTGAACTCGTCTTTGATTTCGGGTATGGCGGGGTCGCCGTATCCTGTTCCTGTGGGGTCGCCGCCTTGAATCATGAATTCGTCGATGACGCGGTGAAATATGGTGCCGTTATAGGTGCCTTTTGAGACGAGGTTTTTGAAGTTGCCTGTTGTTATGGGCATGTCGTTTCGGAGCTGGATGGTTATGTCGCCCATGTTGGTGTGAAGCAAGATTTTAGTTCCATTTGTATACTCGTTTTCTGCCATAATAATCGCCTATACCAAATAACTATGACTGCTATTATGCCTATTGTTTAGGTTTATAAGGAAAAAATTTTAGATAAAAAAATTGAAACGGTTAGCTAACTATTGATGCACGTATAATGGTGACTGGATTGACAGGTAAACTCATTTCACCATTCATAGCAGGGTTTTCAGTTACGGGTGCATTAGCTATTGCGTCAACAACATCTTGACCTGCAATTACCGTTCCAAACACCGTGTATGTGTCGTCGAAGCCTGCGTATCGTTTAACTCCACTGTTATCCACGGTGTTTATGAAGAACTCGCTTGTGGCAGAATTCGGTTGACTGGTTTTCGCCATGGCTATAGTGTATTTGGTGTTGTGGTTGTCGGTGCCTATTTCATCTTTTATAGGTGCAACATAGCTGTTTACTCGTCCGCCTTGAATCATGAAACTCGAAATCACTCGGTGGAAGGTTGTGTTGTCGTATTTGCCTTCTTTGACCAGATTGATAAAGTTGCCTGACGTGATGGGTTTGTCGGTTCTTAAATCTATGGTTATGTTTCCTGCGGTGGTTTGAAGTAAAACTTTAGTTGGAGCAATCGATGCCGGAGCGGAGTTAAACAACCCTGAACCAGCTAACACCCCAAAAACTATAACAACCACTGCTATGACGCCGAGTGCTATCCAGGTGGATTTGTTGGAGTTGCGTTTCTGCAGTTGCTTTTTAGGTGGCAGGTTTTTTTTCTTGTGTTTTGGAGCCATGCCTCTGTAGTCTTCTGCTTTTCATATAAAATTTTTCCCCAATCACTATAGAGAATCAGGTTAAGCTCTTTGAAATCACGCGACGTCTCTGCGCAGAGGTCCCCTCCCTTATTTAAAGGGTAAACGCAGGGTGGACTGGGGTTGTTGATTTGGTAGCGGGGAATAGATTTGAACTATTGATCTCTGGGTTATGAGCCCAGCGGGTTGATCCTGGCTACCCCACCCCGCTACGTTTCTGTATACCTAAAACGGTTGGGTGCAACTATTACTTGAAATGTCGAATATTAATAGTTTCTTTTTCGTTGCTCAGCAAAAGCATTTTAGTGTCGAATATATCTCATAGGCTGGATGAAACTCGATGGATAAGCCGTATCTACGTAAACTTTCAAACCCCACCCTAGACAACCCAATCTTCGTACAGGGCTTACCCGGATTCGGCAACGTGGGGCGTATTGCGGCTCATCTGCTGATAAAATTCTGCGACGCCAAACCCTTCGCCGAACTCTACTCACCTTCATTCCCCGATTACATCTCCATAACCACCAAAGGCATCGCACATCTACCCCGCTACGAATTCTACTATGCACCTATGGAGAAAAACAACCTCGTAATCATGACTGGCGAAATCCAGCCTAGCTTCGACGACGTCGTAGCCCATTACATGGTTTGCGAGTCAGTGATTGATTTTGTGCAGGAAATAGGCTGCCAATTTCTAGTTACCATGGGCGGCGTCCCCATAACTGAGGACAAAACACAGGTGTTCATAGCTGCCACTTCGCCCCGTTTAGCGACAGAATTCATGGAAAAAGGCGGCGTCATCTACAGCAAAGGCCGAATCGTCGGCGGCACAGGTTTAACTTTGGCGTTGGCTAAGGAACGTAAAATCGACGGCGTCAGCCTATTGGGCACAACAATGGGTTTCAAGGCTGATAAGGGCGCTGGTTTTCTAGTTTTCAAGTTTTTGATGAAGGCGTTGGGAAAAGAGATAAAAGAAGGTTTGGCTGAAAACAATCAGCCTGAAGAGCAATAAGGTGCGCGATGGGATGACACAAACTGAAAACCTGCAAGTAAGCGGTATGGATTCAAAATTCTCCAAAATAGCCTTAACCCTTTTGACTGTTCTGTTGCTCTTTTTAGGTCCAACATACGTTCCGTACCTATTGACTAGCGTGGGCTTAGAATACTTTGCTTCCATCGGGTTGGGCTTTGTGTTCTTTGTCGTTGGCTTAGTTATGCTGGTTTATTTGATCCGCAAAAAAGTCATAACCTAAACTTTTTCCGTTTTTAGAAATTTTGCCTCAGATACCCTAGAGTGCATCATTCAATCAGCTTTTTAGATTCTTCATCGGCACCAAACAAGGACTAAACCTGTTTAATTAACCATTTCTTCTAAGCCCAAAAGAAGCACGTCTATCGGTAAGCTATCCCCATACGTTTCATGAAATCCAAAACTTGCTCGTATTCGACGAGGAACTGCCTGCCTTTATCTGTAAGTTTGCATGAAGTTTGATCTTCAATTAAACCTAAATCACAAAGTTCACTGATGTAGGTTTTTAACCTGTCAAAAGGAACATTGATATGCACTTGAACTCGAGTTAACACTATTTTTTCTTCTTTGCTTTCAGCTTGGAGTACCGCCAAGAGGTCGCCATAGATTTTTAATCGATCTCTACGCGCGATTTTTTTCAACTAATTCCCCTTTTGACGCAATGGAAGGACTTGCAAGATATTATCAGAAATATCGCTAAACCCATCCAGCGAATCGCCAAAGCTGACCACCAAGCCGTCATGCTTGCATCTAAAGCATAGATTATCAAAGCATACTGGCTTACTGCGAGGAAAATGTAGCCGAAGGGTATCCACAGGGTTCCCGGGTCAGGTTTTTCAATATGACTTCTTAATGTATGAGCACAAAGATAAACAAGACATACAAGGTTAAACACCCTTGTAAACGAGCTTGTAAGTGAATAGCTTGGTAGGTCAACGACTGGAATGTTTGTAATTACAAAGAAAGTCAACAGAGAGGCAAGTAGAAGCACCAACGTAACGTTCCAAAGTTTTCTTCTGCTGTTTTCTACGCTTTTTCTAGAGAAATAGTAGGTTACACAGAGGAACACAAAAGCGTAGCTTCTTAGGATAAGTTGAAAGTATATTGTTCCGTTACCAAACAAGTACGGTTGATAATATACCAGAGCGGATAGTGCGTAGGTTGCTCCGAGGAATCCAAATCCAAGTGGAAGTCCAAGGTAGCGGCTTTCCTTGGTGAATTGGTATGGTTTAACCATGAATCTGACAAGAATAAAGCATATCACTGCTGAGGTAACTTCGTAGGCAATTCGGAATGTTTGTAACTCATAAGGATCCATTGACCAATTCACCGAGTTTTGTGTTTTTAACAATCTTGTCTGGTTTAACTAATATTTTGCCCTCACGATAGGTGAGTGCCGCAAATGTTATCACCATCCACCTCAACAAAAAAACCTTCATTGATATGCTAAACCCATACGTTTCATGAAATCAAGTACACTTTCGTATTCCTTTAGGTACTGTTTGCCTTTTTCCGTTAGCTTCAATGAATTTTCATCCTCAATTAAGCCCAATCCACCCAGCTCAGTAATGTACGTTTTTAAGCGGTCAAAGGGAACGTTTAATCTCACTTGAACGCGTGTTAGGACAACTTTGTCTTTGCCTGTTTCCTCGTTTAGTATGGAGAGGAGGTCTCCGTAAATTTTTAGTTTATCCCTACGAGCGATCCGCTTCATCGATTCCTCCCCTCTTTGTTGCCCTATAGAATGTTCGATACGCCACGTACAGAAAGACCGCTAAAGCGATAAGGCGGGCTGTTAAGCCACCTACAAAAGCGACCCCGTAAAGATAGTTCTCGTCTGCAGCCCTGATTAACTGTGAATACTGACTTACCGAGAGCATTATAAATCCTAGCGGTATCCAAATCGTGGTTGGATCTAGAGATTTTAGGTGACTTCTAAGCGTATGGACGCAAATGTACGCTAAGCAAACTAAGGCAAGTATTCTGAGGAAGATGCCAAAGCCTGCAGTTATCCCCAAAGCCAAGAGGGGCGCGCTAAACAGCCACAAAAACCAAGTTGTTAAGCCGACTATTATTGCGCTAAGAATAATTACCCAGATGAAGCGGCTGTTTTTTGAGGGTTTTTTTGAGAAATAATATGTGAACGCGAGAAACACAAATGCGAATGTTCTCATGACAACTGAGACAGTTCCCAACCCATTTATCGGGTAAATGATTCCTATGGCTAGGATTGTTTCTGCGACACCAAGAAAGCCGAATCCGAGTGGTAAGCCAAGGTATCTTTCTTCTCTTGTGAGGCCATAGGGCTTTATCATGTACCTTAAGAGAATAAAGTACATTACTGCTGACGCTATCTCGATTGCAAACCTAGGAGCCTCATACATGGTGCTAATTTATTTAAGGTTTGACGCTTATTTTGTTTTTCCCTAATTGAAACTTTTCTGTATTTAATTCATTGATTATTTGGTTTACGCACATTAAGTGAGTTAGGGCATACTAAACTGCCTTTGAAAAACGTAAAATTTTCCTCAGAATTCAGCGTGTGTTGCCTTATCATTTAATGCTTAACTATTTTTGTAAGGTCGGCGTTTGTTCATTAAAAAATATGTCACATCGCTTATAGTAATTGTTGGTTTTTGGGAGTCAATGTCTGCTTAGCGTTTCTTTTTTGTCCTGTCAGTGGTCGGTTGGAGGATTTGGAGGATTATTTAACTTTCCTCACGATAGGTGAGTGAGTCTTATAACTGCTTTTCGTTAACTTGCATGAATACAAAGGAGAAATAAAAATGCAAAATGAAAATCAATCTGCAAAAAAGAAAATATACTTTTCAATCGCAGCTCTTCTAATGCTGTCAATGGCTATTCCATTGACTACCCTACAAACAGCTAGTGCTCACACACCAGCATGGCAAATCGTTTCATATGCATACATTTCTGCAGCTCCAAGCCCAGTTGGCGTAGGCCAAGAAGTCTACGTATTCGTATGGGTTGACACACCCTTCGCAGGCGCATTAGTAACAAACGACATTCGACGGCACAACTATAAACTTGTAATCACAGACCCAGACGGCCAAAACTCAACTCAAACTTGGGCTAGAGTTGAAGACACCACAGGTGTCCAAGCATACTCATTCACACCAAACAAAGTCGGAAACTACACATTGTCATTCTACTATCCAGGTGAAAAATACGTCTGGAACACCGTTAACACTCCAGGACTTTCAGCAGCAAACGCTCTCTTCGAAAACGACACATTCCTCCCAGCTTCAGCAATAAGAACCCTCGAAGTAACCGAAGAACAAGTACCACCACCTTCAAGCGGCGCTCCACTTCCAACTGAATACTGGACACGACCTATAAACGGCCAAAACAGTAACTGGTACGTAATTTCCTCTAACTGGCTAAACGCCCCCTACATCCGCTCAGGCGCTACTTCAACTGGCGGTGCAGGATACGGCAGATTCCAAAAAGACGGCGCAGGCCCAGAAACATCCCACATAATGTGGACTAAACCCATACAATGGGGCGGTGTCGTCGGCGGAACCAACACCATGAACTTAGGTGAAGGCTACTACACAGGCAGCTCCTACAACCCAAGATTCGCAAACGCAATCATCATGCACGGAACTCTCTTCTACCAAGAGCCATGGGGCAACTCAGGCGGAGGCGGCGACTACGTTTCAGTAGACCTGCTAACAGGTAAAGAGAACTGGCGCATAAATACAACCGCTACAGGCGTAAACCTAACACCAAGCTTTGGCTACCTATACGGCTTTGAAGACGGCAACCAGCATGGTGTATTACCAAACGGTTTACTCATCGCATCCACAACAGCTTACACTGGTCTTGGCACAGTTTGGAGAGCATATGATGCCCGAACAGGTGTACTAACAAACTTCAACCTAACCAACGTTCCCTCAGGCTCAGCAGCATCAGCCACACTGGCAGCTAACTCCGCAAACGGTGCATCAGCAGCAGGTCCAAGAGGCGAATACCTAATCTACTCATTAACCAACCTCGGCACCACAGCAAACCCAAGCTACTATCTAATGCAGTGGAACTCTTCCAAGTATCATCAACTCGCAGCAGGCCAAATCGGCGCAGGCAACTGGTATCCATCTTCAGCAAACCCAGGATTCAACGCAACCGATGTCCGTATGTACGACTGGAATGTATCCCTGCCAACTGTTAAAGGGCAAGGTTGGACGATCTTTAGAGACGCTATCGTCGGTGATCGTATACTCCTCGTCCAAGGTAGCATGGGAACAGGTCCAAGAACAGAAGGCTTCGGCGCAAACATAACTGCAGTAAGCGTTAACCCAGACAGCAAAGGCCAAATCCTCTGGACAAAGTACTACGCACCAGCTCCTGGAAACGTAACTAGAGCAATCATAGCAGTCGACGCAGAAGCAGGCACATTTGTCACAGAAGACAAAGAAACCCTACAACTAAACGGTTTCAGTCTCGCCAACGGAAACCACGTTTGGACAGCAGAAACTCCAGTCGTTGAATGGGATACTCTTCGAAGAGACACCCTTAGCGCGTATGGTAAACTATACGCTGCAGGCTACGACGGCATAGTTTACTGCTATGACGACGCAACAGGCAAATTACTATGGACTTATGGCAACGGCGGTCCAGGTAACTCCACTTTCGCAGGCTTAGACACAGTCTACGGACACTACCCAGTATTCATCGACGTCATCGCAGACGGCAAAGTCTACATCGGAACAACCGAGCACTCACCCGACCAACCACTCTACAAAGGCTCAATATACGCATGCATGAACGCAACCACCGGCGAAGAAATCTGGACCCTAACAGGTATGGGCTCCGGTATGTACGTCGGACAAAACGACCTCGTCGCAGACGGCTACTTCGTATTCCTAAACATCTACGACATGCAGATCTACACACTCGGCAAAGGTCCAAGTAAACTAACCGTTGAAGCACCTCTCGCCGCAGTAACTGAAGGTCAAAGCATAGTCATCCGCGGAACCATAACCGACATCTCAGCTGGCACAAAACAGAACGAGCAAGCAGCTAGATTCCCCAACGGCGTTCCATGTGTCTCTGACTCAAGCATGCAAGGTTGGATGGAATACGTCTACATGCAGCAAGCATGCCCAACAGACGTAACAGGCGTCCAAATCAACCTCGCAGTCTTAGACGCTAACGGCAACTACCGAAACATCGGCACAACCACAAGTGACGGAAGCGGAACCTACAGCTACCAATGGAAACCAGACATCCCGGGCAAATACGTAGTAGTTGCAACCTTTGCAGGCACAAACGCATACTATGGTTCATCAGCCCAAACTGCTTTTGCAGTTGACGAAGCCCCAGCAACTCCAACTCCACAAGCCACACAACCTCCATCAGCAGCTGACCTCTACATCCTCCCCGGCATTGCAGGCATAATCGTCACCATTATCTTGGTCGGCGCAGCCATAATACTCCTGCAAAGAAAACGCCCATAAATCAAGAAAAGACTAAAATCCTCTCTCTTTCTTCTTTTTTTAGTTGCAAGCAGCCCAAAAATGAATTTTAGGGCATTCTGCAGGGTTAATGTGGTTTTTTAGGGTTTTTTGTGGCTTCTTTAACTTTGCTCACGATAGGTGAGTGAATCTTATTAGCCGTTAAGCGCCTCTAAGGTAGTCACAAAATAGGAGAAAGAAAAAACATGAAAACTCAAAAAACATTAGCCTTAATTGCGTTTGTACTAATCGCAAGCATGGCCATAACAGCAATTTCAGCGCCATTCGCAAAAGCACAAACTTCAGGTCAAATGAAATCCTTTGCATACCTCATCGTCGAACCCAATCCAGTCGGCGTAGGCCAAACAACCTACGTCGCCATGATGGTTGATGTGCCACTACCTGGATCGTCCGAAGCAAACGACATCAGAAGACATAACTACAAACTAACCATTACCGCACCAGACGGTAAAGTAACGACAAAAACATGGGCAGTAGTTGCAGATACTACAGGTGTCCAGTCAACTGCATTCACACCCGATCAAGTAGGTAACTACACCTTCTTCTTCGAATACCCAAACCAAAACTACACATGGACCACAGGAACCTACCTTGTTAACACAGCATACACTGGCGTTATCTTCCTAGGTTGCAACGCAACAGCAACTCTCACTGTCCAAGAAGATCCAGTTCCATACACCGCAAACTCACCTCTTCCAACTGAATACTGGACAAGACCCATCTACGGCGAAGACTCAAACTGGTACGTAGTCGGTTCACATTGGCTCGGCAGTGGCAGTTCCTATACTGCAGCTAGCAGCAACTACTTTGGTTCATTCCAACAAGGCGGTATGAACCTCTGGCAGCAAGGTGGAACCGGCCCAGATAGTCCACACATTGTCTGGACAACTCCACTTGAAGACGGAGGCGTCGTCGGCGGAATCAACACTGGTATCGAGGGAGCAACCTTCTACTCAGGCGGTTCATATGAAGGCAGATTCCAAAACGCACTCATAGTCAACGGCAGATTATACTACAAAGCACCCCTAAGCGACCAAGTCAGCGTTACTGCGACTGGCGGAGGCGCTTACATATGCAGAGACTTACGTACAGGCGAAATCATCTGGACAAATGACAACATAAACCCAACATTCGGCGAACTCTACTGCTATGAATCACCCAACCAACACGGAGTAATTCCAAACGGCTACCTATGGCAAGCAGTAACCCCTTCAGGGTCAGTAACAAACCAAACATGGATTGCTTGGGACGCTCTAACCGGTAAATGGCTATTTAACATCACCGACGTTCCAGTAACCTCAGCAACCACAACCCCCAACATGTCAAGTGCAATCGCTTACACAAATCAAGGTGAAATTGTCAAATACATCCTAAGTTACAACCGAACAGCAAAGACTGGTTGGTTGGCGCTTTGGAATTGGACTTGTGCCCAGGGAGTACCACCAACTACGACCGGTACTGGTGGTGTTCAAGCAGGCATGAATGGAACAGGCACCAACTTCCTACAATTCCGACCCGTCGGCAAAGTCATCAATGCAAGCACCGCATACTCATGGAACGTCACCATAACAGCAGACTTAACCGGTACGCTTTCATCACAAGTTCCGACAATCCAGTATGTACTACCAGGAGATATACTGCTTGGAACAACGCCATCTTTAGCACCAGGTGTTCTATCCTTAAGAGGTACAGTTGACCCGTACCAAGTATGGACACTAAGCTTAGCTGAAGACAACAAAGGCGCACTACTCTGGAAGAAATCATACAATGCACCATCAGGTAACATGACACTCAACCTCGGCCCAATCGATCCAGTAAACCGCGTTTGGACAACAACCACAGCAGAAGACATGCAATACCAAGGCTACAGTCTAGCTAACGGAAACAAACTATGGGAAACCGACATGAAAGTCCGACCAATGCAATTCTTCAGCAGCGGCTCAGGTGCAGGTCAAAGATGTGTAACCGCATACGGAAACCTCTATACACAAGGCTTCGGCGGCGAAATCTTCTGCATCGACACAAACACAGGCAAAGTCGTCTGGAAATATAACAACACAAGCGGCGGCGTCGACACATCTTGGGGCTTAATCCCAACATTCATCGGCGTAATCGCTGACGGAAAAGTCTACGCCTTCAACAACGAACACTCACCAAACAGCCCGCTATACAAAGGCTACAGCATCTATTGCATCAACGCAACTACTGGCGAAGAAATCTACAAGATGCTCTCTTGGTCAGGCCAAACAGGCGGCCAAGGTCTAAGCACACAGATTCTAGCAGACGGAACATTAGTCTACTACAACTACTACGACAACCAACTCTACGCAATCGCTAAAGGTCCAAGCCAAACCACAGTAACAGCAGGACCGAAAGTAACCGAGCTAGGTCAAAAAGTCCTAGTTGAAGGTACAGTAATAGACATCTCAGCAGGCACAAAACAAACCGAGCAAGCAGCAAGATTCCCAAGCGGTGTTCCAGCAGTCTCTGACGCAAGCCAAGCAGCCTGGATGGAATACGTCTATATGGACCAGCCACGTCCAACAGACGCTACAGGTGTTCCAGTGACAGTTAGCGTAGTCGACCCCAACGGCAACTACTACGTTGTCGGCACAGCTACAAGTGACTCCAACGGCGCTTTCAAGGTTGTATTCACTCCAGAAGTACCAGGAGTATACACCGTGATGGCAAACTTTGCAGGCTCCGCTTCATACTATGGTTCACATGCAACAACAGCCGTCTACGTTGACGAAGCACACGCAACAGCAACTCCACAAGCAACAAAAGAACCAACAGCAGCTGACTTATACTTCGTACCCGCAATTGCAGGGCTATTCGTCTTAGTCATCATAGTACTAGCATTGCTAGTAGTTTTGATGATGAAAAAACGTCCATAAGGTGAAAACGTTGAATCAATCAACTTTCCCTCCTTTTCTTTGTTTGAATCTGGCTTTAGAAGCTGGGGCTGAGAGGGTTTCTGGTTTAAATTCACGATGTTGCGATCGTGGTTTTTCATTTTTCTTTTCTCCTTAAGAAGAATTATGACCCAGAAACCCCAGCAAACCCCCAAAAAACTGCTTTTATCTTGTTTCGAGGGTTTAGTTAGAATACACTTCCAGAATACATAAGGCATATAGGTTATAGCTAAAAGAATAATTTCTATGCAGGATAGCCGTTCTAGAATTCCCGAAGCTCTGAAAAGTGAAGAGGCTAAGCGCACAACCATAATTTTAGAGCCTGCAGAACGCGCATACGTAGAGCACCTTATCAAGGAGGGCAAGGAACCTGGCATAAAGGCCCTCATCTCGAAAATGCTTGACATCTACAAAAACCTAAACGTAGATGACTGGCAGTTCCCAGGCGAGTATTACTGTGGAATCAGCCGCATAGCAATCATAAACGTGGAACTCATAAACATCTTCACTCAGTACCTGCCTAAAGAAAAATTTCATGAAGTCGGATCACGCATGGGTGAAGCCCTTAAGGTTTCAATGCAATCTACCCTTGGTATAGACTCGTCAAACAAGGAAAATTGGGAAGCCATCTTTAAACGCCTAAAAATCCAAGGCTTAGGAGACTTATACTTAAAAGACCGCTTCCTCCTCATTAAGTCGCCTGTCATCAGCGAATGCGAAATATGGAAGGGCCTGCTTGAAGGCTTGTTAACTACTAAACTTGAAACCAAAAACGCTATGCCTCCACTGGTTTTCGAAATAAAACAGCATTAAGTAGCGCCTGTGCTTGTTCGACAGTTAAATATTGGTGGACAAGTTTTATATGGGAGACAGGTGTTGTGGTGTCGTTTAGTGACGTATGATGAGGGATTGCGTTCATACAAGGCGATTGCCTTCATTGAAAGCTTAACGAAAACATATTGTAAATTAGACGCAACCCCGCAGCGAAACGTTCTATCAAAAACAAAAAACCCCAGAATACTCTCTAAATGTTATGGTGAAAATGTTATGGATAAACTAAAATTTGCAATACCAAAAGGTTCATTAGAAAAAGCAACGGCGGAATTCTTCTCTAAATCAGGCTTCAAAATCGGCGCTTCAGACCGAACATACCGCCCCAGCATAAACGACCCCCAAATTGAAATGAAAGTTCTGCGTCCCCAAGAAATCCCCGTGTTCGTCAGCGAAGGTCTCCAAGACATAGGCATAACAGGCGAAGATTGGGTGAAAGAAAACCGCGCAGATGTCGAAATCCTCCAAAACCTCGAGTACGGTAAAATCCGTCTCGTCATCGCGGTCCCCAAAAGTGTTCCTGAAGGCACTACACTGGGGCAATTCATGGAGTCCGTTTGGGCGCAGGGCAGAAACTTCCGCGTCAGCACCGAATACCTAAACATCGCCTCAGAATTCCTCAAAAGCACCCCCGAATACCAGAAACGATTCGGCAATAGCGAGCCGATGCTGGTTACGCCTTGGTGGAGAAAAGGCGATAACCCCCGCGCCAAAATCTTCCTCTCATTTGGGGCAACCGAGGCTAAGCCACCAGAAAACAGCGACTGCATCATGGACGTCACCGAAACAGGCACCACAATAGAAGCCAACAACCTCCGCATCATCCAAACAGTCCTCACTTCCTCAGCGGTTCTAATCGCCAACAAAAAAGCCTTGGAAGACCCTGAAAAACGCGAAAAAATCTTCGACATAGTCGCACTCCTCAAAGGCGTCGTGGATGGCTCTAAGCGGATACACATCTTTGTTAACGTCAAAAAAGAAAACCTCCAAAAGCTTCTAACAGAGCTGCCAGCGCTGAAGAACCCGACGATTTCTCCACTCGCAGACGACGCCTGGGTGGGCGTAAATACAGTCATAGAGAAGGACTGCTTCATCGGGTTGCTGCCGAAAATCCGCAAGTTAGCACAGGGCTTGGTGGTGTTTGAACCGCGGCAGGTGTTGGCGCTGGATGAGATTGAACGGAGAAAAGAAGGTCAATGCAAAAAGGCCTCATAAAGGTTTGGGAATCAAAACAGTTACCCTCTGACTGGTTTAAGCGCCAGCAGGTGGACCAAAAAGCCACTGCTGACCTTGAAGCCAACGTCAAAACCATCCTAAACCAAGTTAAAACCGAAGGCGACAAGGCACTCATAGAGTTCGCGCAGAAATTCGACAAAGCCCAACTCACAGCAGCCACGCTCAAAGCCAGCCCCGAAGAAATTAAAGACGCCTACACCCAAGTTACCAAAGAACAAGTCGCCGCCATCGAGTTCATGAAGCAACGCGTAAGCGTCTTCCAAAAGCAACTGCTCGCAAACACCGAAGTGAAAGCCTTCAACGAGGGCATCATGGTTCAAACCGTGCTACGCCCCATCGAAAGCGTCGGCTGCTACGTTCCCGGTGGACAAGCCGCTTACCCAAGCACAGTTGTGATGACTGCCTTGGTAGCCAAGATTGCTGGTGTACCCAGGATTGTTGTCTGTTCGCCTTCTGATGCAGCGGGCAAAGTTAACCCGCTGGTATTGGTTGCCTCAGATATCTGCGGCGTAGATGAGGTCTACAAGGTTGGCGGAGCTCAAGCGATCGCGGCATTGGCGTACGGCACAGAAACTATAGCGCCAGTCCGTAAAATCGTTGGGCCAGGCAGCAAATACGTAACCATGGCCAAAGTTCTCGTATCTCAAGATGTTGCCATCGACATGCCCGCAGGTCCCAGTGAAGTTCTTATCTTAGCCGACCAATATGCCGACGCACGCTTGATCGCCGCTGACATGATCTCGCAAGCTGAGCACGGCACAGACAGCGTCGCCGCCCTGATAACTCCATCAGCGAAACTGGCTCATGAAGTCCAAGACAACCTCTTCAAAATGGCTGCCTCTGCGCCTCGTGCTGAAAAAGTCGTCGATTCCTTATCCAAATACGGCTTCATAATCGTCTGCACAGACATTGACGAAGCAGTAAAACTCACAAACCAATTCGCCGCGGAACACCTTGAAGTCATGGCTAACGACGCTCAGAAACTCTCCGAGAAACTCGTCGCAGGCCTCATCCTCATCGGACCAAACAGCCCCGTCGCACTCAGCGACTACGCAAGCGGAACCAACCATGTGCTTCCCACCGGCGGCTTCGCACAGGCATTCTCAGGTTTATCCGCGATTGATTTCATGCGTCGAGTCAGCATAGCCGAGTGTTCACGTGAGGCACTGGAAAAAGTTAAAGCCCAAATCAAAGTCTTAACTGACACCGAAAACCTCCCCAATCACTACAGAGCCATAGAGGTACGGTTCCAAAAATGAGCGCATCCTACCAAACCTGGTTAAAGCAGAAGCTGGCGAAACTGCAAGCTATAGACTGCTACTCTGCAGGCGTCACGCCCGAAGGTTTAGCGGAGCAACTCGGCGTTGACCTCTCAAAAATCGTCAAACTAAACTTTAACGAAAACCTCTTCGTTGACCGCGCCCGCCAAACCGCGTTGATGAAGGAACTCGCCGAAGAAATCGACTTGCGCATGTACCCCGAAGACGAAGAAGCCAAACTCCGAGACAAACTCACAGACTATATAGGTGTCCCAGCGGATTACTTGGCGATTAGCAATGCAGGTGACGAATTAATCGACCGCATAGTACGCCTCTTCATCGAAAAAGGCGAGGCGGCGGTTTCGTTTGAACCGACGTTTGCGATTCCACGATTGTGCGTGAAGCGCCAAGAAGGCGCATACGTATCGGTACCGTTAAAGGGCGATTTCCAACTTGACGTCGAGGGCATGCTCAAAGCATTTTCGGACAAAACCCGCTTGCTCTATCTCTGCTCACCCAACAATCCCACATCCAACCAAATGAACCCTGACGACGTTGAGAAACTCGTCAAAGCCTTCCCTGGAATCGTCATCCTAGACGAAGCTTATGGCGAATTCGCTGACTACAGCTTTGTACCACGCATTCGAGAGTTCCCGAACATGGTTATTCTGCGGACGTTTTCCAAGGCGTTTGGTTTGGCGATGCTACGGTTGGGTTACGCCGTTGCAAACCCAGAATTAGCAAAAGTGATACGCGAAAAAGCGCCTCTTCCCTATCCAGTTTCTGGCTTCACCATACGCATGGGCATCAAGATGCTCGAAAACATGGAAATAATGCGGAACGCTGTTTCTGCGTTGGTGGCGGAGCGGGGAAAATTCATAAAAGCACTCAATCAAATAGAAGGAGTACAAGCATTCCCCTCCCAAGCAGATTTCGTCCTAATCAACACCAAAAAACCCGCAGAAGAAGTCTACACGGCTCTACTCAAACGGGGCATTATGCTAAAGAAATGGGGTAAACTACTCCAATACGACAACTGCTTCCGCGTCACAGTGGGGTTGCCTGAAATGAACGCCAAACTAATCGAAGCACTAAAACAAATTCAAAGTGACTAAACATGAGGACAGAAGAGGTTTACCGAAAAACCAAAGAAACCGAAGTAAAAGTCAAAGTCAACATAGACGGCGAAGGTAAAGCCCAAGTAGCCACAAACGTGCCGTTTTTAGACCACATGCTCACCTCACTTGCCACACATAGCCTAATCGACATATCCGCTTCCGTTCAGGGCGACTTGGTGCACCACATGGTTGAAGACCTCGCGCTCGGCTTAGGCGAAGCCCTAAACAAAGCGCTAGGCACACGCGAAGGCATAGCCCGCTTCGGCAACGCAGCCGCCCCCATGGACGAATCACTGGCATTCGCTGCTGTTGATTTGGTCAAACGCCCCTACTTCAAAATAGACCTCAAACTCAGAGGCAAAAAAGTAGAAAACATGCCCACCGAAGACATCGTCCACTTCTATGAATCCCTCACACAAACCCTACAAGCAAACGTGCACATCTTTGTTGAATACGGCGGCAACGACCACCACAAAGCAGAAGCCGCCACCAAAGCCTTTGCCCTCTCACTTCGCCAAGCCACCACCATCGACCCCCGACGCAAAGGCGTACCCAGCTCAAAGGGCGTAATCTGATGGCAAACGCAGTCATATTCGACTACGGCGTCGGAAACCTACTGAGCCTCAAAACGGCGCTTGAAAAAGCAGGCTTAACCGCCACCATAGGCACCACCTCCGCGGATTTAGCTAAAGCAGACGCCATCGCCCTGCCCGGTGTCGGAAGCTTCACAGCATCACTGGAAAGACTCGACAAAGTTAAAGACACCCTGCAAACCAAAGTTTCAGAGGGCACTCCGCTTTTAGGCATCTGTTTGGGGATGCAGTTGTTCTTTGAATCCAGCCAGGAAGGCCCAGGCAGCGGTTTATCATTCTTCAAAGGCACCGTCAAACAGTTACCTAGCACAGTCAAGGTGCCTCATATGGGCTGGAACACACTCAACATCACACGCCCCAACGAACTCTTTGACGGCATCGCAGAAGGCACTTATGTCTACTTTGTGCACTCTCTTTACCCCGCCCCCGCAGATCCCGAAATCGTAGTCACAAAAACCGAGTACGGCACAACCTTTACCTCAGCAGTCGCCCAAAAAAACATCTACGGCACCCAATTCCACCCTGAAAAATCAGGAGACGCCGGGTTGGCGATTCTCAAAAACTTTGCTAAAACAGTGGTAAGGTGAATGTTATGCAGCTTATTCCCGCAATTGACCTTATGAGCGGCAAAATCGTTCGCTTAACCCGCGGGGAAGCCGAAACCGCTAAAAGCTACGAAGCCAAATTCGGTACCCCCCTCCAAGCCGCAGAGCGATGGAAAAGTGAGGGCGCAGGCAAACTTCACATCATCGACCTCGACGCCGCATTCAGCATAGGCGACAACCGAGCCGTCATTGCTGAAATCGCAAAAAACGTCTCGCTCCCCATCCAAGTTGGCGGAGGTATTCGAAGCTATGAAACCGCAGAGAAACTTCTCAAAACAGGTATCGCCCAAGTTATACTCGGTTCTTTAGCGTTCAGCAACCCAGAGGTTATCCCGAAAATCCTCAATAGGTTCGGTAGAGACTCCGTCATTGTCGCCTTAGACAACCGGGATGGGCGTATCATGGTGGAGGGTTGGCAAACTGAAACTCCTCTGACCGTAGACGAAGCGCTGGAGAAGTACACGCAACTCGGTGTCCAAACCTTCCTGATAACTTCCATCGCTCAGGATGGCATGCTTAGCGGCCCAGACCTGCAAACCCTCAACGCAGCAACCCTGTTCCCTGAAGCTAAAATCATCGCAGCAGGCGGAATCGGCTCCATCGGAGACCTAACCGCACTAAAACAGATCGGGTGTGAAGGGGCAGTGATCGGGAAAGCCCTATATGAGGGGCGTTTCACGTTAAAAGAAGCCTTAGCAAAGATAGGAGTTTGATAAATGACCTTAGCTAAACGCATAGTGCCCTGCCTCGATGTTGATCACGGCAAAGTTGTAAAGGGCATAAACTTTCTGCAGCTCAAGCACGCAGGTGACCCCGTCGAGATGGCGAAACGCTACAGCGACGAAGGCGCCGACGAACTCGTATTCCTCGACATCACCGCGTCACATGAGAAGCGCGACATCATGCGCCAATACGTGGAAGGTGTCGCCAAGGCTATCAGTATTCCGTTCACTGTCGGAGGAGGAATCCGCAACGTCTCAGATGCACGCCTCGTTCTCTGCAGCGGCGCCGACAAAGTATCGGTTAACACAGCTGCCATCGAAAACCCAAACGTGATAACCGAATTAGCTGACGTTTTCGGACGCCAATGCGTCGTAATCGCCATCGACGCCAAACGCAACCGCAACCCTACTGACGGAAAAATAATGATAGAAACCTCAGAAGGCAAAGTCTGGTTTGAAGTCAACACATACGGCGGCAGAAAACCAACAGGCATAGATGCAGTCGCGTGGGCAATGCAGGCTGAAAAGCTCGGTGCAGGAGAATTCTTGGTAACCTCTATGGATAAGGACGGCACGGAAGACGGCTACGACATCGAACTCACACGCGCCATCTCCGAACGCGTCAACGTTCCAGTCATAGCAAGCGGCGGCGCAGGCATACCCAAACACCTCCTCGACGTATTCACCGAGGGCAAAGCCGACGCGGCACTGGCTGCCTCGATTTTCCACTACAACAAGTACCCTGTTCCTGTTGTGAAAGATTACTTGCGTAAGATGGGGGTGACGATACGACAATGACACCACCCGAACTACTCGCAAAACTCGATTTCAGCAAAGGCAACGGACTCATACCCGTCATAACCCAAGACGCTAAAACCAAAGAAATCCTCATGCAAGCCTACGCCAACAAAGAAGCAGTCGAATTAACCCTGAAAACGGGCAAAGCCACTTACTGGAGCCGCAGCCGAAACGAACTCTGGATAAAAGGTGAAACCAGTGGTCACACACAGAAAATCGTTGCGGTGTACACTGACTGCGACTATGACTCACTGCTCTACGTGGTTGAACAGACTGGACCAGCTTGCCACACAGGCGAATACAGCTGCTTCCACAAAAAACTGCTGTAAACAACTTATTCCGACTTAACTTTTTTATTATTTTTTGAAAAGGCTTAATTCTCCATGAGGCTATTTAATGAATCATGCAAATCCAAGTTGAGAAACTGCCACAACCATTAAAGCGTAAAGGATTGGATAAGAAGCTAGAGGAGATTTGCATACGGAACGATGTTGTTTTTTTGGCAGTTTTCGGGTCATACGTACGAGGCGAGCAGCATAGAGGAAGCGATGTTGACATCGCTATCGAATTCGATCCAAGTAAGCCTAAGAGTCTCTTGGATTTAGTGGGGTTAGAAGATGAATTGAGCGTGGCTTTCAAGCGGAAAGTAGACCTGGGAATTTTCAGAAGTTTAAGCCCTTACATTATTGATGACGTAAAACGAGAGATGATAGTTGTTTATGACAAAAGATGAGGCCTACTTAAAACATATTTTAGACGCCATATCAGCTATAGAGAAGTTTTCCCAAGGGCTCTCTAAAGAGGAATTCTTTGAAAACCAAGAAAAACAATTTGCGGTTCTACGTGCTCTTGAGGTTGTCGGTGAAGCAACCAAGAATTTAAGTAGCGAATTAAAAAATAAATACTCTGAAATGAATTGGCGAAAAATTGCTGGAATGCGCGATAAACTAATTCACGCATATTTTGTCGTTGACTTACTTTTAGTTTGGGACACTATAACGATTGACCTTCCGCGGCTGAAAGCGTTAATTAAAAAGATGCTGGCGGATATCCAGTAGTACGACCGTCTCCATCACACTTTGTAGTGAATGCTTTTAAACGAACTGGCTACACTATTCTATTTGTGGAACAATCATGTCTCTTCATCCCGCCATGCTCTACACTCGCCAAAGCAACGGCAAAGTCAAATGCAACCTCTGTGCACGCCACTGCCTCATAAGCGACGGAGCACCAGGCTTCTGCTTAGTTCGCAAAAACCAAGGCGGCAACCTCTTCACCCTCAACTACGGCAAAGCCGTCTCCGCAGGCGTCGACCCCATCGGCAAAAAACCCCTCACTCACTTCCACCCCGGCGCACTGGTGATGTCGGTTGCGGCTGCTGGCTGCAATTTCCGCTGCCAATTCTGCGACAACTGGATGATAAGCCAAGACCACGAAGTCGCAGGCAAACCCTTCCCCCCCGAAGAAGCAATCAAAGCAGCAAAAAACGCCTTCTGCCAAGGCTTAAGCTACACATACACTGAACCCACCATCTTTATGGAATACGCCTATGACATGGCTAAACTTGCCAAAGAAGCAGGGCTATTCAACACCTTCGTAACCAACGGCTACATGACGCCTGAGGCAGTGAAAACTATCGCGCCTTACTTGGATGCGGCTACTGTGGATTTCAAGGGCGGCGGTGACCCCGACTTTTACCGCTCTGCTATGGGCGTGCCAAACGTGGAGCCCATCTACGAGTCGCTTAAGGAACTCAAACTCCAAGGCGTTCACATAGAACTCACCAACCTTGTCGTGCCCAAATCAGGCGACTCCCCCGAACGCATCCGCGCCCTCGCAAAGTGGATAAAGGACTACTTGGGCGCCGACACCCCGTTTCATCTGCTGCGATTCCACCCCGACTATAAATTAACAACTACTCCCGCGACGAGCGTGCAGGAAATGGAGCAGGCGTATTTGACAGCCAAAAACCAAGGCCTCAACTACGTCTACATCGGAAACGTCCCTGGTCACCCTGCAGAGAACACGGTCTGCCCCAACTGCGATACCGCCGTCATCAAACGCTACAGCTTCGAAATCACCCAGTGGAACCTCACTGCCGACATGAAATGCCCAGTCTGTGGACAAGCCATCCCTATAAAAGGCGAACTACACCAATCCAGCCAAAAATTTCCCTACGCCCTTTTTTAAGCTCAAACAGCCAATAGTAACAGGGTGTAGAAGCACGTCGTCTGATGAGTTGGCACGGGCGAGTTTAGCTAGGTACTTTGCTATTACAGAAAACAAGACGGTAGCCAAGTTTCTGATAGCAAAAAAAGTAGCTGCCGACTTCTCAAACCTCGATTCATTAGCTTCACTGTGGCAGCAACACCAAAAATGCACCCAAGACTTCCTCAACCTCGAGCGGCAACTCGACAACGGCACAACCAGCTTTCTGAGGGCTACACCAGAAAAATCCTACTTAGACCTAAAAATCCAAATAGCCACCGACATCCTCCAACGCTGCCACCTCTGCAGCCGCCAATGCCACATAAACAGGCTGGCTGATCAGTTGGGGTATTGTGGCTGCGGCAACGCTCTGCCTGTTTCCAGCATTTTTGCTCACACTGGCGAGGAACCCGAACTTGTGCCCTCTGGCACGGTGTTCACGATGGGCTGCACAATTCGTTGCCGTCACTGTCAAAACTGGGAGATTTCACAGTGGAAAGAAACCCCCATCGAATACACGCCTAAAGAACTCGCAGAAGAAATCGAAACCCTGCATTCAAAGGGTTGCCGAAACATCAACTTGGTCGGTGGAGAACCGACCCCGTGGCTGAAGCATTGGCTAAACACATTCACTTACGTCAACGAAAACGTGCCCGTAGTCTGGAATTCTAACGCTTACTACAGCCCCCAAACCGCACAGTTGCTGGCGGGGTTCGCAGATGTTTACCTACTGGATTTCAAGTATGGCCCAGGTAATTGCGCTGAACGCATATCTGACGCTCCAAACTACTGGCAAGTCTGCACACGCAACCATCTTGAAGCCAAAAAGTACGGTGAACTCTTGGTGCGGGTGCTGGTTTTGCCTGGTCATTTGGAGTGCTGCACTAAGCCGATACTGCAGTGGATCGCCAAAAACTTGGGTGCTGGTACACGGGTTAATTTGATGTTTCAGTATCGTCCTGAGTGGCGGGCAGATGAATTGCCAGAATTAAGGCGCAGGCTTACCAAAGCGGAGATGGATTTGGCGTTGCAGTTGGCTAAAGAGGCTGGCTTAAAGAACTTGGTCAACTAGACGCGGTCAAGTCTTATTAAGCCAAACCTAAAACTGCATCAGTGAAAACAATGACAAAGTACCGTGCATTAGCCGTTGCAGCCAGCTACTGGAAACCCAACGACAACTACCTTGACAGGATAGCTGAGGCGCTTGAGGGTAGAATTCTCGACGGAGACTTCGTGGTGGTTTCAGAAAAAGCTATAGCCATAGCTACTGGAACCATAATCGACGAAAGCGCTATAAAGGCTAGTGTCCATTCCAAATTCCTTGCCCATTTCTGGATGCGAACGATATGGGGCTGGTGCCTCGGCTACCTCTGTGGCTTTGGATTGCGGCTGATTCAACGGTTGCGCGAGTATCCATTGGAGTCGGGGACCAGGCACAAACAGTTGGCGCTTGAGCGGGCGGGGTTGCTGCAGGCACTTCTCTTCGGTTCAGAAGGCGGAATCGACGGCTCGAACTTGGCTTTTTCTTATGTGAGTTTGCCCCTAAAAGGCGCGGATGCTTATGCACAGCGCATTCAGAGACAAATCCGAGAAGTCCTCGGCAAAACCGTCTGTGTAGTCATCGCAGACACCGATAAAACGTACCGTTTCCGCAACTTCTACATTACACCACGCCCAAACCCGATGCGGGGAATTCATTCTTTTGGCGGAGTCTTCACATATGTTTTGGGCAGGATGCTGAGGCTTAAACGGAGTTCAACGCCTCTTGCTGTGGCGGGCTGTGAATTGTCTGCTGGTCAGGCGTTAACAATCACCAACATCGCTGACCGAGCTCGGGGGCCAGGTTCGGGTGCGACGGTGTGGGATATGGCGTCGCGGTTCCACGTTAACGTTGACTCAGTGAGTTGGGAGATGCTGGATCGCGTGGTCCATACGCCCTTGGTGATTGTAAGAAAAGTTCTGCACTACACATAAATGCTTGAAAACCTTAACCAAAATAACAGAAAACCCGTTTTCTGGAGAGCAAGACATAAAAATTGGCTTGCAAGCTCTATGCGGAAATACGATGGGATAAACTATGGAAGAAGCACTTCAAAAGATGGATGCATTCTTTAATCCACGCTCAGTCGCAGTCATCGGCGCAACCAAAAAGTCCGACAAAGCAGGGAACGTTATCTTTAAAAACTTAGCTATAAACAAGCAGCGCGGCGTTCTCAAAGCGGAACTCTATCCTGTTAATCCAGGTGAAGAATCTATCTTGGGTTTTAAATGCTACAAGACGCTAAGCAGTGTCCCCGGCGAAGTGGATTTGATGGTTGTTATCGTTCCCGCCAAGATTGTCCCATCAGTAATGGAAGAAGCTGTTAACAAAAAAGTTAAGACCGCAATCATAATCACCGCGGGCTTCAAGGAAGTCGGTAACAAAGAACTTGAAGACCAAGTCATATCCATCGCAGCCAAAGGCGGTATCCGAATTTTGGGCCCCAACTGCCTCGGGGTTTACTACTCTAAAACAGGAATCGACACCCTGTTTCTGCCTGAAACAAAGACACTTACCACAGGCGAAGATGTGGTTGCCACACCCCGTCCTCTTCCCGGATGCATAGCTATGATAACTCAGAGTGGCGCTTTCGGTGTAGCCGCACTCGACTACCTTACTGGTCGCCAGATGGGTGTATCGAAATTCGTTTCTTTCGGTAACAAGAGTGATGTCTCTGAATCTGACATACTCAACTACCTCATGTATGACAAGGAAACCAAAGTCATCCTCGTCTACCTTGAAGACGTCAAAAATGGCCGCGACTTCATAAAGATCGCTAAAAAAGTCACTCTCAAAAAACCCGTTGTCGTCATCAAGTCCGGTCGCAGCAGTGCAGGTGCACGGGCCGCAGCTAGCCACACAGGCGCCATTGCAGGCAGTGATAAAGTCTACGACGCCGCCTTCGAGCAAAGCGGAGTAATTCGTGCACATAACATGGAAGACTTCTTTGACATCGGCAAAGCGCTTGCCATGCAGCCTCCAGCTATGGGCAAAAACATCGGTATTTTAACTGACGCAGGTGGACCCGGAGTCATGACCGTCGATGAATTGGAAACTCTGGGCTTAACTGTGGAGCACTTCACCGAAGAGACAGAGGCGAAGTTTGAGGAACTTAAAAAGAAGGGAGCTATCCTCCAAATCGCCGCAACTCACAACCCCGTTGACTTAACGGGTTCAGTGACTGACGAGCAGTTTGTGACTTCAGCTGACATTATGTTCCAAGACCCAAACATACACGGCATCATCCTCTTAGGTTTACATCATATGCCAGGCTTACGCGAAAAATACATTGACGGCATCGTAGAAGTAGCCAAAAAATACCAAAAACCCCTCGTAATGTGCGACATAGGCGAAACAGAAATGGCGCTCTATACTCGCAGTCGCTTTGACCGCCTCTGTGTGCCTTCGTTTGGTTCACCTGAGGATGCAGCCTGCGCTATGGCTTCTCTGGTTCACTACGGTGAATACCTCAAACGGAACGGCGCATTTGAAGACTACCTTGCTAACTACAAAAAATCCTGCAACGCAACTAAAGCTAAAAAGTAACCGTTAAGGTCACCATTGAGCCATCCGCAAGCCCCAGTTTTCCACGGAGATAGACTGGCGAGATAATTTCTAGCACGTCATCTGGGTATTTGGGGATTTGTGGAATTATTATGGCACATTCAATTGTGCCGATGACTGCCTTGTATAGGTTGCCTGGGCAGTAGCCTTTTTCTGGTTCAATAACGAATTGAGCAGAACCTTGTAGCTGTTTTCTTTTTTCCGCCATCTCCTTTGATAAGCGTAGATTTAAGGTGCCTGAGTATGGGGTGAAGCCCACTTTGCGCTGGATTTGCCGCCTAACCCAAGTTAATTCTAAAAACTTTTTTCCTTCACGTTTGCCAGAGAAGACTGTACCCTCAAAAATCAGATGCGGCACGCCGCTCACTGCTGTGCTTTTAGCCAGTGTGCTACTGACTTTAGAATTGGGTCAGCGGAGATGTCTACGACTGGCACGATCATTTTTTCTTTGGTTTCGATTGTTTGCATATAACGAGGCATCATGGCGTAGCCCACGTATGTCCAGTAGACTTTGCGTTTTTCTAACAGTTCTTTAGCAACAGCGATGTTAGATGCTGTTAAGGGGAAATAGAGGAACACTACGCCGTCAACCCAGTAGAGCCCTGCTAATTTGCCGCCTGCTATGACTGAGGTGAAGCGGGCGATTTCTTCGGGGCTTCCGAAGCGGGTTTTCTCCATGATTACGATTTCGCGGAATGGCTCATAAGAAACTGTTACGTCATGCTTACCAGACAAACACTTATCCATCCAAAGCTACCCCTAACAGTGTCAGCGGTAACTTATTTAATTTTGCCACAAGCCGAGCTGAAGTTGTTCTCTTTGAGGACAATTTTTTTCGGGGGTAGATATGTGGGGTTAGGTTTGATTCAGCTTTTTCTATTGATGTTTTTCCGGTTTACTATTAGAATCCTAAAAATGCTTTTTTTGTGCGCAATTGGTATTTATAGCCAGATACAGCATAGAATTCAGAATTCTATCCGATGGGGTGAAGGCACACACGTTAACTGAAGCATGCGCACAAACAATTCTGTCAACTCTAAAAGACACTTTGAGTTTTCCCCATCTCGTCAAAGCTAGCGCCGACCCATTCGAAACGCTGGTTGTTACGATTATTTCACAGAACACCGCTGACACCAACACAGAGCGAGCTTTCAAAAAACTTGCCACGCACTTCAAAATAACCCCCCAAGAGTTGGCTAGCGCAGAATTAAACGAGATTGAAGAATGTATTCGCATCGGTGGACTCTACCAGAACAAAGCCAGAACCATCCAAACTGCCTCAAAAATCATTCTTGAAAAATTCGGTGGTACCCTAAAACCCATCTCGTTGTTGCCAGTTGAGGAGGCGCGAAAGGCTTTGATGGAAATTCCAGGTGTGGGCCCCAAAACGGCTGATGTGGTTTTGTTGTTTTCTTTGGGTAAGCCAACGATTCCTGTGGATACCCATGTTAATCGCGTGTCGAGGCGTCTGGGGTTGGCGCCATGTGAAGGCGGCTACGAAGATGTGCGGCTGAGCCTACAGTCGTTTTTCAAACCCAAAGATTACCTCTCAGTGCATTTACTGTTGATTTCGCATGGCAGAAAAACCTGCAAAGCACGCAACCCCCACTGCAACGCCTGCCCAGTTAACACCTACTGCCCATCTAAGGGGGTTACCGCATGAGTAAACAACCCTGCAAGTTGCCTGCAGAAGTCCTCGAATACTTTCCCTACAGCAACGCGCGCCCGCATCAAGATGAATTCATAGCAACCGTTAACCAAGCCGTAAATGAACGCAAAAGTGTCTTAATCGAGGGTAGTAACGGTTTGGGCAAAACCATCTCGGCGCTCTCTGCGTGTTTGCCTGTGGCGATGAAGAAAAACCTCAAAATCCTCTACGTCGCACGCACACACCGCCAACACGACCGAGTTATCGACGAGTTAAGGATGATTTACAAGCAGCGGCCAGTTACAGGCGTCAGCATCCGCGGACGAAACGAAATGTGCCTAAACGTCTTCGCCGCCAAAGGCGCTTTCGACTCTAAATCGCTTATGGAAGTATGCGAGCTTCTCAAAGCTAAAGGCAGATGCCCCTACTACCGAAACGTGGAAAACCGCTCCTACGAGTACCTCTCTCTTCAGCAGCAAGTTGCCAGTCGTCCGTATATGGGTTCAGAAATTCTTCGAGTGTGCAAGAAAAAAGAGATATGCCCCTACGAACTCGTCAAAGGCGCTGTGCATGACGCGCGGGTAATTGCGTTGAGTTACCTCTATGTTTTCGATCCACAAATTCGCACGGCGTTCCTGAAGAATTTGGAGACGGAACTGCAGAAAATCATACTCGTTGTAGATGAAGCCCACAATCTGCCAGAAACCGCTGTTGACATCTCCAGTAGTCAACTTACCCTTTTCATATTGCGGCAGGCAGAGATGGAGGCAGAGCGCTTCGGTTACAAGGATATCGAAGAATTTACCCATTTCTTCCGCGGCGAATTAGACAAACTGACAGACAAAATAAGCAAAGAAGAAATCATCTCACCCACTCGCATACTTGAAATTATAGAGAAGCAGGGCGGCATAGCTAAACCACGTGATTTTTTCATCCACATGCATGAAGCAGGCGTCGCAATCAAAAAGGCGCTGTTGGCAGAGGGCAAAAACCCCCGCAGCTACGTCAACGCCACAGCCGACTTCTTCAGCAAATGGCTAGACACCATAAACGACAATTCGTACATCAATGTTGCCAGCAAATACTTCAACAAGGAAGGCAACAAAACCGCTAAACTCGAAATCGTCGCTTTAGACCCAGCTAAAATCACTGAACCAGTCTTCTCATCGACATACGCAAACGTGATTATGTCGGGGACTCTTCAGCCATTGGAAGCCTATGCACAAATCACTCGTCTTCCTGAAAGTACCGTGCAGTTCCTTGCGCCTTCGCCGTTTCCCAAAGAACATGTCTTTTCAGCTGTTAGCCTCGGTGTAACCACGTCGATGGAGAAACGGACTCCCAAGATGTACCAGACGATGATTGACCGCATAAACGAAGTTGTCAACAGCACACCCACCAACACAGGCATATTCGCCGCCAGTTTCCAAGTCTTAAACGCGCTTCTCTCAGAAGGCTTAGAACAGCAGCTTCTAAAACCGCTCTACTACGAAAAAAGCGGCATGACCTCAAAAGTCAACGAGAAACTGGTACATGACTTCAAAGCATGCGGCGATAAGGGCGGCGCAGTTTTTCTCGGTGTGCAGGGCGGCAGGACTTCGGAGGGGGTAGATTTCCCGGGTAATCAGATGAATTCGGTGGTTATTGTGGGTGTGCCTTACGCTGAGCCAACTCCCAGAGTTAGGGCTCAAATTGATTATTATGAGGATAGGTTTCCTGGTCGAGGTCGAGAATACGGCTACATTTTGCCTGCTATGAAAAAAGCTTGTCAAGCCGCTGGCAGACCAATACGCACATTAGACGATAAGGGCGCTATAGTGTTTCTTGATTTCCGTTACGCCACCGCTTACTGCAAGAGTTTCATACCTTCATGGGTTACTAACGGCATGAAAATACTGCCTGACAAACCTGGAGTCTTAGCCCAAGAAATCCGAGACTTCTTCAGTAATCAGTCTTCAACTTCTTGAAGTTTCTCGTTCAAGTGAACTTTACCAAAAACAAGCCTAAAAGGCTTCGACCTAACAGCAGTCTGAATTTTAAGCACTTTCCTCTCCGAGTTAACTGCTCGTAAGACGCCGATGCCTAAGAATCTGGTTCCTCGTCCATATAAGCCGACAAGTAACCCCCTCTCTGGTTTCTGCTCTTTTGGAACGCCGTTTCGGGGTTCGAGGTTGATTTGGCTGATGGGTATGCAGTGGAGTTTAGATTTTTTGAGGTATTTGGCGTACGTCATTTCGCGTAGTAGTTTGCGTTTTTCGGGGGTGCGCTGGTTCACTGCTGGAGATGGTTCAACCATCATTAATCCGCCGCCGCCCAAATACGACATTAACTCTTCCAGTTCATCCCCCATTTGGACCCCAACGGCCACATCAGGTTTAAGCTCCTTAATGATAGACAACTTGTACCTGATAGCTGCCTCACCACTGACAAACCCATCCGTGTTAACCAAAATGTAATCAGCTTGTTTGGCGGTTGCCTCAGCCATCATACAATTTAGTGCCTTGATTGTTTGCGTTGCTGCCTTAACAGGAGATGTGGCGCCGACGAAACAACCATTCAAAAAGCGCAGATTGTAGAGTTCCGTTACAGGTGCAGAAGCCGCCGAGAAGCCAACGCAAGCTGAGGGGCCAATGTCCGATTGCCCTAAATCTCCATCGATGACTGCGACGGAGCGTTTGGCTTCCACCAGTTTGTTTACCATGTAGGTGCAGAAGCTGCTTTTACCCACATCACAGGCACCTAAAACGATTATAACTACAGGTTTTTTCTCCAAACCAAGGACCGTTTGGACAGGTTTGCTCCAAGATGTAGGAACAGTGCAGCCTTCCACCTCTTGAACCGCTGCGTTTGCACCTAGCAGCACGTTAAAAACTGCGGTTTCGACAGTGTAGAAGGGTTGACGTTTGCCTTCCCGAACAAGAACCCTTTGCTCTGTTTTTAGTGGGTAGCCAAGCACTTCCGCTTTTCCTGCGACTAACTGAACCGATGCGGGGCCATCCACGAGTAGGGTTCTATTGGGTTGTACTGTTCGATGCAATCGTCTTCCTCCTTGTATATTTAGGGCCGTTTCTTCCAGCTATACGGATAGCGGAAGATATATGCCTAATCTTTCTGCTGTGCACCTTCTGAGGGCGATTGGTTCCCGCTTCACTCACCACTTCCAGCGTCACCTGCGCTGGCAGGGAATAATCTAGGTCTTCAAGCAGTTCTCTGTAGATGGGAACGCCGTTTCCAATCTTTACCACAGCGCTGGTTGCATCGAAGTTTACTGTTTTCAGCACTTTAAGGATGCTGCAGGTCAATTCATGGCTGCTGTAGCAGTTGCTTTCTTCGATTACTTTTCCATCTGCCAAAACAGCCAGCCCGATGGCTTCGCCAGGATCAATTCCAACCACCATTTTCTCGTAGGTTTCTTTACCTAACAGGAGCTTTTTGACTTCGATGATTAGGCTTTCAAGTTGTTCTTCGCCTTGGAAGACGAGGATTTTCTCGTAATTGACTTTGCTTTTTTCTTTTTCAGTTGTTATGACAACTTTGACTTTGGTGGGCATGGGTTCGCCTGGCATTAAACTCACAAAGCCTATGCCTTGTTCACGCAGTGCGTTGACTAATAGAAAGTAAGCCCTGCCCTGAACTGTTGCCACCGCAACCTTTTCCTTCATAAACCATCCTTAAAGAGTATACGTTTAAGTGCAAAACACAATATCTAATTCAACCTAATAATCCTTGAGTGATCTCATGGCTCATATCTCAACTGGCTTAGAATGCATCGACGAGTGCCTCGGAGGCGGCATAAAGCCCGCTACAATTACTTTGATGTATGGTGAACCAGAAACAGGCAAATCAACCTTGATGCTGCAACTATCTGTTAACTGTGCCCTCCAAGACCTCAAAGTCCTCTATGTAGACTGCGACAACACTTTTTCAACCGAGCGCCTCTACCAAATTGCAGGCAGAAACTTTGAAGTCGTGGCAGAGCGGATTGTGCTGGTTAAACCCGCAGATTTTAGGGAGCAAACAGCCCTAATCGACCGCATCGAAGACTACCTCGTCAACGTGGGCTTAATTATAATTGACACTTTCACATCGCTGTACAGCGCAAGAGCGGCGGAAAGCCCTAAAACCTTCAGCTTTAACCGAGAGTTAAACCGTCAACTCGCTGTTTTAGCCCAGACAGTGAAGACCAAAAAAATCCCGTTGGTCATGACCAGCCAAGTCCGTAGCGTCATAAGCGAGCAAACCTCAAGCTTGCGTCCTGTGGCTACGAGGGTTCTTAAATTCTGGGCAGAAAACATACTCTTCCTTAAACCCTCAGACTTTCCCCAAACCATCAAAGCCACCGTCGAGAAAGCCCCGCAACTTTTAGGCGAAGCAGTGTGCTATATACAAATAGGGGAAACTGGAATAAGAGATACACAACTTCCCTAAAGCATGGTTGAAAAGCATGGATGTCGCGCTACTCATCGTTGAAGCCTTAAAATTCATTTTTCCCGCCTACTGCGCCAACGCAACACCTGTCTTAGCGGGCGGCGGAGTAAAGATGGATTTCGGCAGAAACTTTGTAGACGGCAAACGAATCTTTGGCAACAACAAAACTTGGCGCGGCTTCTTTTTCGGTTGGGCGGTGGGTTTCGGCGTCGGTTTAGCGGAAGGCTTGGTTTTTGGCTTTGACAATTATCCTGTGCTGTTTAGTGTATTGATTCCTTTGGGTGCGCTTTTAGGAGATTTAACTGGTGCATTCATCAAGAGACGGCTCGACATTGCCCCTGGCGGATTGTTGCCGATTGTGGATCAGATTGATTTTGTTGTGGGTGCTGTGGTGTTTTCGCTGCCGCTGGCTTTGATTAATTGGTCGGGTTTGAGTTGGCAGGTTATCTTGACGGTTCTGTTGATTACTCCGCCGATTCACTTGCTAACTAACTATGGTGCTTACAAGTTGAAATTAAAGAAGCACCCATGGTAACTAAAACAATTCATCTAAAAAATCAAAAAATTGTGTTCCCACGATAAATGGGGGGTATTTTTAGCCGTAGAGCTTGTAGTTGATTGCGCCTTCGAGGAATATGTAGGACAGCAACAATAAAGTGATGCCGACAACCATCATCATGTATGCTTGTCTGGGTTTGCTGACGTTTTTTGCGCTTTGATAGATGGTAAGTAACCCAAAGAAGCCCATTGCGTATAGTGTTACGGCGATGATTGTGTCTGCGCCGAATTGGCTACTTATATCGGGGTAGAGGAACATGAATCCGCCTGAACTTGTGTAGTATGAAGCAACAGGGTTGTTGATTAAGGTGTATAAGCCGCCTCCGAAGAGGAAAATCGCATACGCAATTACGACCACGGTAACTATGAAAGTTGATGGCGCGTTGGTTGATAACTTGCGGAACCATCGGCTAAGCGAGAACGACATATCCTCAGATGTTTTCTTTAATTTGTTCGACATCTTTTTCCTCTTCCCTAATTAGTTGCTTTGCTACATCTTTAGCCCATTCCCCAGTTAATGAATTTTTCTGAATCAGAACCAAATACTCCTTCCAACCTACGCCCGAAGCCTTAACCCAAATCTGATACTTCTTGCGGATAGCATGGTACGCCTGCAAATGCAGAGCACAGTAACCCCGCTCCTGTGCTTCCCGCTGGCAAACGTTGCACTTCATGGTTTTGAGGCTCCTTTGCTGGGGCACTTTGGGTTGAGGCAGAGCCGCCACGGCTTCCTTGCACGGATATAAACTGACACGACGGGGGCGCCACAGTTTTTACATGGCTTAGCTAAGGGTTTAACTGTGCCTGTTTGGGGGAGGGGATAAGTAGTGTTGCATTTGTCTTGGAAGTAGTTGTTGCAGCCTACAAAGCGTTTGCCTGTTTTTTGGGATTGCAAAATAATTAACTGGCCGCTTTTGCAGTTCGGGCAAAAACCAACTGTACGCTCCTCCAACCGCGCTCTCTGTAACGCCTGACTTAGCTGGGCGCCAACTGCCTTTTCCTTTGACTTCAACTCATCTGTGGCCGCCTTCAAAGTCTCAACAGCGTCAGTCAGTACTGTTTGCTTGTTTTCTTTGCCCTGTTGAATCAAATCCATCCTTTCCTCAAGACTCCGTGTCATCTCAGAAGAAACTACAATAGGACAATACTTCTGCAGAACCTCGATAACTGTGAAGCCTAAATCACTGACTGCAAAGTTGTCTGCTCCCCTGAGATACTTGCGTTCTTGAAGTGTCTCTATGATTGCGGCTCGGGTGGCTTTGGTTCCAATTTCCTCCTTCTCCATCTTGAGGAGCAGACTTCGGGGGTTGTATCGGGGCGGCGGCTGCGTATAAAGCTCTTTTAGACTTACCCGTTTAACATCGACCAGTTGTCCTTCAATCAAAGTCGGCATTTTGTCGTCTTTTACCTGCACGTAGGGTTTGTAATATTTCATCCAGCCCTCACTCAATGTCCTTGCCAGAGAAAACCCAAACGGAACCCCATTAATTGAAACTGTTACGTCAACGTTCTGTTTAAGTGCAGGCTCCGCAAAAACCGCTAAAAACCGTTTAACCACCAAGTCAAAGACTTTTCTTGACGCGTCATCTATGGCTTTCTGGGGTAAATTGCCTGTAGGGTATATTGCTGGGTGGGCGGGGTCAAATTTTTTGCCTTCGTTAGGCTTCAAATCCTTATTAGCTAACAACTCTGCAGTTTGTCGATTGTAAGCTGGATTAGCCCCAAGTTTCTTGAGGATGCTGCAGTAGCCGATTGAGGGCGGCAGTTTTTGGCTGCTTGTTCTTGGATAAGAAATCAATGCGGCTATGTAGAGGCGTTGCAGAATCGCCAAAGTCCGAATTGGTGTTAGGTGGAAAAGTTTGTAGGCTTCACTTTGCAGAGCCCCCAAGTCGAATGGAATAGGTGGACTTAGCAAGGCTTCTGTAACTTTTACGGTTTCTATTGTACCTTGCTTAGCTTTACTTTTCTCTTTTAATTCTGTAGCTTCTTTGAGAGTCTCCAAAGTTTTGAGGTATTCCGCATCTATATCTGTGTCGTTTATGCTGATTTTTGCGGTTAATTTCCAGTAGGGTGTAGGTACAAAACATTGGATTTCTTTTTCGCGTTCCTCCAGAAACCGCAATGTTGGACCCTGCACTCTACCAGTGCTTAGAGTGGCGTATTGACCGCTGACTTGTTTCGCTGCAGTTGTTAGTGCTCTGGAGAGGTTTATGCCGTAGAGCCAATCGATTTCATGCCGCGTTAACCCAGCCTCCACCAACGCAAAATCAAGCTTCGGCAGCAAGTGGTCATATGCCTCTTGGAGTTCTTCTGTAGTTAAGGTGGAGTATTTCATGCGTTTGGCAACTTGCTGTTTTTCTCCACAGGCATACTTGAGAATAGTGTAACCGATTATGCTTCCTTCGATGTCAAAATCGCAGCCATCCACAAAGCCTTCAGCGTCTGCCGCTAACTCAGAAATCACTTTGAGCCACGTGCGGATTTTCGCTGCGCCTTTCTCTGCTTGCCACCGTGGCACCCATTGGTAATCAAAAACAGGGTAATCTCTCTTTTTGTCTTTACTGGTAATCGTGTAGAGGTGTCCAACTGCTGGAACAACCACGATTTCTCCCCTTCGTTGCGCCCTAAAAAATGGAACTCCCATTTTCTGGTTTTTTTCAGGTTTCCCCTGCACGTCAAGGGCTGCGGCTATTCTTTCGGCGGCATCAGGCTTTTCTGTTACGATTAAAGTATATTTTTCCACTTACCTCTAAACCACGCATCAACAATTGAGGTTGAACTGTCAAATAAAACCTTCACAGCTAAACTTTTTGTCACAGCGTCCTGTTTAGCAATCATTAAATATTCCATAACATCCTATGCTATGGGGAACTGGCATGCCGCAACGAGTTATTTGTCATGGATGTCACCACGTACTATACGAAGGCCCCGAGTTGAGGCCTCCAGACGAAATTATTCAGGAAAACGGCGGGAACTGCCCAAAATGCAACCGAAAACTGTCCTTGTTACCGCTTGATGTCGAAGTCACGGCTGTAAACAAACGGCGTTAACTAAAATTCTTTTTCAAGTTTAAAGGGTGCCAAAAAGTTTCCAAAGTTGATTTTTTATCTTTAGTTGATTTGAGTGGTTTGTACCCTTTAGACTTCGGTTTTGACTAAATTAAAACTCAAAAGCAATTATTCACAACCGTTTTTTTACAAACCCTCTGAAGATTAAACCGCGCAGAATGTTTGTATGTCATTAACTTGGTTTTGGAAAGCCATAAATAAATCTCCAATGTGTAAAATAGTACAATCCAACATACACTAAACACGAGATGGCTTAAAGTGGGGGAAACAATCAAAGACCGACTTGGCAATGTCTTTAGCAGGCTTGGAATAAACCTTAGCCACGGCACAATCCTTGTATACGCAACACTCATCTTGATTTTCTTCATCGCGTTCACTATCCGCATGTTGCCTCTCCGCTGGGAAAACCTATCTGCAGGAACCTCGCTGCTAAACGAGTTCGACCCCTACTACCAACTCAGCATCACACGGCACATGTTAGATTACGGTTTGCTTTCTCCGTATTATCCGACCGCTTGGATTGACACAATGAAGTGGTATCCAAACGGGTTAGACATGTCCAGTTCGTTACCTGCTTTACCCGCAACCGCAGCAGTACTATACAGTATTGTTTCAGTCTTTGGGCACTTCGATTTGATGACTTTCTGTGCAATACTGCCCGCATTCATGGCCGCACTTTCCTGCTTTATCATATACCTCTTAGGAAAAGATATGGGCGGGCGCGGAGTTGGCTTATTTGCAGCTTTATTCTTGGCACTGGTGCCTTCTTTTCTGCAGAGAAGCTCACTGGGTTTCTTCGACACAGAAGTTCCAGGTGTTCTTGGTTTAGTTTTATTCATGTTCCTCTTTATGCGTTCACTTGACGGGAACCGTTCACTCAAAGCCTCACTGCTCTATTCAGTGGGCGCTGGTTTAGCTTTAGCCTACTTCATAATGGGCTGGGGTGCAGCGTACTTCGTCATCGGCTTATCTGTCCTATTCGTATTCGTCTTAGTTCTGCTGAAACGGTACAGCCAAAGAATGCTCATCAACTACAGCATAACCTTCGGCTTAGCGTTAATGATCGGTACCAAAGTACCCTATCTGGGCTTAAACTACCTCACTTCAGGCGCAATTCTGCCTGTTGCAGCGGTCTTTGTGGTTTTGATTGTGGCAGAACTGTTGCGCAATAACATATCTGCAAAAAGCAAACTATACCTCATAATTGCCTCCATAGTTGCAATAGTCGGCGCAGTTGCCGCTTTAGGCCTAACAGGCGCACTTAGCAGCCTCGCAGGCAAATTCATCACAGTTCTAGACCCATTCATCAGGGCTGCCTCACCCTTGGTCGATTCAGTAGCTGAGCAAAGAATCTCTGCATGGGGCAATCTCTACGTGGAATTCGGAATCAGCATACTCTTCTTCCTAATAGGTTTGTACTTCACTGTTAAGAAACCTACAAACCGAAACATCTTCCTCCTCCTATTCGCAGTAACCTCACTATACTTCGCTAACTCCATGGTGCGCTTACTGGTGCTTCTGGGTCCTGCATTCGCCATAATCGCGGGAATAGGCATCATGGGTATGGTTAAGCCCTTCGTTAATCAACTGCATGAAGCTTCAAGAGCCATGGTTAAATCTAAACGTAAAATGCTACGTGTCAGCAAAGAATACAGCGGATTTGCCATCATACTCATATTCCTGATTTTGATAACCAACTTTGCGTTTTCACCTCAGACAGGCGGTATGCCACGGTCAGTGTCACAAGCCTTTACACCGACTGCTATCAGCAGTTCAAGCCTTCCATTAGGCGGAGCAGGACTCACCGACAACGTGGACACATGGCTTAACGCCATCCAGTGGCTAAACAATAATGCGAAACGAAGCGACGTCGTCGTGAGTTGGTGGGACTATGGTAACTGGCTAAGTGACCTTGGAAACGTAACAACACTGGCAGACAACACCACAGTTAACGCTACACAGATCGAAAACATCGGGTTCATGTTCATGTCTAACGAGAACCAATGCCTAAACATGATCACCAAAAGCTACGGTCAAGAACGAGTGAAATACATCGCGGTATTCACCACCGTTTACGCTTACCAAGCTGGCACAAACCAATACATCCTATACCCCTATTCGTATGGTGACGAGAGCAAATGGGTTTGGATGGCCAGAATCTCCTCACAAGGCATGGACCGCCTCATCCAGCAAGGCTACATAGACGAAGCAAACGCATGGTACGATTCAACCGATAAACGGGCAGAAAGCTACTTCGGTGCATCCAACCAAACAACTGGCATGTGGGATTGGAACGCTAAAGGCCAAAACAGCGTAATATACGAACTGTTGGGTTACGCTAGAACAACATACGCCACCAGAGTCTCAGCCACCGGAACCTACACCGTGACCCCAGACATAACCGTGGCTGCACCGAAATACTTCAAAGAAGCCTACTTCGCAGGACTCGACATCGCACCCAACCAATACAGCGGCTTAATCCCAATCGTAGCAATCTATCAGATTGACTGGGCAGCATACAACGCAGCCAACCCTTAAATTAACTGAACAGGAAGCGGCAAATTGTTCCCCAAGGTTCCCGACCAACACAAAGTTGGTCGTCCCCTAGTACCTAACGGTTTAGGCGTTTTCTACGTCCTATTCACAACCGTTTATCTTTTCTTAGTGTATTTTTTGCAGCAGAGTTCCCACCCTGAACCAGTTTCCGCAGCTTTCACTTTAGCTGCTTGCGTCTTGTTCGGCGGGTTTATGGGGATGATGGATGACTGGATAGATTTGAAGTGGCGCTACAAGGCTTTTATGCCGCTGATTGCTGCTTTGCCCCTGATTTACTACGCACAGTTCATACATGCAAGAACATCAATTACTTTGCCTTTCATAGGTATCATCGACTTCGGTGTGCTATACTTCTACCTAATAATCCCCTTAATCGTCATGATAGTTACCAACACCGTAAACCAACTTGGCGGATTAAACGGATTAGAAACACTCTGCCCCGCCATAGTCATCGCAGGCCTGATGGTGTTTTCTCCAAACTGGCTCCTCATGGTGGGGCCCCTGCTGTTCTGGCTCGTGCTTGCAGCCCTGAACCTGTCAGGAAAAATCTTTGTCGGTAACACAGGCTCGTTTGCTATAGGCATGACTATCGCGGCTTTCGCTATCCTCTCCGACATGAAAGTCAACCTCATAATCTCCATAATACCTTTCATATTCAACAGCTCAATCATCCTGCTTTCCGTGTTCTTCACCCGCAAGAAAGCCTCAGTTAGTTTTGACGGCAAAAAACTGTGCTCAGACAGCATGAGAAGCTTAGTTACTGTGATAACGTACAAGCGACCTATGAGTGAACGGCGGGTTGTGGCAGTGATTGCTGCTCTTGTCGCTGTCTTCACCCTCATAGGTTTGTTATTACAAGTTCTCTCATAGAGCTATTTTACTGAGTTAAATTTTTGTTTTGAACTCCTCTGTGCAATTAGTCATTCTGTGCTTTCAGTTTTTTGCCCTTTTAGTGGGCGCATACGTTTCCGTATCCGTACCTGCTGGAATCACGCGACGTCTCAAAGCTGACCTCCCCTCCCTTATATAAAGAACAAAAGTCACGGCAAGCGTGATTATGTGGGCAAAAGAGGTTTTTCTTTCTTTTGGGAAAAAGCAAAAAGCACCTGAGAAGGTAGCTTATTGCGTCGATTCGCAAACCTCTTTAACTTGTGTTTTCCTATGCTTTGTGTGGTGTCCTTTTGGGCGTAAACTTCAAAGACCTCATACCAAAAACCCCAATCAAACTCGAAGACCTTTCAGGCAAAATAATAGCCATAGACGCATACAACGCCATCTACCAGTTTCTCAGCATTATACGCCAACCAGACGGCACCCCCCTAAAGGACAGCACAGGCAAAATCACCAGCCACTTAAGCGGTCTCTTCTACCGCACAAGCAACCTCGTCGAAATGGGATTAAAACCCGTCTACGTTTTCGACGGCGAATCTCCAGTGCTCAAGGCAGCAGAGATTGAACGCCGCCGCCAAATCAAAGTAGAAGCCGCTATTCGTTACGAAAAAGCCGTAAAAGAAGGCAAACCCGAAGAAGCCCGCATGTATGCACAGGCTTCAACGACCATGAAGGACTACATGTTAGATGAAAGCCAGAAGCTACTGGGGTTGATGGGGTTACCGTGGGTGCAGGCGCCAAGCGAAGGTGAAGCCCAAGCCGCCCATATGACGCGGAAAGGCATTGCGGATTACTGTGCCAGCCAAGACTACGACAGTCTCCTCTTTGGAGCGCCGAGGTTACTGCGTAATGTTACGATTTCTGGTAGAAGAAGGCGGGGCAAAGTGTTCATCGAAGTTGTGCCCGAAGTGGTTGAACTCTCCAAGGCATTGAGTGAATGCGGGTTAACCTACGAACAGCTAATCGACGTCGGCATCTTAATCGGCACCGACTTTAACCCAGACGGCATCGAAGGCATCGGCCCCAAAACCGCCCTCAAACTCATCCGTCAACACGGCACCATAGAAGCCGCCTTACCCTACATCAAAAACGCCACTTTCCCATGTGAACCCAACCAAATCAGAGAAATCTTTCTCCACCCCAAAGTTACCGACAACTACAAGCTCGAATGGAGAGACCCTGACGAGCAGGGCATCATCGACTTTATGTGTCGCGAGAAAGAGTTCGGCGAGGAACGCATCAAAAAATCCCTTGAACGGATGACTACAGGTAGCAAGAAGCAGAAGGGAAAGGTTTCGCTGGAAAAATGGTTCGGCTAGTTTATTGGCTGAACTGTTTGCAGATGCATCCTAGTACTGTACATTCTCTGTCTTTTCTGTGGCTGCCTCTTGGGTGCCCGCAGTTTGAGCATTTTTTGAGGACTGTTTCGATGGTTGCGTCTCGATTCAGCAGAGCACTCACTTTATCGACCTCAAAATTGGGGGTTACTTGACTGTAACTGACTTCGCCAAGTTTCGGGGCATATCTGGGTTGAGGCCTTTTTCAACAGCAACATAATATGCCAGCAACTGAAGTGGCACTGCATAGGGAATTGGGGAGAGCACGGCGGGGATGCCTTTGGGGACTTCGACGTAGTCGTCTGCGAGGGATTTGATTTCTTGGTCGCCTTCCTCGATGATGGCTAAGATGTGGGCGCCGCGGGCTTTCATCTCCATGATGTTGCCGATTACAGTTCGGTGAGTGTCATCCTTGGGGCATACGAACACGACCGGGAAGCCGTCTTCGATGAGGCTGATGGGGCCATGTTTGCTTTCGCCAGCGGGGAACGCTATTGAGGGGATGTAGGCGATTTCCATGAGTTTGAGTCTGCCCTCAAACGCGGTGGCGGTGCTTATGCCTCTGCCCAAGTAGAAGAAGATTTTTGCGTCTGCGTATTTTTTGGCTAAGCCTTTGATTTTTTCTTCTTGAGTCGTTACGATTGTGTTGACCATTTCTGGGAGGAGTTGGAGTTTTGCTTCTAGGCAGTCGATTTCGTCCTGCGAAATTTTACCCCGCTTCTTAGCCAACTTGAGCGCCAACTGCGCGAGCACGCTGAGTTGGGAGGTGAAGGTTTTGGTTGCTGCGACGCCGATTTCTGGGCCTGCTTGTGTGCCGATGTAGACTCGGCTGATGCGTGTGAGGCTGGAGCCGATGACGTTGGTTAAGCTGAGGATGGTTGCTGCACGTTGCTGGGCACAGCTAACGGCGGCGATGGTGTCCGCGGTTTCGCCTGACTGGCTCACCGCGAGGATGGTGCTGTCGATGTTGACGGATTTGCCATGTTGCTCCAAGAATTCAGAAGCATAAACGGGGTATGTTGGTAGAAACGCCAGTTTGGAGAACATGTATGATGCGGCGAGGCAGGCGTGGTAGCTGGTTCCGCAAGCCACCAAAAACACCTCGTTCGCGCGGTCAAGAAATGTTGAGAGAAGGTCAAGGTAGTGGTCTTGGATACGCAGGGTGTTGCGGAGCACTTCGGGCTGCTCATGGATCTCTTTTATCATGAAATGCGGGTACCCTTGCTTTACCGCCATCTCAGGAGTCCAATCCACAGTAATGGGTTCACGTGTGATTTGGCTGCCGTCGGAGATTTTTTTGATTTCGTATCCGTCTGCCTTTAGGACGACGAGTTCGCCGTTGTTGATCATGACGGCTTTGTTTGTTACTTCCAAAAACGCTGGGATGTCTGAAGCGCAGAAAACGCCGTGCCCGTTGATGCCTAAAACCAGTGGGCTTTCATTTCTGGCGCAGATGATTTTGTCAGGTTCACGTGTGGAGAGGATGGCGAATGCGTAGGAGCCTTCAACACGTTTGAGGCTTTCGTGTACGGCTTGCTCAAAAGATAGTTTGGGGTTTTGTTTGAGGGTTTCCTCGATGAGGTGCGCCATGACTTCGGTGTCGGTTTTGGACACGAAGGTGTGGCCGAGGTTTGTGAGTTCTGATTTTAATTCAAGAAAGTTTTCGATGATGCCGTTGTGTACGACGACGATTTCGCCTGTGCAGTCTGTGTGGGGGTGGCTGTTGACTTTGAGGGGGGCACCGTGGGTTGCCCAGCGGGTGTGACCGACTCCTATGGTCCCCGGTAGATCATCGAGGTTTAGGATTTTGTGGACTTCGTCGATTTTGCCGCTGTCTTTTTTTAGGTGGACGGTGCCGTTGCTTATGGTGGCGATGCCGACTGAGTCATATCCGCGGTATTCGAGTCTTTTTAGGGAAGAATGAATTAGGGGGGCTGCTGTGCCGTCTTTTAGAATGCAACCAAATATTCCACACATACGCTTTACGTGCCTTTTGATTGATGTTTGGGTATGGTGAGGTGAATTTTGGTTATAAGGTTTCTTAATAATGGACTGCGACTGCTAAAAAAAATGTTTTATGGGTTGTCTTGGTTTTTGCTGTGAATATTACTATTTGCTACAGTTGGCAAGGTTGGAAATCTGTAACCATTATAAATAAATTTTTTATAGTAGCGCAGACGTTAAAGCAATGAACAACATGACCAAAAAACTCCTCCTCAAAGACGACGGCAAAACCCAACAAATCAAAGACATCACCATACTAAACGACTCACAAAAACTCAAAAACATCCTCGGCCCCCTCAGCTGGAAAATCCTCACCCTACTCTCAACCAAAGAAATGTACCCCCTCGAAATCGCCAAACACCTCGACATCCACGAACAAAAAGTCTACTATCACATCCGCAAACTCGCCAAAGCAGGAGCCATAACCGTCACAAAAGAAGAAAACAAAAAAGGCGCCACAGCAAAATACTACAAAACCGCCTCATCCGCATTTGGCATAGAATTCCCCGAAGGCTACAGAGCCATACAAAACCTCTGCACACTGGGAGTAAGTGACCAACTGCAAGGATTCTTCAAAGAATTCATAAAAGACGGAACCTTCAACGGCAAAATCGTCGTCGGCAGCCCCCAACCACACGGCCCATTCAAAACCAGCGCACGCGACGGCCACTACGCCGCACATTTGGCGTTGTTTTTGGGGCAGTTCGCCAAGTTGCCTTCTGAATTCGCGGTTAAACTCGACGTTGACGTCAAAGTGGAGAAAGAGGAAAAAAACAACCTAATTTTGGTCGGCGGTCCCGGAACGAACCTCTTAACGCAGGAAATCAATGAGCACCTGCCAATCAAGTTTATTATGCAGTCGTCTCAGCAGGGCTTCTTGCTGGGCGGTCTCTCTTCTTCTAAGACTGGACAAGTTTACACCTCCGACGTGTCGGGGTTAGTTGCCAAAATAGTGAACCCATGGGATAGCACCAAACGTATCGTGATTTTAGCGGGCAACAAAGCTGTAGGAACAAAAGCCTGCGTCATCGCCCTCACGAACCTTTGGCAGAAAACGCTTGAAAAATATAAGGGCGAAGACACGTTTGCTGTGGTTATCGTTGGGTTTGATTTAGATGGCGACGGCAAAGTCGATTCAATCGAGGTACGTGAGTGAGTAATGGCACCCAAAAAAGTAGTTGAAGTCATTCATGCGTTTGGTCACCCAAACATTCGGGCAAGTCACCAGACCACATTCATGATCACCAAGGAGCGTAATGTAACCCAAAGAGGGGACTGCATCGTGGCGGTAGATGCGGACAAGTCAGTGGCTGATTTAAGTAAAGAATTCAAAAGTGCCCTGCGTCAGCCAAACGCTAAATTAACCATAGAATTCGAAGTGGACGGTTTAGTGGGGCAAATAAACGCTTTTGGTTCTCCAGAGTTGACGTTAGATCACCCAAACGATTTGGTGATACGGAAAAGCGAATTCTTCTCAGATAGAACCTTAGCTGTAAAAGCTGACAAGTCATCCAGCGACATCTCAAGAGCAGTTGTGGAGAAACTAAAAAACCCAAAACAGCAAGTCACCTTAACCTTAACGGTAGAAGCCTAACCGATTAGGGCTGTGTCAGCACCATGTAGTAGGTTGTCAAAGCTGCCGCTGCTGTGAAAGCCATCAACCCGCCAAACGATGCAGCGTTATTTGCCATTGTTTGACCCACGGCTATTAGGGCAACAAAAACTGCATAGAGGGTTAAGATAGTGGATTTTAGAACCAAGAGTTTCTTTCGGTTTAGTCTTTGTTCTTCATTTGGCATCTGAACCAACTGGGGTCACCGAGTAGGTTGTATGGCTAAGGCGGTTATAGCCCTACCATTAAGAGCTTAGACTCTAAGACTTAGAGGAGGCAACCAAGCTGACAAACAGAACTTTTACTTGATTTCTGCGTCTAAAACTATCTGTGACTCAAACGGAGCTGTCTCACGGATGGCTTTAGCGTAGAGGAACTTTTGGACTTTTCTGCTGCATCCCTTGAATTGCTCGGTGAAGCGTTGCTTGAGGTTCTCTACAGCGTCAGGTGCCCGCACAAAACCATAAAAATGCACGATTCCGCCTTCGGGTTTGATGGCGTTACAGGCGGCGTCCACAAACTCAATCGCGGTTTCAGGAAGGTTCATTATAACCCTGTCTGCGGCTCCTTTGAGTTTGCCCTTAGCGATTTCTCTGGCATCCGCACAAACCGCGAACACCCGATTATCAACCCTGTTAACTCTAACGTTTAGCTTGAGCAGCTCCACCGCGTCGGGGTTCAAATCAACAGCGTAAACCTTGGCTTCTGGGCACTGTTTGCCAATCAAAACCGAAAACGGCCCCACACCCGCAAACAAATCTGCCACAACCTCCCCTGATTGCACCTGGGACGCCACCCGCATATGCTCATGGCTGAGTCGAGGGGAAAAATACGCCTTAGCCACATCCACATGGTATGCACACCCGAATTCTCTGTGAATGGTGCTGGTTTTTTGTATGCCAGCGATGAAGGTGTAGTCGCGGATGCGGTAGACGCCGCTGATGTCGCCTGCCTTGCCCAAGACGGTTTTGATGTTTTTGTGGGTTTGCAGGATGGTTTCGCCGATTAGGGTTTGGTGTGGTTTGAGTTGGGGTGGGATTTCGATTATGACTATGTCGCCGACTATGTCAAACGCTTGAGGCACCATCGCTAGCAATTCTGGGGGCAGTTTGGTTTGGAGTGCTTGGGTGAGGGTTTCGGACGGCTGCTTTTTCTCTTCAAAATCGCTGCGGGTAACTTCAAGTAGGGACACACCGTTTTGTAGAGCCGTTAACTCGGCGTTGTCTGGTTGTCTAACCAAAGGAACAAAAAGGAACTTATCATCTCGGGTTATGCCCAAAACTTTGTTAATCAACCCAAGCTTAGCTGCTAGGGCAATGGTTTTTTCTCCTTGCTGTTTGGGCACTTTGAGGCAAACCGAGGTTTTAGTCATATGCTTCAGCTTTTCTCTATTCGGTAGAGGTTGTTAACTTTTTGGATACTGAATCGGGTGTTCAGCATTTTTTCCATGAGCCAAATGTTGGACTCAATATGTTCAGAGATACCTCGAACGAGGAAGACGGATTTGCCTTCGGTGAGTGCCATGTAGGGAATCATCATGTCCGCGAGGAACTCGTCAACCGTCGCCTGAGCGGAAAGATCAGCGAGTAGGGTTCGGGCGGCTTCTTTGCCTACATCCTCAGCCATCTTCCCCAATTCACCAATGGCGTCAGCCCCCAAGAGCACACCCGTGTCAGTCTCAGCCCAGAGCACGATGGAACTGCCTTTCTGGATGGGATTTGATTGGTCGTTGATGACTTGGATATTGGCTTTGTAGCCGTTCTGTGCGAGTTGGGTTTGAGCTGCTTTGGCTTGGCGCTCAGCAACCTGTCGGTCAGCTAGAAAAGTGCAGACAGAAACGCCCTGTATGGTTTTGAGGTTGCCGAAGGTTTCAAATGCAAACGGTTTTAACTTGACGTTTGGCTTCACAGTTATAGTTGCCTCACCCATACCTTTGGGGTAATATCCATACTTCTGTAAGTTAATTTCCGCTTCAACACCCATCTTAGCCAGTGTTGGCAAGAGCACTTTTCGTAGGTAATTGATTGTTGGGGCGTGGCGGGTGTCGGTGCCGCCTTTGGCTACATGCAACCGCACCGGGGTTTTGGCGAAGAGGCAGATTGGCAGAGTGGAGAGAAACAGCATGGGGATGCTTCCTGCGGTTTCGATGACTGCTTCTATGTTGCCGCCGCAGATGTCGTGGGGTGTAAACCAGAGTTCTTTAGAGCCCAAGGTGGCGCCTTTGACTTCAGCGTTGCAGAGTTTAGCGGCTGTCAACACTGATTCAAGGTGCTGATGTTTGAGGCCGGGTTGTGGTCGGCTTTGGCGAATGTTGGTAATGTGGAGTGGTTCTTTGGTGATGGCGGCGATGGCTATTGATAGGCGGAGTATGGTGCCGCTGCCGCTTTTTTGGCTGCCGTCAATTTCGATCATACACTTTTCAATATCGTGTGTTAGTTAAAAAAATGAATTGGTTGTGTTGTTTTGTTCTTTGTTGTGTGAGTGTGGGTTTGTTCATTCAGATTTTTTAGGTGTGCCTAAAACTTTATTAGGGTAGTTTAACCCTTTTAGGCATGCCTAAAAATCGGAGATGAGCATACATGGAACAAAAATCAACCCAAGACTACCTCAAAGCCGTCTACAGCCTATCCAAAAACGGCGACCTAGTCAGCAACACCCAAATCAGCCAAAAACTAAACGTCGCACCCGCAAGCGTAACCGAGATGCTAAAAAAACTCTCCGACGAAGGCTACATCAACTACTCCCCATATCATGGTAGCACCCTCACCGAAAAAGGCCTCCAAGAAGCAAAAAAAGTAACCCGCAAACACCGCCTACTGGAAACCTTCCTCTCCGAAGTCCTCCACATAACAAAAGACAAAGTCCACTCCCAAGCCTGCCAAATGGAACACACCCTCTCCGACGAAGCAGAAGAATCCCTCTGCCGCCTCCTCAAACACCCCGACACCTGCAGCGACGACGGAAAAACCATACCCGCATGCGACCTGCCATTTACCACATGCGAGGACTGCATGAAACTCCACGCACAGGGCTTAGAAGAAGTAGGAAAACGAAAAGAGAACCTACTCGCCCTAAGTGAACTCAAAGATGGGCAGCAGGGCAAAATTCAGTTCATCCGTGGCGGCCACAACGTGCTTCAACGTCTCCTTGATATGGGTTTAACGCCTGGCACAAAAATCACATTAATCAAAGCGGCACCCTTCGAGGGTCCCATGGAAGTCTCCGTTCGCGGCTCCAAACTAGCCATTGGCAGAGGTATAGCCTCTAAGGTTTTCGTTGAACCAACACCCAAAGCCAACGCATAGGTGAAATTCTATGTTTTCTAAGCAGAAAAAACAACTAAAACCAGTCGACAAAAACAGCAAGCACCTAACCATAGCTTTAGCTGGCAACGCAAACGTTGGCAAAAGTGTCATATTCAACCAGCTCACAGGCTCCAACCAAATCATCGGCAACTGGCCAGGTAAAACCATCGACCGCGCCGAAGGTACTTTGAGCTTCGAAGGCTACGACATCACAGTCATCGACCTGCCAGGCATCTATTCGTTTTCGACTTTTTCTATGGAAGAGTTAGTTTCGCGGGACTACATCGCACTGGAGAAGCCTGATGTCGTTATCAATGTGTTGGATGCCTCGGTTTTGGAGCGTAATTTGTTCTTTACGCTTCAGTTGCTTGAGATGCAGGCACCGATGGTTCTTTGCTTAAACCAGGTGGACGTTGCCAAGAGCAAAGGCATGATAATAGACAAAGACAAACTCCAAAGTGCATTAGGTGTCCCCGTAGTTTTCTCGACTGCAACACGGGGCGAAGGCATCTATGACGTCGTCCGCGAAGCCGTCAAAGTCGCCACTCACAAGTCTAAACCTCACCCCCTCAAATACCGCAAAGAACTGGAAGAAAAGATTGAACAACTACAAGCATTAATCGACAAAGAGAACCTTGGCTTGCAGTATCCCTCCCGTTGGCTAGCGATTAAGCTACTGGAAGGCGACTCAAAAATAACTGAAACCGTCGCCGCTAAATCGCAAACTATAGCGGTTGCATCGAAAACCATTGCGGCGGAACTGCAGAAAAACTGCCAAGAGCCCTGCTTCTCAATCATCGCCCAAGAACGCTACGCACTGGCAAGTTCGATTGCTGCTTCGGCGCTTCAGCAGAACGAGATTTGGACCACCTTCTCAGATAAGCTTGAGTATGTAACTACGCATAGAGTTTGGGGCTACTTCACCTCAGCAGGCGTTATCGTTGGTTTGCTGTTGTGGACGTTTTTTGTGGGCAACGAGCTTTCAGGTCTCATCTCAGAAGGGTTGAACATGATTCAACCCGTTGACCCCGCGTTGACCTCTGAGTTGCCGATTCTGGCGATCATCCTCAACGGTGTTTGGGGCGGCATCGTTGCGGGCTTAACCCTAATCATCCCATTCGTAATCCCCTTCTACCTGCTATTGGCTGTTGTGGAAGATTCAGGCATCTTAACCCGTGTGGCGTTTATGATGGACAGCGCCATGCACAAGATGGGCTTACATGGCAAAGCCTTGATCCCAATCATTTTGGGGTACGGCTGCAACGTGCCAGCGATTCAAGCTTGCAAAATCATGGAAACCCGCCGCGAACGGTTGCTGGCTGCGTTCGCCATCACCTTTGCACCCTGCTCAGCCCGAACCATCATCCTATTCGGCATGGTGGGCTTATTCGTGGGTATCCACTGGGCGCTGCTGCTCTATGTGGTTGACTTAGTGGTCATCTTTGCGTTAGGGCGCGTTGCCATGAAGGCGGTTCCAGGCAAATCCACAGGTTTAATCATGGAGATGAGTAGCTTCAAGCGACCCTCCGCCAAAGTTGTCCTAAAGCAGACCTGGACACGCACAAAATCCATAATCTATGTAGTATTCCCCATCTACATCGTGTTTAGCGCCCTCATCCAAGCACTCTACGCCCTCAACGTGCTCACACCCATCAGCGACGCATTAGCACCGTTGACAGTATGGTGGCTGGGGTTGCCTGCTTTTGCGGGGGTGCTGTTGATCTTGGGTACGGTTCGAAAAGAATTCGTGCTCGTCGGCGCAGTGTCAATACTTGGCACTTCGAATTTGCTGGTGGGTTTCACGCCTGTGCAGTTGGTGGTTATGGCGTTGGTTGCGATGCTCTACATTCCCTGTGTTGCCACGGTGGCTATCTTGGGCAAGGAGTTCGGCGGGAAAGCAACGGCGGTTATAACTGCGGCGAACATTGGGGCGGCGTTGTTGATCGGTGGCTTAGCGTTTAGGCTACTTGCCCTGTTTTTCTAACCTTTTTTTAATTTTTTTCACATTACCATCCAAGAAATGCGAAATATTTATCGAGTTTTTTCCACTTTTTTTAAACATTCATCCATTGGACAGCCATGGCGATGAACAAACCAGAGGTTTCTGGGAAAGACATTAAAGGGATTACGTCATCTATCTTAAGTCTAATGAAGTCACCAATAGCCATCTTGCTTGCTAACATGGGGTTTGTTCTACAAATCTCAGGCATATTCATCCTAATTCCAATAGTCGCCGGCTTCATTCTACACGAAACCGAAGCAACCTTAGCCCTATTTATAACCGCAACAGCTTTCCTCGTTCTGGGTTTCTTTGCTAACTCTCTGTGCGAAAAGAAAGAAATGAACTTCAAACAATCCTGTACTCTGCTAGTTCTGGTTTTCGTAATAATAAGCATCATAGGCTCCATCCCCTACTTCTACATAGGAGTCCCAGACGGCGCACTATTCGACCGCATAACAAACTGCATTTTTGAGTCAGTTGCAGGCTTCACCACCTCAGGCTTCACCGTTATACCCGACATCACACTTTTACCCCAGTCAATAATTTTGTACCGGTCGCTGACTCAATTCATCGGTGGCTTAGGCATAGTCATCGTTTTACTAGCCTTTTTCTATCCTGAAGCCAAACTGCGTGAATTCGCAAAAACAATGGGGCTTTCCAAAAACAACCACAAAATCAGAAAAACCTTCCTCTTTCTCATCTCAATTTACAGCTTATTTACAGCGTTCATGGTTGCAGTAGGATACCTTTTTGGTTATCATGATTTAATCAACTTGTCCTCGCTGATTTTTTCTGCCGTGAGCACGGGTGGTTTTTCTCCAGTGCCCGACTTAGCCACCTTGATAACGCAGTCACCTTTCAATTTCATAATTCCAATCTGCATGATTTTTGGAGCTTCCAACCTACTCGTATTAGCCAAACTCTACAACAAAAAATTCAAAGACTTCCTCAACTCTGAAACCACTTTCTTTTTGATAATTATCGCCATCTCGACTGTGCTATTGGTATCCTTCTTTGGGTTGCCCCTCTACGAATCGGGCTTTCATGTCATAAGCGCGCTGTCATCCAGCGGATTCAGCTACATATCCATCAGCGGCTTAGATGATTCTTTGAAGTTTTTCTTGGTTGCCTTGATGTTTATCGGTGGAGCAAGTTTCTCTACCGCTGGCGGCATCAAAGTCTACAGGTTTCTGCTGCTCATCAAAAGCGTCCCCAAAGCGTTAACTTTCACTGTAGTTGGAAAAGACAGCAAGATACGCCTCTTCCGCAAAGACTATACAAACCCCGAGGTCATTCAAGCAGCAAGCACGGTGTTTTTGACAGCAGGCGCCATCTTTATTGCATCTTTCATTGTTAGTTACTATGGTTATGATCCGATAAATGCAATTTTCGATTGCACCTCGGCTTTAGCCACAACTGGTTTAAGCACTGGCGTAGTCGGTCCAGATTTGGTTTTAGAACTAAAATGGCTGTTTATGTTCCTGATGCTTTTGGGCCGCGTGGAAATAATGGTCTTTTTAGTCATGTTTACAAACGGTAAAAAGCAGCCAAAAACAAACCGCACCGAAACAGCCAATGCACCGGCAGCCACAGAGGAATCCTGCTATAAACCCAATAAAGTAATCGACTTCATAGAGAACGCATGGGAATTCGTGGTTTCCAAGCTTAGAGCATTCCGTGACTTTTTCAAACAACATGTTCTGAGCCTGTTCAAATTAACTAAAAAAGAGACAACCTAACTTTATATTTCAATGTAGAGTATCTTCTGTTATGTCTGTTGAGGCACCTCATTGTCCTTGTCCAAAACGTGATTGCCCCCGTCACAGTAAATGCACCGAATGCGTAAGACACCACAAAGAAAAGAACCAAGACCCCTACTGCGCAAGGTAAACGCCACATGGGAAAGGTTCTGGATTTGGAGGCACAGCACAAGAGACTGAAGATACAGCAGCACTTTTGGAGCATAGTTGGTTCAGTTGAGCACATAAATGTGCCCAAACTTGAGGACGCCATAAGAAAAGAATTCCATACCTCTGATGGGCGGTTGGTTGATTTGCAGGTTAGGTTGATGCAGACCGAGGGGCGGATAAAAGTGCAGAGTGCCTCGAAGGTTTGGATTAAACAGCCACCCCTTGAGTGTTAGTTTGCAAAAATTTTATTACAAGCCGTCCATTATTGTTTAGTAGAGGCTTTTGGTTAATTGTTTAATCAAAGCAAGCCGTCCATTCTCATAATCGACGACGACGTTGGCATCCTGAAGACTTTTAGCCGCATATTTCAGCGCAAAGGCTACACCGTCGCTGTGGCGGCAAAGGGCACCGAAGCCATAGAAAAAATCGCATGCAACCACTTCGATGTGGCGCTGATTGATTTTTGTTTGCCCGACATGGAAGGCACCCAGCTTTTTTCCGTCATAAACAATGCATCTCCAGACACGGTTAAGATTATGTTAACTGGGAAAGCTTCAGTAGGCAGCATCGAGGGAGCAGATGCTCTTTTAGGGAAACCGATTCAACCCGACCAGCTTCTAAGCATAATAGATAACAAACTCAAAAACCGCAACATCGAAACACTCTAACAGATGTCGGTTCAGGTTTTATGGGTACAATGCTTGCAAACCCCATAGACATCCACCCGCTGGGCAGTAGGAGTAAACTCCGCTTTCGCCGCAGCCCTCTTCACCAACTCCCGTGCAGTGGGGTCATCTAAATCAAAGATTTTTCCACAATTAGTGCAGACCAAATTTATGTGGGGTTCCAGGTTGGGGTCGTAGCGTGTTTGTCCTTGAGGAAAGTTGAGTTCCTGTATTAAGCCGCCTTCTTTTAGGATGCCCAGTGTGCTGTAGACGGTTGCGAGGCTGACGGTTGGGTTTGTTTTTTTGATTTCGGTGTAGATTTTTTGTGGGCTTGGGTGTTCGCGGCTGGCGAGGGCGGTTTTGCAGATGGCTATGCGTTGGGGGGTGGCTTTGTAGCCTTTGCTGCGGAGAGCTTGAATGATGGTGGTTTCTGTTTTCGGTGGTTGCATACTTAATATTAGGTAATAATAATTCTTAAATACATTTTTCAAGATTGTTAAAGTAGACAGGAGTTTTTTTTATGAACGAAAAAAACCGACTTCTAAGCCTCAAAGGCACCTCAAACCGCGATTGGTGGCCAAACCAACTTAACCTAAACAAATTACATCAACATTCTCCCTTATCAAATCCAATGGGAAAAGAATTCAACTACAAAGAAGAATTCAAAAAACTCGACTTCAAAGCCCTAAAACAAGACCTCTACGCAATGATGACTGACTCCAAAGAGTGGTGGCCAGCCGACTTTGGCCACTACGGCGGTCTCATCATCCGCATGGCATGGCACAGCGCAGGCACCTACCGCAAAGGCGACGGCCGAGGAGGCGCATCCACAGGAGCCCAACGATTCCCCCCACTCAACAGTTGGCCAGACAACGTTAACCTCGACAAAGCACGCCGTTTACTTTGGCCAATCAAACAGAAATACGGCAAAAAAATCTCCTGGGCAGACCTCATGATACTCGCAGGCAACTGCGCACTCGAATCAATGGGCTTTAAAACCTTCGGTTTCGGCGGCGGACGCGAAGACATTTGGGAACCTGAAGAAATCTACTGGGGCTCCGAAACCACATGGCTCGGCGGAGACAAACGCTACTCAGGTGAGAGAGAACTTGAAAACCCGCTTGCCGCTGTACAGATGGGCTTAATCTACGTCAATCCCGAAGGTCCAAACGGCAACCCAGACCCAGTTGCAGCAGCCAAAGATATCCGCGAAGTCTTCGCTCGCATGGCGATGAACGACGAAGAAACTGTAGCGCTCATAGCTGGTGGTCACGCTTTCGGAAAAACCCACGGCGCAGGTCCTGCTTCATACGTGGGACCTGACCCTGAATCTGCACCCATCGAAGAGCAGGGCCTCGGCTGGAAATGCAAATTCGGCACAGGCAAAGGTAACGACACAATAACCAGCGGCCTAGAAGTAACTTGGACCCAGACGCCAACTAAGTGGAGCAACAACTTCTTCCGAAACCTCTTCACCTACGAATGGGAACTAACCAAAAGCCCCGCAGGCGCCTATCAATGGAAACCCAAGGGCGGAGCAGGCGAAGGCACCGTACCAGACGCGCACGACCCCTCAAAGCGGCACGCGCCATCCATGTTAACCACCGACCTCGCATTGCGCTTCGACCCCATTTACGAAAAGATTTCAAGGCGCTTCTACGAAAACCCCGATCAGTTTGCAGACGCATTCGCTAGAGCATGGTTCAAGCTAACCCACCGCGACATGGGTCCAAAATCTCGTTATCTTGGTCCAGAAGTTCCAGCAGAAGACCTAATTTGGCAAGACCCCATCCCCTCAAGGGATTACGAGTTGATTGACCAGCAGGACATCGCAGACCTCAAAGCTAAGATTCTTGCGTCTGGTTTGTCAATCCCAGACCTTGTTTCAACCGCTTGGGCATCGGCATCCACGTTCCGCGGCTCCGACAAACGCGGCGGCGCCAACGGGGCACGTATCAGGCTGGCTCCGCAGAAGGATTGGGAAGTCAACCAGCCAGCTCAACTCCAGACGGTGTTGCAGGTTCTTGAAGGAATCCAGCGGGAGTTTAACAGTGCGCAGACGGGCGGCAAGAAGGTTTCGCTCGCCGACTTAATTGTTTTAGGCGGATGCGTAGGCGTTGAGCAGGCTGCAAAGAAAGCAGGGCACGACATAGCTGTTCCTTTCACTCCGGGGCGAACGGATGCGTTGCAGGAGCAAACCGATGTGGAGTCCTTCTCGGTTCTTGAACCAGTCGCGGACGGATTCCGCAACTACCAAAAAACCAAATTCGCAGTATCTGCTGAGGAGTTGCTGGTTGACAGAGCACAACTGTTGACGCTAACCGCACCTGAAATGACAGTTCTCATTGGAGGGTTACGTGTCTTGAACGCCAACTTTGGGCGATCCCAGCACGGTGTATTCACCAAGCAGCCAGAAACGCTCACCAACGACTTCTTCGTAAACCTACTTGACATGAACACTGAATGGAAGGCAACTTCGGAAGACCAAGACCTGTTCGAAGGACGCGACCGCGCAACTGGAGAACTGAAATGGACAGGCACCCGTGTCGACCTCATCTTCGGCTCAAACGCCCAGCTTCGGGCCTTAGCGGAAGTCTACGCCGCTTCGGACGCTCGGGAAAAGTTTCTGCAGGACTTCGTGGCTGCGTGGAGTAAGGTTATGAACCTTGACCGCTTTGACCTGGCTTGAATTTAACCCCGAAGGTGCATAAGGTAAACCTTTTTCCCTCTTTTTTGTGTTCTTTTTATAACAACCAGCAAAGAGTCGGAGAAACAGAATGGTTTCGCGTTGGAACTAAAAAAGCAGATCGGCTAGCACTGTTTTGATGTTCTGTTTTGTTTGTTCTCTAAAAGTTGCTGGAGGGGCTGAAAACCCATCAGGTGAATGTGGCTTGTGCATTTGTTGCATCGGATGACCACTTCGTCTAAAACGTAGTCTTTGACGTTTATGTCCAGAATCGAGTAAACCTCGTCTGAGCAGTCGTCTGGCGAGATTTTTGCTCCGCACTCTGGGCAGCGAAACGCCCCATTTCGATCCATCATCGAGAGGTTCACCTTGTACGCGGTGACTTGTTTGGTTCTTTTTTGCTTCATTCTTTTACATCTCCCTTGTTTTTTAGTTTTGGTGGCTACTATATTAATCGGTTTTTCAGAATCTTTCCCAAATTAAGACCATATTCTGCGTTTAAATTGAATATGGGTAAAGTGTGTTGGCAATAGGAATCTTTTATTAGGCAAAATAATCCTTCAAAGGGTAAGTGAAGTATTATGGCTGAATCAATCCAAAAACGGGTACAAGCAGCACTCGACGACATACGCCCCCAAATCCAGATGGACGGCGGAGACGTAGAACTCGTCGCAGTTGAAGGCAAAATCGTAAAAGTCCGCTTAGTCGGGCACTGCGCAGGCTGCCCCATGTCTCAGATGACGCTTAAAAACGGCATCGAAGCACACCTAAAAGCAGTTGTCCCCGAAGTTCAAAGCGTTGAAGCGGTACGTTAAAGGTAACGCATCGCAACCAATTTTTCTGCTCAAGTTTATTTTTGTTATAGATTCTGTTTTCATAAACCATAAGTGCATAAATTGGCTTATTGTTGGGTGGGCTAAGAAGGATGCATTTGATGGTTCGCCATCACACTATGCACTCCGCACAATTCTTAGCCCACTTCTGCGTCGTATTTTCAAGATACAGTGTTATTGCTGTTTGCTATTTTCATGGTTTCTAACCCTGTGGTGTTTCTTAAAGTAAACCAGATACCCAGAAATAACCACCGCAAGTATGACCCAAAGCGAAACTAACCCTAAGCTTGCAGTAGTTTGTGTAAAAAAAGAGTTGCTTCCAACAACGCTAATGTCTTCAGAAAACGCTTCAATGCCCGCCCACTCGGCTTTTACCATGAACGCACCTGTTGCGGTTGGTAACCATGTTGCGATGTATGACCCGTCTTGATTAGTCACCGCTGATGTAAATGGGTTCCACTCACCGACAGCTGGAACCATGTATGAAAGGATCACCGTTTCGCCAATCAGAGGTGTTCCTTCTTGGCTGCAAAGGGTACCGCTGATGTCTACTCCGAAACCAAGCTCCGTCTGAGCGGTACTTGTTGAAATAGAAATGACTACGGGAGGCGACACCTTTATGAAATCAATTTTGAACGAAGACCACCCGCCCACGTTCCCTATTGCACGCTCATGCGCAACGGGAATACCCTTACTTGGAGGATGCCCAAACCCCACAGTATCAGGTCTAATCGCTGAAGACTCAGTGGCAACCTTAACTGAATCTACAAACAATGTGTAGACACCTTTAATGTATTCCAACTTGAATGTCTGGGTGTCAGCGCTTGGTTCCCAACCGTAAACCACAGATCGATAGACTTGGCTGCCTAAGAGATAGACACGGATTGCTGTTCGTGTCCAACTTGCTTCGTTATCTGCCCAAACCTGCAGAACAGTGTCAGCAGAACTGTTCCCAAACGTTCCCCTAGAAATCCACAGACCAGTTCCCCAGTCGCTTATGCAATCATATGTCAAGTCAAATTCAACTACAAAGTCGCCTGAGGCGGGGAAAGGATTGAAGGCACTTGTGATACAGGGGAAACTTGTACCGTCGCCAGTGCTCGCAAGAGTCACTTGACTGTCCGCAACGGTAACTGATCCGCCGAAGGCTGGAAGACCTGACATGTTGGTATTCTCTTGAACTGTCCATTTCATGTCGTTAACTCTGTTTCCGTCGAAATGGTCAAAGAGAGAATTCTTAGAGGCAATTTCGCTTGCTTTCGCCGAAGTATGCGTTAAAGAGAAAACGCATAGTACTAATAACACTATCATCGTGGCAGAGATTGATTTTTTCATGTTGAGACCGCCTAGTCCAGTGAGCATAAATCAACAATAAGTCCCTTTTAGCTCTACTCAGGGAACAAAGTGTTCCGCTAAGAGAACAATCTCTAAACAGGAGTCGCCGAATCCTAAAACATGAACTAGCAGATCGAAAAAGCAATGCTTGCAAAGCCTAAGTCACAAATTCCGCTGCCACACCAAAACTGCGTTAAATCCACTCTACTAAAATCGAATGGACAACTAACATTGCCTAAACTAAAAGAGTAGAAATACACATTTTTGAAAGCTTTTTTAACTTCCAAACCTGATCACACCAATTCAGAAGCCCAAAGTATTGCCGCTTAGGAAATCTGCGGCAGTCTAATAAGCGCAACTCGCTAATCAGTGATTGGGAGACTGCGCATTTGAAAGTCCTGTTCATCGAGCCGCCTAAAGACATCTGGTTTGTCATGGGCGAATACCTGCCGCCGCCGTATGGCATCATCCAACTCGCCGCGTATCTAGAAAAGCAAAACCTAAACGTCCAAATCGAAATCCTTGACTGTAACGCCGAAAAAGTAGATTGGAAAAAACTTGAAGGGCGCATTGCCGATTCTAACCCCGATGTGGTGGCTTGTGCTTCGTTGGCGACATGTAACACCTATCCTGTTGTGAAAACTCTTGAAACAGCCAAACGGGTCGCCCCAAAAGCCCTCACTGTTACAGGTGGTCAGCATTTCACTGCAACTGCTCAAGAGAGCCTACAGCTTTATCCTGAACTTGACGTAATCGTCCGCAACGAGGGCGAACAGACGTTAGCCGAGTTGGTTAAAGCGCGGCAAAACGGTGCGCCTCACGGAAAAATTCAAGGTATCTCCTTTAGAAACCGCGGAGAAGTCGTACATAACGCTTCGAGACCGTTGATCGAAAACCTTGAGGATTTGCCGTTTCCAGGCTACCACCTCGTCAAAGACAACATGCCAAAATACCACTTTTCCATCATGGGCGGCAAAAACTCTCCATACGCACTCATCGAAGGCGCACGCGGATGCAACCACCAATGCACCTTCTGCACACAGTGGCGTCACTGGCAAGCCTGCTGGCGGCTCAAACCCGCCAAACGCATCGCAGACGAAATGGCGTACTGCAGCGAGGAGTTTGGGAGCCAGATGATTTGGTTGACTGACGATAACTTTGGAACTGGACAGCGTCCCAGCCAAATCGCCGATGAAATTATTGCCAAAAAACTGCCAAAAGACGCTTGGTGGTTTGTGCAAGCCCGATGCGACGACATAATCCGCAACAAAGACCTGCTGCCACGGTTGGCGAAGGCGGGGTTAAGCTGGGTTTTGCTCGGCGTAGAAAACTCCAACCCCTCCACACTGGACTACTTCAAGAAAGGCATCACCCCAAACGACGCCAAGACGGCAGTGCGGTTGCTGCAGGACAACGGCATATTCGCCCACGCCATGGTCATTATCGGCAACCGCAAAGAAACCCGCCAATCTATCCGCCAACTCCGCGAGTTCGCTAACGACTTAGACCCCGACTTCATCATGTTCGGCATCCTAACCCCTTTTCCAGGCACAGAAGTCTACGCTGAAGCAGAACGCAACGGCTGGATAGAGGACCGCAACTGGAGCCACTACGACATGATCCACGCCATCATGCCCACTGAAACCCTCTCCACCCACGAGGTACAGGAGGAACTCTACGGATGCTACCGCGACTTCTACGGCTCTTACAGCAGACGCTTCCGAGGAATATTCGCAGCCAACCCCATGAAACGCCGCACCTTTAGACACATGGCAACATGGGGTGTAATGGGAAAAATCAAATTACTATTCTAGGCTAGAGTTATGCGTGGAACTGTGCCTTCCAGTTTTTTCTTGCTGTTTTTGGTTGCTGTGGCAGTTTTCGGTTTGGCAGTGGTTCCCCTCATCTTACTTGAGCCTAACTTGCAAGCAGACCAAATGCCCTATCGCCGCCCACTCATCAGCGCCCTATACAGTGCAGTCTGCGTTTTGGGAGTAGTTGCCGTGTTTTACCCCCGGAGGTGCCGCTTGATGTTCAAAAAACCAAACGTTTCTCCCAACCCCAATGCCTCCGCCTCTTCCACGGTGCAGTTTAGGGGTCATCATCCAGACTGCGAAAAATTCAACGCCAACCGCATCACAATCAGGGGCAGGGCGTTTTGTGCTGCATGCAGCGGTTTGCTGATAGGTACAATAGTTGCCCTTGTGGGGGTTGTTTTGTTTTCTTTAGGGTTTTTTGATTTTGGGTCTGGAAGTTTGGGTGTTTTAGTGGCTGGAGAGGTTTTGATGCTTTTGGGGTTGGGGCAGATAAAAATGAAGGGTTACTCTAAAATGGCTGTGAACGGCGTTTTTGTGATTGCCTCTTTTAGTATTCTGGTTGCGGCGGATTTGTTGGGGCAGAGCTTACTGCTTGATGTCTATGTGCTTGGGTTAATTGTGTTCCTTTTGTGGCTTAGGATTTTGCTCTCTGAATGGCACAATAAACGGATCTGTCTGGTGTGTGGCGACTGCGGTTAAGTTGGGTTAGGTCGGTATTGCCTGCGGCTGTACAGGGCGCCTGCGACGATGAGGACGCCGATGATTATTATGATGAAGGGCCAGAAGTCAAATTTTATGCCATAGGTTTGCAGAAGGAAACTCAATCCGATAAGCACGATGATTGTGCCTATTACGATGCCTACTATCATGTTGCCGTTGGGCAAGCCGAAGCATTCGTTTTCCATTTTGCGGTAGTGTTCTCGGTCGCTTCCAGGGTAACGTTCGCCGACAGTGTAGAGGGGGGCGCCGCAGTTAGCGCAATGAACGTTAGTGTCAGGGTTTTGAGTGCCACATCTGCTACAATAAACCATACCTGCTCTCCTCAATTCAGAAGAGGGAACGATTTAGTTTTAAGATTTGCGGTAACTAAGGATTCTCCAAGAGCAAACAACTCATCAAAAGGGCATTAATCCATTTGAAAGACTTCTAAAATCTTAAAAATTGAAGGCTTAGTTGGTGGTGGGGCCTCCCGGATTTGAACCGGAGTCTATAGAGCCCAAGTCTACAAGCCTGGACCAAGCTAGCCGAAGGCCCCACATTGGTTGGGTGGAACAGTATTTCCTCTGCATCCATAAAAACCTTGTCAACCCCAAAAGCCAAACCACGCTTCAGCAATGTAGCCGATGCTTTTTGTGGATGATGAAATTCTGCCTAAAAATATGCATAACTTAGGTTACTTGCCTCTATATGCCATCTGGAACGGGTGCAGTTTAGTCATAGCTCAGTAAAAGACTATTCATAACGCTTATCTTTATGGTTGGCTCTCAATGCGGGTAACTATAGGTGTAGTTTCATGGGAAACATTACAGTCGCCGTTCTTGGACCAGTGGGTTACAGTGGGGGAATCGGTAAAAAAGGAACATCCACAGACATAACGCTCTACGACGTCAAAAAAGGCGAAGCAACTGTCACTTTAATCGAGCCTACACGTTACCCTGAACGTTTAGCGCCCTTATTCTACACTTGCGCTTTAGCTACCAAAGCCATAGTGGTTGTCGACGAATTAAACGCCACATTTGGCGAACAGCTGGTTATGCTTCAGTGTGCAGGCATAAAAACGGGGTACTTTGTGCTTCGCAATTATATTCCTAAAGAAAAAATTGAGCCACTCATAAAAGGCACAAGTATCGAAGGTTTCGAATTCTTGACGGATGACACTAACGTGTTACGTGAGAAACTTCTCGCGGAAGCCGCTCAAGTAAAACCCGTCGAGGGGCAAGCGGTTGGAGCAGTGCCAGTTGATCACGCCTTCAACGTGAAAGGTGTCGGTGTTGTCGTTTTAGGTATAGTAGTGTATGGAACTGTCGTGAAGCATGCAAAACTGAAAGCTTTGCCTAGCTCTAAGGTTGCCGAAGTTCGCTCCATCCAGAAGCATGACGACGAATTTGAAACTGCCTCTTTAGGCGACCGCGTTGGCTTCGCACTTAAGAACGTGGAAGTTGAAGATTTGGATCGAGGCGTCGTTTTAACGAACGATCCCGCAATCAAAACATCGAATAAACTTGAAACCACTGCTTCTCTTGTCAAGTACTGGCAAACACCCATCAAGGCAGGTATGGTTATGCATGTTGGTCACTGGGCTCAGTTCGTCACGGCTAAAATCGAAGCTGCAACTGAGGGAGGAGACTTTAGAAAACCGAACCTTACCTTAGCTTTGGATAAACCGTTGGTTTATCGTCCTGGTGATAAGGCCGTTTTGATGTACTTGGAGGGCGCTAAACTGCGGGTGGCGGGAACACTCGACTTAACATAGCCGTAACTTGTATGTTCCCATCCGAGCGCACTTCGTACCGATTATACTTGGGGAATTCATATTTGTGATATTGTCCCGAATTTCTGAGCCCATGTAAACAACGTTTATTACTGATCAGCCTTCAAGCGGCTTTCGGGAAACACCTCTGAAGACTAAAGACAACTCTCGCTTACAAGCCCTAGACACCTCTATACGCGTAAAGTTAGGTGTATCTCTGGGTGTTGATGGCAAACTTGTATGCTTGGTTGCCTTCGCCGCGATTTATGGCTTAGTCTTCATAAACTACATCGATGTGGCGTCTTCAGGGTTTACTTACGGCTATCATGTATGGCTGGTTTTGATGTATTTCTTACCTTTTGTTGGGTTCTCTATGTTTAACCTAAAAAACTGGGGCCTCACAGTTGGGTTAGGTTTGTTCGCGTCGCTTATGAACGACGTTTTTTATGGTTTAACCAAATACATCTTCGGCGTATCTTATGACATAAACAGGTACTACAGTCTATGGCTAATTCCGCAGGGTGAAAAATTGTTCAGCTTGAATTTGGGCTTCACCGAGATCCCCGTTTATTCTTGGATGATGGCACTCTCAATTTACATCCGAATCGCGGTTGTGGCTGCTCTTTTGTGGTACTGGAAACGCATCCAAACTACAAAAAGCCCTTTGCAACCGACCGCTGCGGTTTTTTCGGTATCAAAATAGTCCTTGTGTGTTGTATGCTTTAATTTAGAATAGGCCTTTTTTGCGTCATCCGTAACTTCTAATCAGGAAATTGTAAAAGGTAACTTTCGGAGTGGCGCAGTTCATTGATTTATGGAATAATTTAAAATAAGCCTTCTGGTTTATATCAGAGAAACACTAACAAAACAGGCATACAGGGGAAACATGAGCTATGAGTGATGAAGGCGACACATTCTGGGTATCCTTATTTGAGAGGCTAATCGGTTTACTTCTCATCGTAATCGGAGCAGTCTTGCTCTACTTCACCGCGACCACAGCCGAATTAGGCGGATTCGGCTTGTTCTTCGGCGTCATAAGCATAGTCTTGGTCATCGTTGGCCTGTTTTTGCTCTTGGTAAAACCGCCACAATAACCCGTCTTATTCTCTTCTTTCCAATGCATGCAAAGGTAGATTAGTTACCCAAAACACAAAATTAAATGAGCGAATTTATTAACAAAAACTGATACAATCAACCCTTACTATAGGAGAAAAACGAAGATGCCCATACGCCAACCCATAGTTTGTGTTCTCGGACACGTAGACTCAGGAAAAACCTCACTGCTTGACGAGTTACGCAAGACTAACGTGCAGGTCCGTGAAGCAGGCGGCATGACCCAACATATAGGTGCCAGCTTTTTCCCTGTCGAAACCCTAAAACAGCTAATTGGACCCTACATGGGCAGCTTCAAAACTGGTATAGAAATTCCAGGTTTACTCATCGTGGATACGCCTGGACATGAAGCTTTCACTAACTTGCGGCGCAGGGGCGGAAGCGTTGCCGACATTGCTATACTTGTTGTGGATGCGTTGCGTGGGTTTGAGGCGCAGACTTTTGAGTGTATCGAAATTCTCAAAGCCCGAAAAACCCCGTTCATTGTGGCGGTTAACAAAATTGACCGTATACCTGGCTGGAAACCTCAGCAGAACACGCCTTTTATGAAATCTAACGCTTCGCAATCGAGTTACGTTCAAGAGGAACTCAACAATCGTCTCTACCAAGTTATGGGTGACTTCAGCCGTCTCGGATTCAAAACTGACCGCTTTGACCACATCCGCGACTTCACTCAAAACGTTGCTTTGGTGCCGACTAGCGCGAAAACTGGTGAAGGTCTCGCTGAGTTGGTTATGGTTTTGGTTGGTTTAACGCAGCAGTTTCTAAAGAAGCGTCTGCAAACGGCTGATGGTCCCGCGAAAGGCTCCATTTTGGAGGTCAAAGAGGAACCAGGGTTAGGTATGACGCTTAACACCATCATTTATGATGGTACGTTGCATAAGGATGATTTAGTTGTGGTCGGTGGGAAAGATGGCCCGATTTCTGCGCGGGTTAGGACAATTTTGGTGCCTAAACCGCTTGATGAAATGCGTGACCCACGTGACAAATTCAGCAGCGTAGATTGTGTTTATGCTAGTGCAGGTGTGAAGATTGTTGCGCCAGGTTTGGAGTGCGCGTTGGCTGGTGCACCACTACTTGCTGTGCCTGCAGGCGAGGAAGCCTCGAAGTATTGTGAAATGATCACTGAGGAAGTAGGCAGAATCCGCATCACCAAAGAAATCGACGGCGTAATTGTTAAGGCTGACACTCTTGGCTCTTTGGAGGCGATGGCTGAAATCCTCAAAGCCAACAACGTGCAGGTTCGAAGTGCAGACATCGGCGACATTAGTAAACGCGACGTAATCGAAGCTTCAGTGGTGAAGCAACGTGAACCGCTGGTAGGCGCGATTTTGGCGTTCGGCGTCAAAACGTTGCCCGACGCGGAAGCTGAAGCGGAGGCTAATGGCGTTAAAATTTTCCGCGACCCAATTATTTACAACCTTATCGACGGCTATCTTGAATGGGTTAAGGCTAAAAAGGAAGCAAAGAGCGCAGAAGAGTTTGAGGCGCTGGTTAAACCGGGTAAAGTTATGGTTTTACCTAACTGTATTTTCCGTCGCGCGAAGCCGTTGGTTGTGGGGGTGGAAATTCAAGGAGGCAGAATTAAACCTAAAGTTTCGCTTATCAGAAAAGAGGACGGTTCTGATTTAGGTGAAATCCAGCAGATTCAGGACAAAGGCAAAGCAATAGGCGAAGCAAAAGCAGGTGCAGAGGTGGCGATTTCGATGGATAAACCCATCGCGGGGCGTCACATCTTCGAGAGGGATGTTTTGTTTGTGAAAGTGCCTGAGGACGACGCTAAAAAACTGCTTACGGCGCATCTGGATGATTTAACTGCTGAGGAGCAAGATGTACTTAAAGAATACATAAATATGATGCGTAAAAAAATCCCCTTCTGGGCAGGCGTCATGTAGCGTTGGGTCTGCTAAGTTTTTTTGTTTTTTCTCATTTTGGGGCGCATACGTTTCCGTATCCGCACCTGATGGAGTCACGCGACGTCTCAAAGCTGACCTCCCCTCCCTTATTTAAAGAACAAGATTTTGCGTTTGTAAAAGAGACAATTATGGCAACCTCTCCGTTTTCTCGTTCATGAACTGTCTAGCTATTTCCTGTTCATCTTCTTCTGAGAGGACTCTTTTAGCCTTCTTGAAAAGTTCTTTCTCTTCTTCCTCAACGTGCATGTCTATTGTTTCGCTTAGAACCTTAACTTTGGCTAGTTTAGCTTCGGTGTCTTCTGTGTCGTCTATGTCGTTCATCACTTTTTTGCTAACTTCATGTTCCTCGTATGATTCAAGCGTCAGCAGCCTTGTTTCCGCGTTGTTTTCTAACCGTGGATAGAGAAGTTTTTCTTCGCCCGCCATGTGTATCTGCAAAGCTGTCCTAATCTGATTGTAGATTTTGTCTTGATAGCGTTCCTCATCGACGATTTGTTTAAACAGTTTCTTTACATCTTTATGCTCTAGCTTCAGTATGTCGTAGATGGTTGCGTTGTCTCTTATTTTTTCTTGTTCCCGTCTGAGTTCATCCTGTAAAACTGGACTTTCCATACAATCACCTCCCATCCCCCAAAAAAAGATACTGTTACCTCGCCATTTCCCTACAAGATTCAGCGCAACGCCTGCACACACTCGCGCATTCTTTCATGAAGTCCTCCTCAAATCTGTCGCAGTCGTCGGCGCATTCGTCGCAGATGTCCGCGCATATACCACATGTTTGAGGGTGATAGGTGGAGTTGCGTAGCATGAAGTCGGCGTTGAGGTTGCAGATTTTTGCGCAGTCTATGAGAAGGTTGATGTGGTCGGGTTCGGCGTGTTTTCCTCTGAGGTTTAGGCAGTGGATTGTGGTGTTGGTGCAGGTTTGGTAGCAGTCCAGTGAGTCTTTGATGCATTGTTGGACCTCTTGGATAGTCATCAATTCTGAGCTTTGGATTTGCTCTAATTCCTCCATTGATCCAACAATTCGTCCAGCCACAGGGGACGGGTTTTTCTGTTGCCAGCCTTCTTCGGCGTCTTCTATGGTTTGTGCTTCGTTTTCTGGGTTTTCTTCGTCTTCATGTATGGGGCGCATGTCTCTGGCAGAGGCTTCTCCAAGATAATTTGAGCTTGAGGTGGTTTTTTCGTGGGGTTCATAACTGTATGATTTGGACAAACCTTCACCTCCCTATCAATCCGCCACCAAAGAACAAAGCAAACATCGATTTTTGCGTCGTTTGGGTATAGCTGTGACTTTGTGATAGGTTACATGAATATGTCTGTTCGGGTTTGATTTAAAAATATGTGACTGCCAATCTGCGCCTACATCAAAGCAAAAGATAAAGATTTGTCTTTGTTTCTTTGGTTGGTTCACTGTTTTTTCTTTTTAGTTGTAGTTGCAGAAAAAGCCTAAGTACATCAACAATCAGCAACTTGTTTTTAGGTGTCTGCTTTTTCTTTGGCTATGAGGGCGACAGCAAACTGGTTGGTTTTTCGCAAGCAGTTCAGGTTGGTGGGCGCGGTTGGCATGGAACAGCCATGTTTGCTGCTCTCAGCTGACCCCCTCTCCTTATTTAAGACAGAATAGCCTTCCTCTCTTTATGTGATTGTGGCGGTTTTTGGATGCCACAAGAAGGCGTTTGGTTGCGGTTGCTTTTTGGGTTCGGCTTGTGTGTGGGATTCTGTTTGGATGTGGCAGCGGAGTTTTTCTCTACAAGAATACATAGGAAAAACTGATTATCCGTGTGGCGCTTTGCTGTGAGTGTTTTTGTTTTCACAAACCATCAACAACCAAAGCAATTCCCGCAGGGCAAAAGTTAAGATACCACTAAACCCATATACAAAGCAAAGGTGAACCTCGCATTATGACTACAATTTTGACTGCTGAAGAAAAAGAACTTCTCACCCGCGCCGCAACCCTCATGAAAGCACTCCTAGAAACCATTGAAGTCAGCCAAGACAAAACCACCGCCAAAGAACTAAAAAAAGCCCTCCAAGAAGTCGAAGACGGAAAATCGCGACCCATAGAAGAACTCATAAGAGAGCTTGGCCTTGAAAAAGAGGTACCAACTTAGAGTCGCTCCAACCTTTTCAAGGGGACTCAAAAAACTTGACAAAAACACCCAAATCCAGATTCTAACACATGCCCTGGCGCTAAAAACCGACCCATTCATTGGCAAACCGCTGCGAGGCGACTGGAAAGGCATCTACTCGCTAAGAATAGGCACATACCGAATTCTCTATACAACCAAAAAAACGGAAATCCACCTACTCTACGTCGGACACCGAAAAAACATCTACCACTAACCACTTTGAAAACCACGCTTCTGATTTGCCGCTACCGCCCCTCCCTTATATATAGAAAAAGAGGTAAAGGTCACTCTACAGAGATCCGCCTAACCCTCTGGTAAATTGCAAACATATCCAGACAGGTTCAGCGGACAGGCAAGGTATTGCTTGGGCTCTATTTTTTGGGGAGTAATTCGTTTAGTTCGTAGCTTGCGCCACAGAGCACGGTGTCTGCGCCGCCGTAGTAGACGATGACTTGGTCATCTAACTGTACGTTTCCGCAGCTGAAAACCACGTTGGGTACGTCGCCGACGCATTCGTAGTCTTCGCAGGGTGTCAGTATGGGTTTCTCTGAGCGGTACAGCACTTTTTCAGGGTTACTCTTATCCAGCAAAGCAGCGCCAAGCGAGTAGTGCTTCTTTTCATCTACACCATGATAGATGAACAGGTAACCTTCGTTGAGTTCGATGGGTGTGCCTGCCGCGCCGATTTTAACGCTGTCCCACATCTTGTCGCGGGGTTCCATGATTGATTTGAAGTCGTGCCACCGTTTGAGGTCCTCGGAGTAGGAAACGCAGATACTGGGTTCGATGCGGTGGAACATGACGTATTTGCCGTCAACTTTTCCGGGCAGAATAACTGCGTCTTTGTTGCGGACGCCTGGAAACGGCAGGGTGCGTTCTTTCCAGTTCCAGTTGCGTTTCACGAAGTCTGCGAGGTTAATTTGGGTTAGTGAGATTTGGAATATCACTGGAAAATCATGGTTTCGATAGGCAGTGTATGCCATGATGCATTGGTCGCCCATCACCGTTAAGCGTGGATCTTCGCAGCCGTCGCGTTCCGCGTGGTTGACTGGCGTGAAGATTGGTGTGTCAAAACGTTCTTTTATGGTGAAACCGTCGTTGGATGTTGCTAAGCCCAGTCTTGAAACCATGTCTGTGCCCTGTGCGCGGTAGACGATATGGACTAAGCCGTCGCTGTAGATGGCTGCTGCGTTGAACACAGACCTGTTTTCCCAAGAGTTGGTCTTTACTGGTTTTAATATGGGGTTATGTACAAATCGTTTCATTAATCCCCTCTCCCTTCCTGAAGCAGTCCTCTAGCAGGGTAAAATATAAACTTCATCCCAAAGTATGGTCAAAAACGCCTGTGTGACTGTCAAAGCACAATCACATCGGCTTAAAGACAGCCAAATCTTTATGGTATGGCGTGATTTGTTGTTGGCAAACTATATTCTAGGCACTCCTACGTTGACTGGCGTTAAAGAAGTTGCTTACGTCAGCACATTTCCACCTCGAAAATGCGGCATAGCCACCTTCACAGCGGATCTAGTTAACTCAGTGGGGCAACTGGGCAAATTAAGAAACCAAAAAGTCATCTCCATCGATGGCCGACGGCTGTCTAAACCGACTTTCGGGGGGTTTGAGGATAAAATCGGCCGCGACTTCGCCGAAGACTACGTATTAATGGCGAATTTCCTCAACAACTCTTCTGTTAACGTGGTGAACATTCAGCATGAATTCGGTATTTTCGGCGGCGAATCAGGCGAATACATCTGCAACTTTCTTGACCGCATAAAGCGGCCTGTTGCCACGACACTTCACACAGTTTTGCCTAATTTTGAGAACAAAGCCAAAGAAGTCTTCCACGATGTGGTTGCGAAGAGCACGGCGATTGTGGTTCTCAACGAAACCACGCGGGGGCTGCTCTGCAGCTATGGAGTTCCCTCAAATAAGGTGAAGCTTATTCCTCACGGTTGCCCAGACCTGCCATTGGTAGCCAGCAGCAAAGTCAAACCAAAACTGGGGCTGAAAAACAAAGTCGTCCTGTCGACGTTTGGGTTGCTGGGCAGGGGCAAAGGCATCGAACACGTCATCGAGGCCCTCCCCAAAATAGTAAAGAAGGAACCCCGTCTCGTCTACTATGTACTAGGTGTCACGCATCCTCAAGTGAAAAAAGTGGAAGGCGAACAATACCGCAACTCGCTGCTGAGGAAAGCAAAAAACCTCGGATTAAGAAACCATGTGCGGTTCCTAAACCGTTTTCTCTCTAAAACTGAACTCTACACTTACTTGCAAGCTACAGACGTGTACATAACACCATATCTGTCGCCAAATCAGGTCAGCAGCGGCACCTTATCTTATGCTTTGGCGGCGGGAAAAGCAGTTGTTTCCACTCCTTACCTGCACGCTAAAGAAGCCCTCGGTGAAGGTCGCGGGCTCTTCTGCAGGTTTAACGACTCGGAATCCATCGCTGAACAGGTTACTACCGTCATTGAGAACCCTATTCTTCGTCGCTCACTTGAGAAAAAAGCGTACCATTACAGCCGCAAATTCACTTGGTCCCATGTCGCCCAAAAATACCTCGAGTTATTCGACGAATTAACCATGCATTCGGAGGCGAAGTGCCATACGGCTTCCCCCATTAAAAATCGATTACCTCAAAGCGTTTACAGATGACACAGGCGTGTTCCAGCACGCAAAATTATGTATACCTAAACGCGGGGAAGGCTACACAACCGACGACAACGCCCGAGCATTAATCGCTGTAGTGAGGTACCACCGTCTAAAACGCGACCCAGCTGTGGAGCGTTTAGCAAGCATCTATCTGGCGTTTCTTAACCACATGCAGAAACCTGATGGCAACTTCCACAATTACCTCAGCTATGAACGCACGTACCTAGATGTAGATGGCTCGGAGGATTCTGCAGGTCGGGCCCTCTGGGCTTGTGGTTGTGCTTTGAATTCTGCTTTACCTCGGGATATGCGGTTGGTTGCCAAAGACATTTTTGACCGCGGTTTACCTTGGGTTTGGAAATCTACTTCGCTCCGGTTCTACTCCGCCGCCATAGCTGGACTCTACCAATACCGCCAAGCCGTCCCCAACGGCGACAGCGCAGCGCACGCCGAAAAACTCGGCGACACTTTAGTGCAGCATTTCCGTGACGAAAACAAAGGTGAATGGCGCTGGTTTGAACCCCACTTGACTTATGATAACGCCCGCTTGGTTGAGGCGCTCTTTTTGGCGTATCTTATGGTAAAGAAACCCGTGTTTCTTAATGTAGCTGAGGAGGCGATGACTTTTCTGCTTGAAACCCAACTGGTGGACGGCGTGTTTGTTCCCATTGGTAACGATGGCTGGTTCAAGCGTGGCGGAAGTCGACCCTTCTATGATCAGCAGCCACTGGAAGCAGCGGCGATGGTTGAGGCAGCCGTAGACGGCTATTTGGCAACCAAAAACGAACGCTACCTCGATGTTGCAAACGTGGTTTTCGGGTGGTTTTTAGGTAGAAACAGCCGCAACATCATGATGTACAATCCCGAAACTGGTGGATGCTACGACGGTTTAAGCGCAGATTCCGTTAACACAAATCAAGGAGGCGAATCTTCAATCTCGTATCTGTTGGCTCGGCTTAGGCTTGAGGGAGTGCGCAGGGGATTTTAGTGTCAGAAGAGGATTTAAGCATGGAACTACCTTGGTTTAGTGGATAGTATTCTGTTTTTTGGGTGATTGAATGTGTGAACCCATGCTTAAAATCAAAGACATCATGTGTAAGAGGGTTGTTACCGCAAAAGAAGATATGCTAATTCAGGACGCAGTGCAGTTGCTAAACGATATGCATGTGGGCTCCATAATAGTTATCGACGAGGAAGAACGCTGCAAAGGCATCTTTACAGAACGCGACGCCATACGCGTAATAGCCGCCAAGTACCCCACAAACGAGCCGATAAGCAAAATCATGAGCCGCCACGTCGTAACCATCTCCTTTGAAGCCTCCTTCGACGAAGCCAAACGCCTCATGCTCTCCCACGACATACGCCACCTTCCAGTCACAGACCAAACAGGCAAACTTGTCGGTTTGTTCTCGCTTAGAGCCTTCTTCGATGAAATTATGGGTATCAAGACGCCGATACCGAGCGCCACTTGAGGGGTGAGCTTTGGCTATGGAACGTTTTGCAGGTAACCCCATACTTAAACCCATAGAGGCGCATGCTTGGGAGTCAAGAGAGGTCTTCAACGCAGCCGCCGTCTACCTCGAGGGCAAAGTGCACCTCCTCTACAGAGCAATAGGCAACGACGGCATTTCACGGCTTGGCTACGCGAATTCTAAAGACGGCTTCACCATTGATGAACGGTTGCCGCAACCCGTTTTTGAGCCAGCCTTTGAAAGTGAAAAAGACGGCGTGGAAGACCCAAGACTCTCCTTGATAGATAAAAAGTTAGTCATGACCTACACTGCCCTCTGCGAGTTCAAACACCTCCAATCCTATCAAGTGGCCCTAACAGACATCTCCGTGGAAGATTTTATCCAGAAACGCTGGAACTGGGGAACCCGCAGACTTCCGTTTTCGGGTATACGAAACAAAAACGCTGTGGTTTTTCCCGAGAAAATAGGCGGCCGCTATGTTATGTTTCACCGCATTGAACCTGACCTTTGCGTTGCTTACTCGGAGGATTTAGAGAAATGGTGCGATGTTATGTGTGTGATGAAACCAAGGGTTGTGGGTTGGGATAACTGGAAAATCGGCGTTGCAGGTACCCCGATAAAAACCAGTGAGGGCTGGCTGGTTGTTTATCATGGGGTGAGTGTGGAGAAGATGTATTCGTTGGGGTTGGCTTTGCTTGACTTGGAGCATCCCGAGAGGGTGCTGTACCGTTCGAAGACTCCGATTTTGGTTCCTGTTGCTGATTATGAGCGCTTCGGCAAGGTGCCTAACGTGGTTTTCAGCTGCGGTAACGTGGTTATAGGCGACCGCTTTTTCCTTTATTATGGCGGTGCAGACAGCGTGCTATGCGTTGCATCCATAAACTTCAACGAACTCCTCGCCTTAGTACACAAATAAATTAGGCTTTAATTATGTGGTAACCTGAAGCTTTGCGCAGCCGATTCATCACAGCTAAACCCAACCCCTCCGAGGGCACACCCTCAGCCAACACAACATTCACCCCTTCAGCGTCAACCGCTCGCAACAAGCCAAACAGGTTCTGCGCTACCACTGCCAAGTTAAATCTGCTCCCAAGTGATTTTACAACTGCGGCTTGGTATCTGGTTTGAGTTTCATCAGTCGCCAACACCGCCACCTTTTTCCCCTCTGCACGGTAGGTTTGGGTTAACTCCACGATTTTAGCAGAAACCGCCTCGATATCGCCCTCTACCAGCACCACAGCGGCTTTAGGTGCATAATGCTTATGCCGCATACCAGGCGACCTTGCTTTTTCAGGCGGCAATTCCTGCTCAGCCACCACAAAGGGATGCAGCCGCAAATCGCTCAGAACTTTTTTGAGGGCTTCAAAGGGGGTTCCGCCGGGACGCAGTAGCGTCGGAGGGTCACGACTCAAATCAACCACTGTGGATTCTACACCGATGTTGGTGGCTCCGCCGTCTATTATGGCGTCTATGCGTCCGTTTAGGTCTTCGTAGACGTGTTGGGCGGTGGTTGGGCTGGGTTTGCCTGCGAGGTTGGCGCTTGGCGCCGCAATAGGTCGCTGACTCTGCTTAATTAGAGCGAGAGCGACTTTATGTTTGGGCATGCGGATGGCGATAGTGTCTAAACCCGCAACCGAAACACTCGGCACCCTCTCCGACCGTTTAAACAGTAACGTAAGTGGACCAGGCCAAAACTGCTCCATCAACAACTCAGCCTTTTTCGGCACCTCTGCCACAAGCGGATAAACCTCGGTAATGTCTGCTATGTGTACGATAGCGGGGTTATCTAGGGGGCGTTTTTTTGCTTTGAAAAGCCGCAAAACTGCCTCAGCGTTAAGGGCATCTGCGCCGAGTCCATACACGGTTTCTGTGGGGAACGCCACCAACCCGCCGTTTCGCAGGATGTCAGCTGCGGACTGGATTTTCGCTACGTCGGGGTTTTCTGAATCAACCTTTATGATTTGGGTTTTCATTGGCGGCGCCTTTTCTGCTCCAAGACAACTGAGGTTTCAACTTGCCTCTCGGGTATGTTCCAGTATTTGTGAAGAAGCTTATTTGTTTCTTCCCTTGAGAGCAACACAAAACCGTGTTTTTGATAGAACCCAATCGCCCAAGTCGCAGCTTCCCAAGTGCCCACCAAAACCCGTTCCGTTTGGGCCAAGCTAAGCAGATAGTTGAGTAGTTTTTCCCCTAAACCTTTCCGCTGAAAACGGGTTAAAGTGTAGGCATGCCTAATCAAGGTCACGTCGCCGACTGGTTGAATCCCCATAACTGCAGCTAACTCGCCGTTTTGTGTGATACCGTAGAATTGGACACCTGACTCAATTTCCGCTCGGAGTTCTTCTTTTGGCATGTAGGGTTCTTTGTAGCAGTCCGAGGGGATTTTGCCTTTGTAGGCGACTGAGGCGTCGTTTATGATGGTGTAGAGGGTTTGAAAATCTGTGCTGGACAGCTTACGGATCATCTATTTCACAGGCATGGTTAGATTGCAGTGGGTTCTCTGTTGTCTGTTTTGAGAACCTTTTCGATGAGGTGCATAAAGAACTCCTGCGCCTGAACCTCGTTGACGCGTTCCAAATAGACAGATACCATGGCGATTTTGCCTTTCTTTGCAGCCACGTACTCAGCGAACATTCGTGCAGAGATTATGTGTTTATCTCCGACTAGAACCTGTGAAGTGACGGAGCCGACTAAGTCGCGGGGTTTAGGTACCGCGATAGCCATGGTGCCGAGTTTATCCTCTTTCTCGCTTAGCATAATCATGATGCTGTTTTTTGCTTCAACGTAGACTGCCAAAAAGCGTGTGTCTTGCTGCTGTATTTCTTCTTTTATGACGTTGGCGCGTTCCAATGTTGCTCCCTCTCGCAGGTTTATTGCGGCGTTCGCCCTTAAAAAGACTTTACAATCAGCATTCTCCTATGTAGGAGATTGGACTGGGCTTTGGATTTTTCCGGAGAAAGGAAAAACTGAAGATCCCATAGCTATTTTCAGCGCCAAAGCCCAGCCCTCACATACATACTTAGTGATTTGCACTTATAATACTTTGCAGTTGCTTCTGGTTTTTCTATTTTAATTAATCTTGACCTAATAATTTTTTAACAAAAATACTTGTATTGCTGTCGTTGCTTCTGGTTTTGGCTAAGAATTCCTAAAACCATTAAAAAAAATTCATGAACTAAAAGAAATTAAAAACCAACACCCAATCAGCACTTTAATAAAACAACTGATTGGAAGCGACTTAAGAATTTTATTAGCCACTTTTCGTTTTCGATTTTTTGATAAACCACAAAAACTATGGTAACACTCATGCATTTTTTTAATAAACTTTATTTAACTGTCATTGATTATTTGCAAGACCAATGAAACCACTAGTGGATATAGACGAAATCGACGCAAAAATCCTCCAACTACTCATCGTAGATGCCCGAACAAGCCTAAAAGACCTCGCAAAAAAATGCGGCATATCCTCCGTCTCCGTTCTCAATAGAGTCAAACGCCTCAAAAAATTAGGCGTCATAACAGGCGCCACACTTTTTGCGCCAATCGAAAAGTTCGGGTTAGAAATAGCTGCATCAATAGGAATCGAACTTGGCCCCGAAGCAAACATAGATGATTTACTAAAGTTTTTCAGGGAAGAAACTGACCTGATGGAGCCCTCTGTCAGTGTAGGCAAATTTGACTTAACGGCTTTTGTCTGTGCAGAAAAAATTGCATCCTTAAACGAAGAAGTGGAAACAATAAGAAAACAGCCCGGAGTTAGAAAAGTCATAGTGAACGTTTGGGCTGGAAGACCTAACACAAACATAGAAGACCTCGATTTAACACCCTTAAAGGACGAATAACCCATGGACAAACTGGATTACCTGATACTTTCTGAACTCTACAAAGACGCTTCACTCTCATTTGTCGACATCGCAGACAAAGTTGGCACAACACCCTACACTGTTAGAAGACGCTTTGAGAAACTAAAAAAAGAGGGCATCATATCCAAAACCGTCGTGTCGATTGACCTCTCAAAATTAGGCTATCAAGGCAAAGCATTCCTCATGATAACTGTTGCTTCAAACAGTGACAAAACACAAACCATAAAGTACCTAAAACACCTCAAAAACACCTTGTTTGCAATCGAATCGATTGGACCCTGCGACGTCCTCTACATTGCACCAGTAACTGACATGAAAAGTGTTCTGAATTTAGTCAAAGAAGTCAAGAAGGCACCTAACGTGGAAAGGGTTGAATTTACCTGCATGAGCGAGGTCGATTTCCCGATCTGTGAAAACTTTGGCAAGGTCTTAAGTGCAAAGTGTTTAGCTCTAGCTAATGCCTGCCCCACCAAACCATCCAGTTCTGAATAAAACATTTTTTTGCAGTCGCTTACCGTAAGCGATATAAACTGAGCACCCAAGTATCGAAGCGATGCTTGACCTCCTCACATGGCTGACACAAAACGCCCTAAACATCCTAGTCGCCATAGCCATGCTTACTCTCGCCATCGTTTTGGATTTAATCGTCGGAGACCCCTCACCCAACTACCCCGACCGCTTGCTGTTTAAACTGCACCCAACCGTGCTTATGGGCAACTTTATCAAGAAAATCGAGCCCCACTTCAAAAACCCCAACGCCAAAACCGAAAAATTCCTAGGCGCCCTGCTGGGTTTAACCACCATCGCAGCTTTCGCTGTTCCCACTTTTCTTGTGCTCTGGGCAATCTACACTTACATGCCCTTTTACCTCAACATTCTCCTCTACGCCTTCATCGGCATCATTCTGCTCAAGATGACCATCTGCATTAAGCTGGAGACAGATTGGGCAAAAGCCACCGCCAAAGCCATAAACGCCGACGATGCAGCGGAAGCTAAAAAGTACAGTCACTTCTCACGCAGAGACAGCCGCAACCTCAACAGCAGCCAAATGGCCAGTGCAGTCATCGAATCCATGTCTGAGAACCTTATCGATTTCAAACTTTCCCCCATGATGTCCTTCGCACTCTTCGGCGTCACAGGCGCCATAGCTTTCCGCGCAATCAACACCCTTGACGGTATGGTGGGCTTCAAAACTAAAGAACACATAAACACAGGTTGGTTCAGCGCGAACCTAGACAACTTTGTGAATTTTATTCCAACTCGGTTAACTGCCCTGCTTATGATTGTCGCCGCAGCGATACTGCGGATGGATGCAAAGAACGCGTGGAGAATCGCCCGCCGCGACCACAAGAAAACACCCAGCCGCAACCACGGTTGGCCCATGGCCTCCGTCGCGGGTGCCCTGCGGGTTCAGTTGGAGAAACCGGGGCAGTACATTTTGGGGGATGCGCAGGAGCCACTTAATGGCGACAAAATCTTGGGTGCATTGCGCATTAGGAATGTAACGATTGTTTTGTGGGGTTTGCTCTGTGTGGCTGTGTTGGTTGTGGTTCGGTTGTTCTTTTTGCCGATTTAGGTCAAAGTATTAATCAAAGAAAGGGTAGTTGTGCCTAGAAGTGCCCTCGATGCGTGTATGCCTCATCAATCCACCAAGGATTCAACCTAAAGCTTGGGGGAAACCCAACGTTTTTCCACCCATAGTCATGGCAACGGTGGCAGCGGTTTTGGAAAAAAACAAACACGTCGTCAGCATTATCGATGCTCCAACTGAGGGCTGGGAGAACCTGCTGTCACTGGACGAATCGAAATACCGCGTTGGCTTAAGCGCAGAAACCATCGAAGCCCGCCTCACCGAATGGAAACCCGACGTGGTGGCGGTAGAGATTCCTTTTTCAGGCTGGTCAAAAACCGCCTACGAAGTGGTTTCCATCGCAAAAAATGTCAACCGTGACATCGTGGTGGTGCTGTTTGGGCTGCATCCGTCATCTCGACCCGAAGACTGCTTAGAGAACGCGGATGTGGATTTTGTGGTGGTCGGTGAACCCGAAATCACTGTTGCCGAGTTGGTTGAGGCGCTTGAACAAAAAAACAAAGACTTCAGAAGCATCGATGGATTGGGTTTTAAAGAAAAAGGCAAAGCAGTTCTCACAAACAAGCGGGCATTCATCGAGGATTTGGATGTGTTGCCTCTTCCTGCACGGCACCTTCTGCCCATGGAAATCTACGCCCAAGCCGTCAAAGCCAATCCGCTCCGTGGCGAAATAACCAAACCCAACACCATAGTCATCACCAGCCGCGGTTGCCCCTTCAACTGCGTGTTTTGCACTCACAGCCTCGTCTGGGGCAAAAAGTGGCGTCCACGAAGCGCCAAAAACGTCGTAGACGAACTGGAACACGTAATCAAAACCTACGGCATCAAACAGGTTGATTTTGCTGACGACAACATGACTTGGGACCGCAAGCGTATGGAGGAGATTTGCGATTTGATTGTTGAACGTGGCTTGCGTTTTGAGTGGTTTACGCCTAACGGGGTTCGCGCAGACACCCTTGATGAGGCGTTGCTACGGAAGATGAAGCGGGCTGGCTGCAAAAAAATCCGAGTTGCCCCCGAATCAGGCGTGCAGCGGGTCGTCACCGAAATCGCCAAGAAGAGCCTTGACCTCAAAAAAGTTGAGGCGGCGGTTGTGGCTTGCAAGAAGGTCGGCATCAAAGTCGGCTGCTTCTTTGTGTTGGGGTTAATCGGTGAAACCAAAGCGGACATAGAAGAAACCATCCGCTATGCATACAAGCTCAAACGTCTCGGTGCGGAGAGTTTCATCTTTAGCATCGCGATGCCGCTGTATGGTACAGCGTTCTATGAGCAGGCAAAGGCAGGCGGCTACATCAAGGAGGGGTTCTGTGATTATGCGTTGGCTGCGACTGAGCCGCTTGTGGAGACGCCTCAGTGGACGGCGGCGGAGATCAGCGAGTTGTGTATGAAAGCTAACGCCATAAACCGCACCGTAACCCGAAAGAAAGTGTTAAAGGTGATGCGGCACCCGTACAAGACGGCGAAGATGCTGCTCAAAAAATAGCTTTATTTGCCTTTTCTTGTGGCTAAAACCGCAATCACCGCTAAGTAGACAGCTATAACGCTAACCACGGTCACTATCATCGCAAGCGATGTTTGGGGTTGGGGTTCTGTTTGAGGCGGTTGCATGGTGGCTGTTGCGGTTGCGTTTGATTCGGGTGGATTTGGAGACGGTGTAACAATTTCGGTGGGTGCTGGAGTGGCATCTTCTGCACCGCTGGCAACCTCAACAGCTACTACTTCCACTAATAAGAGCGTAAGGAACACGACTAAACAAACCACGCCTTTATTCATCCAACCACCAAAAAGTTATCTTGTTGAGGTTGGCTTTAGCTCTCCCTGCAGAACAAAACGTTCCACCACCAGAACACCCTTCAAAAGCAGCAAAGAAGCGGCATAAACGACAGCTAGAACCCAGAAGGACTCTTAACGATTTTTTTAAGCCTTCTGCTGTTTTTCAGCTTGAACTTCCTGAAGCATCTCCTTCATTTTTCTGGCATCCACATCCAGAATCGGCGACTCACAAATCATCGTCGGATGCATCCCAAAATCCAAAATCACCTCCGCCAACAACCGAAACTCCGGCCCAAACGCCTCTTCGTCGAGGGTGTGGTGCCGTTTTTCGCCTTGAGCGGTGAACTCGATTTTTGAGAAGTGACAATGCATACTTCGCAGCGTTTGGGTGCCAAGTTGCTCTTCGATTTTAATGGCGATTTTGCGCATGTCATCTGAGGTTTTGAATGATCCTTGATGCAGCGCATGCAGATGTCCCCAATCCACGACAAGCTGGGTGTTTTCGACTTGCTGGTTTATGGCTATGATTTCATCTATGGAGCCCACTTGAAACTTGCGCCCCATCGTCTCAGGCCCCAACTTCACCTTCAAACCCTGCGCTTTCATTTCGGCGCTGACCTCTTTGAGGGCTGAGATGCAAGTTTTAAGGGCGTAGTCTTTTTCGAATTTGCCGTAGAAGCCCGTGTGGAAAACCATCACGTATGCGCCCATCCAGTCTGCGGCGGTTGCGGCGGCGATTAGGCGGCGTTTGCTGGCTTCGACTACGTCCCGTTTGCCTGAGAGGTTGATGTAGTATGAGCCATGCATACTTAGGCGGACATCGTTTTTGCGTGCTTCCTCGCCGAGTCGAATTGCATCTTGCTGTTTTATCTGCGGCTTCTCCCCCCAACGAACCCCTTGATACTCAAACGCGTCCAAACCCTCTTCCCGCAGCAACCTCGGCGTGTCAACTGTAGAGGCACCTAAGAGTCGAAACATGGGTGGTACACCTGCGGGTCCAAAACGGGTATGCTCAGACATGGAAGAGACCTTTACAAGTTAGGTCGCACTTCAATCATTAAGGCTTTCTATAAAATTCAGGTAATCACTCTGACTTTCTTTTTTGAAATTATCAATAGCTTACCCGTTACTTCTTTTAGATTTATTCGCTTCTGAGCATTATCAAGGGTTTGTATAATGTTGACGGGAGTCGCGGGTTTTGCTTTGATGATAATAACGGTAAGTTGGTTACCCTTGAAAAAGCGGTAGACTTGTGAGAAATGGTTGTCTAACGTAAGAACTGCAAGTTTATTTTTTGCCGCGTAATTACCTATGGCTTGGTCTTTAGCGCCCCTAAGTTGCGTCTCAGTCACACTTGTTATGTCAAAGCCTCTCTTGACCAGCCACTCTTGGACATCTCTGGGAACATTTTCGTCCACAAGTATTCGCGGCACAGTCACTACTCTCTTAGAGGGTAATAATTACCTCGTTCTCTAGGCATTTAGAGGCATAAAGAAGCGCTGCTTTGATATCTTCTTCTTTTAGGCTCGGATATTGCCCAAGAACCTCTTTTTCTGATAAGCCATTACCAAGAAGCTCTACGATGAGGTAAATTGGAATGCGCGTCCCTTTGATTACTGGTTTACCGCCCAGAATCTCTTGGTCAACTGCAATTCTCTCCATGAACTTTTCCATATTTACTCACCTGATAATCCAATTAGGCACTAAATATATTACAGTTGCTTTTTTTCCTTCAAGCTACCCCGATTAAGCTGGCGATGGTTGGAATAGAGAGGAAAAGATACGTGTAAATCGCCCCCACCAAAACAATTATGGTAAGCGCTATCAACACATAGTCGCCTCTGTGGAGCTTTAACACGAAGAGGTTAGTGCGTTTCTTGCATGCACCCCACGCACGGGACTCCATGGCTTCTGCCAACTCGAGACTCCGCCGAATAGCACTCACAATAAGCGGAATCAGGATGGGGATGTAATTGCGTATGCGCTTCATCAAACCGCCTTTCTCAAGTTCTAAACCGCGGGCTTTTTGGGCGTCCATGATGGTTTGGGCTTCCTCCGCCAAGACGGGGACGAAGCGGACGGCTGTGGTGAAGGCGAAAGCGAATTCGTATGGGACACGGGATGTTTCCAGTGCTAAGCCTAAGTGGTCGGGTGAAGTGGTGAGGAAAAAGACCGAGAACGACTCAACCAGCACCACAAAGCGCATGGTCATAGCGAACGCGTTTTCCACGTCTGCTACTGGTAAGGTGTAGCTTTTAGTGAAGTAGGTTGTGACGATGTTGATGATGAAGATAAAGGACGCTAAAAAAGCCGCCCCACGTAGCGAACGCAGCCACTGCCGCTGAACCCGCGCCAGAAACACAAACGGCAACTGCATCACAAACAACACAATCATCGGGAGGATGTCTCGGAAGAGTATGGCGGCAACAAAGATGCAGATGACATAGACGAATTTTACTCTGGGGTCAAGGTTGTGGATGGGTGAGGAGACTTTGCGGAATTTTAAGCCGTCAAAAACACTCATCTAGCCAACCTCTCCTTAGTTTTAAGCAGCAACGCTTTGGCTTCGTAGAGGTCGATGATGTCTTTAGGCAACCCCAACGCAGACAATTTGGTGAATACCTGCGCTACCTGCGGCAGCACAATAGAGGACATCTCAAGCATAGCTGGGTCGGTGAGGATTTCGCGTCCCACTCCGTCCGCGACCACTTTGCCCTCTTTCATCAACACCACGCGGGGGTTGCATTCAGCCACAAACTCCACATCATGCGTAACCGCCACCACGGTCTTCTTCTGCGTCTGCAGCTGCATGATGAATTGACGCAGCTTCTCTTTCTGTTCGTGGTCTTGTCCGATGGTGGGTTCATCCAAAATCAGCGTGTTTGGATCCCATGCCAAAACCGAAGCCAACGCCACCCGCTTACGTTCGCCCCCGCTGAGCAGAAACGGCGAAGTCTTGCGGTACTGCGTTAACGAGAGAAGGTTAAGTGCCCATGTGACGCGGTCTTCGATGACTTTTTGTTCGAAACCGAAGTTTTTGAGAGCAAACGAAATTTCTTCCTCGACGGTTTCGCTGAAGAGTTGGTGATCGGGATTTTGAAAAACGAACCCAACGTTTCTGGCCAGTGCGGCGACGCTGGATTTTGTGGTTTCCACGCCGTCGATTTTGACGGTGCCCACTGAGGGTTTGAGTAAGCCATTGAAGTGTTTAACGAAGGTGGATTTGCCTGCGCCGTTCTGCCCCATGATGGCAACGAATTCGCCGTCTTTAATGCTAAGCGAAATCCCCTTTAACGCCTCGACTTTGCTGGGGTAACTGTAGTGAACGTTTTCGGCTTCAATCACTTCTGGCCCAGTGCCTCCAAAATTTGGTCTGCCAACTCTTCAGATGAGAGGGGGGTTTTGTCGCCGAGGTTGAAGCCTTCCTTCTTTAGCATTTGGTAAAGTAGGGTGGCTTTTGGGATGCCGACGCCGATTAGGCGGGTTTCTTCTGAGTTGAGGATGTCTCGGGGGTCGCCTTCGCATCGGATGGTACCTTGATCCATTAAGATTAGGTGGTTGGTGTATTTGGCAGTTAAATCAAGTCGGTGCTCAACGAGTATAACGGTGATGCCTTGTTCTTTGTTGAGTCGATAGATAACTTCAAAGATTTTTTCAGCGCTAAGCGGATCCAGAAATGACGTGGGTTCATCTAGGACGATGATTTCGGGCTCCATCGCCAACACAGACGCAATCGCCACACGCTGCTGCTGGCCGCCGCTGATTTCATGCGGAGACCGCTCGCGGATGTCGTAGATGCCTGTTTGGTTGAGGGCCCAATCTACTTTTTGGCGCATCACCTCTCTTGGTGTACCCAAATTTTCTAATCCGAAGGCGACGTCTTTTTCGATTGAAAGCGCGAAAAGCTGGTTTTCTGGGTTCTGAAAAACCAAACCCACATGCTTAGCCATCTCGTAAGTGTGATGTTCAAGCGCGTTTATCCCTGCGACGGTTACTTCGCCTTTGACTTCGCCCTGGTAGAAATGCGGCACTAACCCGTTAAAGCATCGGCACAATGTGGTTTTGCCGCAGCCGCTTGGACCCGTAATCAAAACGAACTCACCTTTCTCGATTTTGAGGGACACATCATGAATTGAGGGTTTTGATGCGCCTGGATAGGTGTAGGTGAGGTTTTTGATTTCAATCAGAGCCAAAGTTGTGTGCCTGCTTTACCTTAAGCGTGAGTATTTGCTCATTTAAGCGTAGCTACTCAGCTTTGGTTTTTTCTGTTCTTAACAGTTTTGGCTTAATTAAGAATTTCCATTAAACAGTTTAAACAAACCCTAAAAGTTTAAACACCAAAAAACGGCGTCTAAGTGGGTTTAGCTATTTTTTCTTCAACGAGAGCTAAACACTTCTTGAGGGCATCTTGAATTTCGCCTTTGCCGCTGACACCTGCCGCCATTGCGTGGCCTCCTCCGACACCTTGCAAGTATTCGCCGAGGGGTGTGGCGATGTCGGTTCCAAGGTGGATGCCTGCGCCCTCGTTAAATTGTCGGACGCTACGCAGGGATATCTCAAGTTTTCCGCTCTTTTTACCTGCCACCGCCGACATGTGTGCTCCTAAATCGACCAGTGCCTTAGCGGCGGGAGCTTGAAATGCGCTTACGTGGGAGAGGGCGATTATCCAGCCTTGGACTTTGACGATTTTTGCTCTTTTGCAGGCTTTGAGTTTGGCGACGCGTTCGGAGGGGTCGATGGGTATGGCATATTGAGCCAAGGTTTTTTGTGCGTCGATGCCTACAGCTACAAGGTTAGCGATTATGCTAAACGTGGGCGAGTTAGCCAACGCAAAATGGCGTGTGTCAAAAGCTATACCCACAAAGAGCGCTGTTGCCTCGTTGAGGTTGGGTTCCACTTCCGCTTCCTCGAAGAGGCGGTAGATGAGTTCACAGTTTGCAGCAGCTTTATCGTCGATTACGCAGAGCTTGCAGATTTGAAGTGTCTCTTCGCTTGGAGCGTGGTGGTCGATTATGATTTTTGGGGCAGAAGATTTTCTGATGACGTCGGCGACTTCGTCAAGCTGCTCGATGGTATTCATGTCAAGTAAAACGATGGCTTCTGCGGATTCAATGTTGGGTTTAAGATTCACCGTTATGGGCAGGTTTTCCAGCAGTGTCTTAGACGGCTTGTTGATGCCCTGCGGACAACCAATCTCAACCACCACATCAGGCAGAAACCGCTTCAGCAACCCCTGTAAACCATAAGCGGAACAAATCGCATCTGCATCTGCACTGCGATGACAAAGCAGCAACACAAAGGACGCTTGCTGGTCTTTTAGAATCTGGATTAGCTTTTTTAGACTCATTTTAGTTTTCTCAAAAAGTTTTCAGTCGCCCTATGCGCAGCTTCAACAGCTTCCTTCACCAAAACCTCCACGTCAAAACCCTTAGTTTCCTTGGTTAAAAGAAGGTTGATTTCGACGGTTACGTTGACGGGTTTTGTGCCTTCCACTTCAACGGCTATGTCGAGGCGTTCCACGTCTTTACTTGGAACTTTGCTTAGGATGTGTTTGCGGGCTGCGTCTTCGGTTGTTTGGCATAAAAGTTCGATTTGCTCGGTGGATAGCTCTGGAAAGCCGAGCTCACCCATCAAGCATCACGGCTCCGTTTAGGAGAGAGGTTGACCTGAGACTGGGCTTAGGTCTTCTTGCAGTTTTGTTTGTGCTTCTTTAACTTGGGCTTTTATGCGTTCTTCTTGGCGTGCGATGACTGTGCTTCGGGTTTCCAGTAGGCTTTTACGTTCGTTGAGGTCTTCAGTTACTTTGGCTTTTTCTGCTTTGACGAGCAGAGAACCGATGGCTTTGTAGATGACTGCGTCGTCTGCGGTTTTGGCGAGTTCAGCGAGGGTTTGTTCTACCTCGTTTTTCTCCATGTCAACCTGCTGCTTTTGTGCAAGGATGGATTGCAGGGTTTGCTGTAGCTGTTGAAGGCGGAGAAGCCTTTCTTGAACGTTAGGCGGTAACTTGGATAATTCATCACTCAAAGTGTATTCCTTCCACCCAGAAATTAACGCCGCTATTAATTAAGGGTTTCCAGCGTTTTTGCAGCTTGAAATGCTGCGATTTCTCTACTAGACCCATCAACAGTCTTCTTAAAAGTCGTGTGCTTGCTTGAACGAACATCTTCAAAGCCATTTGAACGCAAAATTTCAATTACTTTTCACTGAGGCAATGGTCGAAGCTTTGGCATTCAGAACCCCTTTAGGAACCCTTAACAGCGATGTTTGTTAACGAAAGAGACAATAAATCCTCAAGCGCAGGTTTGAGCGTGTCTGGGTCTCGTTGAGGTAATCGTCGATAAGGTCAACCATATTCGCTTTAACTTCCCCCTCAGTCTTCCCTTGTATAGCAATATCGAGAAGGGGGCAAGAAGCAACAAACCACTTCCCTTCACGAGCAATGATAATCGGAAAAGGCAACTGAACCGACATATATCAACACAAAACGTCCATCAACGATATAATTTTCCCCAAAAAACCCAGCATACCTCGGCGGCATTGTAGAAAAATCTAAAAAACCACCCCATCATACACTCTGACGGTGCCTGTATGCTAAAAAAACTCGCGACCATACTGGTCGCCAACGCGATTCTGATAGGGTTCTTCGTCTGGACAAGCTACGCAATCGCCAACCAATTCAACAGCCACCCAAACGAACTACTCTACGTCCACTGGAACCTTCTCGGAACCAGCTTAATCACATACGCAGGTACCATAATCGACGGTACATTCATCGCCTCTGGCGCAACCACAGTCTTCGTAGACTTCCCCTTCTGGTTATTCTTCACCACAACAACCCTCAACCTCATCTACATCGTGAAACTGCTAAGAGAACAAGAAACTCAGAAAAAGAAACCTCAAAACCCGAACTAAAACCACGCGACGTCTCAGCGCTGACCTCCCCTCCCTTATTTAAAGGTACAATAGCGCGGCTTTGCTGCTCTGAGCACCTACCCCCCTTATTTATAGAGCCCCACCTGACCCCGAATGCAGAAACCTCAAAAAGCAAAATATCCAGTCGCAGCTGGTTACTCAAAAAGTAAACAATATAGCTCAAGTCTTATAATCCTTCAATGAAACCCTCCACAACCATCCTTTACACCATGGTAACACTAAGCCTAGCTTTCAGCATAGCCGCATTTGTTATTGTAGCCCAGAACAACGGTGTCTTTGCACCAAGCAGCCCATCGAGTACTACCAGCCCGTATCCCACCATGCCATCAGTTACAACACCCCCAATCACAAATACGCCAACAACCACATCGCCCCCTCCCAGTAGTGGATTAACGCTCAGTTATTCAGAGTCCAACCGAGAAGAAAGCAATGGTAAAACTAAGGTCACCTTAACAGTAACCGCTGAATATCACAATGGACGTGGTATCACCGAAAGCTATTCCAAATTCTACCTGCAACTATACGCCCCAAGAACAACCGTTTACATATATGATGGAACAACTTACCCAAAGAACAGCGGAACCTTCACAGTAGGACCTTAACCCCCATCGGAAGTTTTCCAACTGAATTTCGAATTCTCAACCACCACCTTCAATGGAATGGACCCCGCGACCACAAAATACCAACTACAATACAACGGAACAGCCACAATAAACTGGACAAATCAAGGCTATTATTAGCGGTCCTCTACCCCATAGGTTTCAACATAAAACCACTAATAGAAACCAAACATGATGGCAAAACCAATCCCTTCAAAGCAGCCCAGAGCCCATCAAACCCCCAACTACTTAACGGTTAACCTACACCCAAACCGTATGTAATTCTTTAACTTGTTTAAAGTGAGCATCATCCGAAAAAAGATGGCACCCCATAATTTGAGCAGACGCCGCAATCACGCTATCCGCCATCGGCATCTGATGCTTGCTCCTCAACTCTGCACTCTTAACAGCAATCTCGTAGTTGACATCGACAACTTGAAAATCCCGCTTAATCGTGCTGCTTCTCAACGCTGCAACCACTTTGCCATCTGTTCTCAAAACGAGTCGGTAGATTTCATGGACAGTTAAAGAGGAAACAAACTTTTCATTTTGTGACTTAAATTCTTCCCTGAGTTTATTGGCTAACTGTGGGTCAGTTGTGTAGAAGGACTCCGCGAAGAAGCGTGTATCATACAGACGTTTAGGCATCTTCTTCTCTCATTTGATCTAACCATTTTTTTGCTTCTTCTACGGTTGCTTTTCCTGCACTGCTTCCGATTAAATCAAGAAAGCTTGGCTGTTTTTTTATGACTATCTTGCCTTCCTCTTCGACGATTTTGACTTTGGAGTTTTCCTCTATTTTGAATTTTCTCCTGATTTTAACGGGTATGGTGACTTGCCCTTTTCTTGTAACTACAACTTCTTCCGTAGTCATACTTGAGGCACAGTAATACAAACTTAAAAGTATTACTTAAGGATTCGCAGATCGGTATGATTCCAAATACCTGAGAAACTCATGACCTAATTCAGGGCTATCCATAGTCGCTCGAAGTAGCCACTCGCCACCGCCACCTCTCCGCCGTCGAAAATGGCAAACGCAACCACAGGCACACAAACCATTTCTCGCATCTCAAACGCCGAAGCAACTGTATCTTTTGAGATAAGGTTCATATATTTCGGGTTAAAAATCCAATATTGATGAGTCTCAACAATTTTACAGTTAAATCTCAGGAAGCCATCCAGAAAGCCCTCGAAATCGCCTCTTCGAACCAGAACCAAGCCATCGAACCAGCCCACATACTAAAAGCCATGTTGACGGTGGATGAGAACGTTGTGCCCTACTTGCTTAAGCAGTTAGGCGTCAATATGCAGACGCTTGGGGCGTCGCTGGATCGGCTGATTGCGGGGTTGCCCAAGGTCACAGGCGGCGAACCGTACCTCTCCACAAACTCCAACAAGGCACTCCACAAGGCACAAGAGCTAGCCGCCCAAAGCCAAGACAAATTCGTCTCCATCGAACAACTCCTCTTGGCAATCCTCTCACTAAACGACCCTGCTTCTCGCTTGCTTCAGAGCAGCGGGGTAAGGGAAAACGAACTTAAAGAAGCAATCAAGCAATTGAGGAAGGGATCAACTGTGAATTCTCAAACAGCAGATGAAACCTACAACGCGCTGAACCGTTTCGCGATTAACCTCAACGAGCGGGCAAAAACAGGCAAACTCGACCCAGTCATCGGCAGAGATGAAGAAATCCGTCGCGTGCTGCAAATCCTCTCCAGGCGCACCAAGAACAACCCAATTTTGATCGGCGAGCCAGGCGTGGGTAAAACCGCCATAGCGGAGGGCATAGCGCACCGCATAGTCAACGGCGACGTCCCCGAGAATTTGAAGTCGAAGCTGATTTACTCGCTTGACATGGGCGCACTCATAGCAGGAGCCAAATACAAAGGCGAATTCGAAGAACGCCTAAAAAGCGTCATAAAAGAAGTCGTCTCCTCCGAAGGCGAAATCGTCCTGTTCATCGACGAAATCCACACCCTGGTCGGTGCGGGCGGAGGCGAAGGCGCAATGGATGCTGCCAACATTCTCAAGCCTGCTCTGGCAAGGGGCGAGTTGCGGGCAATCGGCGCAACAACCCTCAAAGAGTACCAAAAATACTTCGAGAAGGATAAAGCGCTGGAGCGGCGTTTCCAGCCTGTTATGGTTAACGAACCCGACACGTTGGCAGCAATCTCCATCCTTAGAGGGCTTAAAGAACGCTACGAAGTGTTCCACCACGTCCGAATCAAAGACGAAGCTATCATCGCAGCCGTTGAACTCTCCCAACGCTACATATCCGACCGTTTCCTCCCCGACAAAGCCATAGACCTCATCGACGAAGCCGCCTCCAAACTCCGCTTAGAAATCAACTCTGCCCCCGAAGAACTCGAAACCATTGAGCGGAAGATACGCCAATTGGAAATCGAGAGGGAAGCCATAAAACGCGAAAAAGACGAAACCAAACTCAAAGCCCTCAACCAGGAAATCGCCAACCTCAGCGAAGAACGCAACAAACTCCGCGCAAAATGGCAAGCCGAAAAAGACATCGTAGAGCAGATTCAGAAGAAAAAGAACGAAATCGAACAGCTCAAGTTTGAAGAAGAGCAAGCTAACCGCAACGGCGACCTCGGCAAAGTAGCGGAAATTCGTTACGGCAGAATCCCAGAAAACAACCGCGCCATCGAGACGCTCAAGCAGAAGCTCTCGGAGATCCAAAAGGATTCACCGCTGGTCAACGAGGAAGTGGACGCAGAAGAAATCGCAGAAGTCGTCTCCCACTGGACAGGCATCCCTGTAAGCCGCATGCTGCAAAGCGAAAAAGAAAAACTGCTAAACATCGAAACCGAACTGCACAAACGCGTCGTAGGGCAAGAAGAAGCCATCCAAGCGGTATCAGACGCGATTCGCCGCAGCCGCGCGGGACTTCAAGACCCCAAACGCCCCATCGGCTCATTCATCTTCCTCGGAACCACAGGCGTCGGCAAAACCGAGTTGGCCAAAGCGCTGGCGGAGTTCCTATTCAACAACGAAAACAACATGATACGCATCGACATGTCCGAGTACCAAGAACGCCACACCGTTTCTCGACTGGTGGGGGCGCCTCCGGGGTACGTGGGCTACGAAGAAAGCGGACAACTCACCGAAGCCGTCCGACGCAAACCCTACGCAGTGGTGCTGCTAGACGAAATCGAAAAGGCACACCCAGACGTCTTCAACATTCTGCTCCAAGTGCTTGACGATGGCAGATTAACCGACAACAAAGGCCGCACCGTAGACTTCAAGAACACCATCATAATCATGACCTCAAACATCGGCTCGCACCTCATCCAAGAAAACCTCGAACGCGCCACCGCCCAAAACCGCGACGAAATCTGGAACCAAACCAAAGAGCAAGTGCTGAGTCTCCTCAAGAAAACCATTCGCCCCGAATTCCTCAACCGCATCGACGAAATCATCATGTTCCAGCCGTTGACCGAAGCCGAAGTCCGAAAAATCGTCGAAAACCAACTCCAAGCCGTGCAGCGGATGCTTGAGAAGAACAACGTTAAAGTGGAGTTCACAAAGAAAGCCATCGACCACATTGCCAAAGTTGGCTTTGACCCACAATTCGGAGCCAGACCCATCAAACGCGTCATCCAGAAGAGCGTTCTTAATGAGTTGTCAAAGATTATCCTCGCCGAGAAAGTCGACAAAAACGCGACTATCATGGTGGATGAACGCAACGGTGGCTTGATTTTCAAAAACAAACCCTAACCTCTTTTTCCTTTCAGTGGGTGTAGCAAAAAATTAAAGCCCGCCTCTACCTAACACTGCAGTTAGGAGAAGACCGCTTGGCAGTTTCCGTCACCAAAGCAAACGGCACCAAACAACCCTACGACCCAGAAAAAATCATCCAAACCTGCCTCCGACTCGGCGCCTCCCACAAAGAAGCCCTCCAAATCGAGCAGAAAATCGCACGCAAACTCTACGACGGTATAAGTACCCAAAAGATTCTGCAACTCATTTTTACTCTAATGCGAAAATCAAAGCCCGCTGTGAGACACCTCTTTGACCTGCGGCGGGGCATAAGTTTGATGGCGTCTAAGCCCGAGTTCGAGGTTTATGTGCGGACGATCTTGGCGCAGAGCGGTTTTGCAGTGCAACCTAACACGGTGCTGCGGGGGCTGTGTGGAGAACATGAAGTGGACGCCATAGCCCAAAAAGATGGCGTAACCTACCTTGTGGAAGTTAAACATCATGTCAACTACCATGCACTCACGGGATTGGATGAGAGCCGCATAGCCCGAGCCATAATCGAAGACGTAACTGAAGGCTACCAAAACGGCACCTCAACACTCAAAGTCGACCGCGCCATGATAGTCACCAACACCCGCTTCTCCGACCACGCTTTAGCCTATGGCAGTTGCCGCGGGATATTGCAGATTGGGTGGGCGTCGCCTGAAGGGTTCTCCCTGAAAGAAACCATAAACAAGTACAAGCTTTATCCTCTGAGTTGCCTAAGAGGCGTCAAAGTGGAAACGCGGCTTCGACTCGTAGAAGCAGGCATTGTGCTGATTAAGCAGTTACTTCAACAGGACGCACACTATCTAGAACGCAAACTTGGGTTGCCCTACAAAGAGGTGGCTGCGCTCCTCGAGAAAGCCGCGCATACAACTGAAACTCTGTGGTGACAGAAAGCATCTTTTTGTTGGATATATTTCGGGTTCTGCATTAATGGCGTTTTTGGACGTTAACATATATTGCCTTTCGGCTTAAGCGTGGGGTATGGAGAAGGCTTGAGAGGAGTATGGTGAACACCACGGTTCTCGGAGTAATTTTAGCTGCGTCGATTCTGGGTGCAAACGGCTTGCTCATCTTTGAGTCTTCTCAAACTCAGATGCAGGAACTAAACAGCCAATTCAACGACGTCATGAATGGAACTATGGGGTTTTTTGATAACGCTTGGAGTGTAGCGCAGAAATTTCAAGACCCCAACTACAACTATAACCCACAAGACCTAGGCAACTACACAGCGCCTGACAAACTGTCAATCGGCGATGACCGATAGACCCTAAGAACCCCACAGTTGCAACCTACACAATTGACCGCACATACCCAACGAGTTCGGTTATGTTTTCTTTTTTTGTGCAGTCTATCGGCTTAGAAAACGCAGCCAACATTCCTCTCTCGTCAGACGTCTTTTTCCTCTTAAAGAATAAACTCACTCGAAACATAGCCATAATTAATTTGTTAGGGCGGTCAAGGTTATGGTAGTTGAAGCCGCCTCTTAGATAGAATAGTTTAACTGTGTTTTTTTCTTCATCCGAAAAATTGTTCCGCCAAACCTCATCCACTATGCCGCTTTTGGGAGGCGAAGCACCAACGGCAAACACAACCACCCGCCGCTCCGAGAGATGAACCTTTTTACGCAGAAGCTTTAACCCGTTGATTCCCACGGCATGCAGACTGCCCCCGAAAACAATCAAGTCATATCCAGCCAGTTTTTGAGCATCAATTTCTCTTGCCTCAAAGAGGTCTGCTTTGAGGTCTTCAGCTATCCACTGGGCATATTTTTTGGTGAAGCCAGATATGGAGCGGTAGACAACGGCGATTTGAGGCATAGACATCTCGAGGTTAACTTGTGGTGGAGGGATTAAAGCTTTAGCAACGTTGAGGCGCTGTTTGATACGTAATCTTTGGTTTAGACGAATTTCTTCTTGAAATAAAATTTTGATTCGAAAAAGAATGGCGGTTGAAAAAAGTGTAGCTTGGAGGCGCCTAAACTTAGGCGAGGTTGTTGCAGGTTACCCGAATTTTGCTAAAACTTCCCGCCCGAAATCAGTTATCTCCAACGCATAGAATTCGTAGGGTCCCATTCTTTTCGGTGTATCAAGCACTTCGATGAGCCCAGATTTTGAGAGGTGCCGCACTGCATCGTTTAGGCCTTCAGGCATCAACCCTGTCCTTTTATGGACTAGGTCCACTTTGACTAAGAGGCCCTTTTCAAACTGAGATAAGGCGACAAGAACACGTTTAGCTGACTGGTCAAGCATGTCAAAATCGTCTTGTTCAAAATCTTCAACCATACAAAACACCTACCCCTAACTATAGCAATCTAAACATAAAAACCATTTGAAATAACGACTACGTAAATTCTTTTTGTGCTAAGTCATATATTAAAATATTTAAGCCTGGCAACAGCTTCTTTTTGTTATAATTGTATGTAAATTAACAAAAAAAGTGTTATAGAATACATTATTATACAATATTTATCCCAAAAAAGTAAAAAAACTCACTAGACGTACATCGGTCTTAAAAGCACACCGCAGCTTCGCCTATAGTTAACAGGAGAAGGCTTTCCTGTCAAGGAGAAAGAAAATGAAAAAAAATAAATTTATCGCAATTTTGATCGTCACACTTCTGGCGATCTCTATTGGGACATCAGCAGTAGTAAACGCACACACACCAGCATGGAATATCCCAACATACTGCTACGTAAGCGTTGCACCAAACCCCGCAGGGGTAGGTCAACTCGTGACTATCGGCATGTGGGTCCAGATACCTCCTCCCACTGCAGCTGGAACAAACGGAGACAGATGGCATGGCTTCACAGTCAAAATCACCGATCCAGACGGTAAAGAAACAACCTTAGGCCCCTTCACTTCAGACGCTACAGGCGGAACATGGACCAGCTTCACACCCGACAAGGTAGGTAACTACTCGTTTGTAGTCAACTACCCAGGCGAAACCTTGAAAGGTGAAAACCGAGCCGCACAAAACAATCCATACATCGGCGACTACTTCATGCCCTCGACTAGCGAAAAAGCCTACCTAACAGTACAAGAAGAACCCATACCCCAACTTCCGATGGCTCCGATGCCCTCTCAATACTGGACACGCCCGATCTATGCAACCAACTACCCATGGTATCAAATTAGCGGTAACTGGCTAGGACTAGGTGCGCACTCATTCGCCGCAACAGGAAGATATAACGCCACAGGAAACTACAACCCCTACTCTAACGCGCCGTTAGCAGCACACATCATGTGGACCAAACCGGTTGCTTTCGGAGGCCTTATGGGCGGAGAATACGGCGGAGACGACACCAGCAACTACTATTCAACCTCACAATACGAACCAAAATGGGCACCAATCATAATGAACGGCGTAATGTACTACACCAATTTCCCAGGCAGCTCAACTAACCAAGTAGGCTGGTCAGCTCTAAACTTGAGGACTGGCGAAACAATCTGGACAGCTAACACTACTGACATTCTCAAATACGGACAGATACTTGACATGGTTAACCCCAACCAATTCGGAGGCATAGCATATCTTTGGGCTGTACCCTCTGGGCAAGGTGGATTCGGAGCGTCCCCAAGCACATACAAGTTGTTTGATGCTATGACTGGGCAGTACATTCTAAGCATCGTCAACGGCACTGGGATGAACATTGTTTCAGACGCAGGCGGAAACCTCATCGGGTACTATGTTAACTCGAGCAGAGCAAATCAATGGAACGCACCCACGCTGAACTGTTGGAACTCAACACAAGCGATCTTCTACCCAGACAGCCAGTACATAAAGGGCGTTACCTCTGACAGCTGGAGCTGGAGACCACGACAAGGCGGTGTAATTGACTTTGGCCGTGGAGTGATGTGGTCAAAACCGCTAGCTACCAACTTGACAACTGGCGCTTTCCCAGAAGGTTCCTCTTTAACGATTAACAGAGTAGACTGCGGAGTGGTACTTCTCAACGCCGTGGGCGCCACATATTACAATATAGGCTGGCAAGTTGACGCTGGATACAGTGCAGAAGACGGAAGACAACTATGGATAACCAACAGAACACTAACACCATTCACAAGAGACCAAGTCACCAAATCAGGCTTCGGCATGTACTATTACATTGAGTCAGCCACAGGCAAAATTAGAGCATACAGCTTAGACACAGGAAAACTAGTATGGGGCCCAGTGCAGCTCTCAGGCGACAACGGAGCAGTTCCAGTTCCAAACCCCTACAACAGCATCGGAGGCTACCAAACCGAAATCGCTGACGGCGTTCTATACATCATGGGCTTCGGAGGCGACATATGGGCAATCAACGCACTCAATGGAAAACAAGTGTGGTACACAAGCACGAACAAACTCATAGGTGAAGCAGGCTCAGACACTCCATACGGCGTATGGCCTCTGTGGGTTTTCAGCGGAGGCTCAATAGCTGGAGGAGTATACTTCCTAAACGTTGGCCACGAGTACAGTCCACCGCTTTTCCGCGGAGCAAAACAGCTTGCAATAAACATTACCAACGGAGAACTGGTCTGGGAAATATCAGGCTTTGACGTCACAAACGCAGCTACAATCGTTGACGGATATGTAACAGTGTTAAATGCATACGACAATCAACTCTACACATACGGCAAAGGTCCAAGCAAATTAACTGTCACTGCTCCCCAAGTTGGCGTTACCACTGAAACACCGGTTGTTATCAGAGGCACAATCACCGACATAGCAGCAGGCACAAAACAGGAAGCACAAGCAGCAAACTTCCCCAACGGCGTTCCATGCGTTTCAGATGCAAGCATGAGTCGATGGATGGAATACGTCTACATGCAGCAACCTATGCCAACCGACGTAAAGGGTGTACCAATAACCATAAGTGTCCTTGACTCAAACGGCAACTACCGACAAATCGGAACTACAACAAGCGATGGAAGCGGAATGTTCACTTTTACATGGACCCCTGACATCCCCGGTGACTTTACAGTGGTAGCCAGTTTTGACGGCTCAGAATCCTATTGGCCGTCATCAGCTGAAACATCTTTCCACGCAACCGAAGTCTCTAAAGCAACTACAGCCCCCATAGAGATTCCGCAATCAGCCGCTGACCTATACTTCATTCCCGCAATAGCAGGTATATTCGTTCTAATCATCATAGTGCTAGTTTTGCTAGTAATTATGATGACGAAAAAACGACCATAAACAAACCATGGGCATAAACTGCCCAGCCCCTTTTCTTTCAATTTTTTTACATCTTTAGAAGCCGAAATAATTCAATTTCTCAGCTAAAAATATGAAGTGGACCGGGGGGGATTTGAACCCCCGACCTCTTGAGTGCAAGTCAAGCGTTCATACCAGCTGAACTACCGGCCCGCCACTTTCCCAAACAGATGCATTTCGGTGATATTTAGCTTTTGCCGCCATCCTCGGCGGCTCAACGAAAAATAAACAAAAACAGAATAAACAGAGAAACTAACCCTTATGGCTTTTAGTATCGGTTTCTGGGTCGTGGGGGGCGTTTTTTTGCCCAGCATTCGCGACAGTATACGGGTCTGTTCGGGTCAGGTTTGAATGGAACTTCGCAATCTTGGCCACATTCAGAACAGGTTGCCTTATGCATTTCTTTTGACACTTGCTTTTCAACTCCTTGCTACCTTTTTTGTGCAAAAGTCGGTTTTGCACTTTGACTTTAATCGGTTTAGGTTGGATATAACATTTTTTATTGCGAGTAATTCGTGTGTCGGCTTGTTTTGTATGTGATTTTTGGTATTTTCTATGTTTATTTCTGCTTCACAAAGGCTTTTAATTCGGAATCTGAATAAAACCCATGAGAATTCGGTACAAAATACTGCTAATTCTCGGCTTAATCATGATCTGCTTACTTGGTTCTCTGTATCTTCTCGCAAATACAATAGCATTTGGCACCATCGCTAAAATGGAGAACGCTTACTCTTCCACCAACGCCCAACGATTCGTCAAGAACCTCAATGTGGCTTTGGTTGCGTTGAATACGACGGTGAAGGATTGGGCTGCATGGGACGAGACATACCAATTTATAGACGACCATAACCCTGCGTTTCTTGATTCAAACTTAATGGATGTCACATTTCAAAATTTAAACTTGAATATGATGCTATTCTTTAACCAAGAGGGACAGTTTATCTATGGAAAAACTTACGACCCAACAGATAAAACTGGCACCGAAATTAACCAAAAAATGATCCCAGAGATAGTGATTGGTTACTTATTGTCAAACAGCTCTATTAACTCAAATGAAGGGTTAATCTCATTCAACGGTTCAACAATGCTCGTAGCGGCACATTCAATACTTACAAGTATGCAAGAAGGACCCAGCCACGGAACACTAATAATTGGTAGATACCTTAGTTCCGAGTTAGAAAGCCTCTCAGTCTCAACAGGTTTACCAATTTCTGTAGCCTCTTTCGGTGACCCAGAAGCAGATGAAGATTTTAAAACTGCAACCCACTTTCTTTCCCAGCAGTCACCCATTTATGCTGCACCCATCAACGAGACCAGTACGGCAGGCTATGTTTTGCTTAATGATGTGGCGGGTAAGCCACTTATTATAGCTAAAGTGATTGATGAGAGAGTGCAGTATTTTCAGGGTAAATCAGCGATTTTTTACGCTACAGTTTTCATTGTAGGTACTGTTTTGGTAATATTCTTTGCGATAGGTATTCTTTTAGATAAGTTTGTAGTTTCACGGATAAGTTACCTAAACGACTCGGTTATCAAGATCAGAAAAACGGGTGATAACTCAAAAAGAGTAGCACTCAGTGGCAACGATGAACTCTCAAGCCTCAGCGAAAACATAAACGAAATGCTTGATGTTATCGATAGTCATACCTTGTCGCTGGAGAACACGGTTAAAGAGCGTACCAAAGATTTATTTGAAAATAAAAAGAAGCTCCAAAGCATTCTGCAGGCTTCCCCTGACGCTATCATCGCCGTTGACATAGACGGCTATATCACTGAATGTAACAATCAAGTCACCGCCATAAGCGGGTTTGATAGAGAGTATCTCTTAAGCAAACCTTCTATAGAGTTTATTCCCGAGGAGCATCGGTCAAAGTTAATCGAGCAAATGCAGAAGATGATACAGAGAAAAAACGGTACTGAACGTTTCGAGACAGTGTTCCTTAAGAAAGATGGCTCGACTTACCCTGCAGAGTTTTCAGTCAAGATACTAAGAGATGAAAATGACCAACCGCTTGGGTATGTGGGAATTATTAGGGATTTATCGGAAAGAAAACTCTTAGAGCAACGCCTCTTGAAATCCCAGCGACTGGCGGCTATAGGCGAATTGGCGGGGATGGTTGGGCATGACATCCGTAACCCATTGGCAGCGATTAGGAACGCACATTACTACATCAAAAAGAAGTGTCGCGGCTGCATGAAAGGGGAAATTCTTCCGATGCTGGAGATCATCGATAAGTCCATCGATCATGCTGACAGTATAGTTAATGATTTGTTGGAGTATTCTAAGGATTTAAAGTTGGATTTGGTTGAGCGTTCGCCTAAGGAGCTTTTAGAAAAAGCTTTAAAGTTGATAAAAACGTCACATAACGTTCGAGTTGTTGATTCTACAACCGATACAAAACTCAAAGTAGACGAAAACAAAGCACTACGGGTTTTCGTTAATTTAATTAAAAACGCTTTTGATGCTATGCCTCGGGGTGGGACGCTTGAGGTAAAAAGCGCCCTAGACGAGCAAGGTCAGGTGACGATAACATTTTCGGATACAGGTGTCGGTATCCCCTCTGATATGCTGCCTAAAGTGTTCACCCCCCTGTTCACGACTAAAGCGCAGGGTATGGGTTTTGGTTTAGCCATTAGTAAAAGAATCGTAGAGGCGCATGGTGGTCACATCTCAGTTAAAAGCGAAGTCGGCAAAGGAACAACCTTCACAGTTGTTCTTCCAACGGAACCAACTGCAAACCACGACGTAGTCAACGATGACTTAACTGCTGATTTTTAAAAAGTTATATCCTTAGATGCCTCAAACAATGTTTAGGAGGCGCATTTAGTGGAACTTAAAACCGTAAAAATAGAACCACCCAAAGACTGCAACATAATTCTGGGCATGGCACATTTTATCAAAACCGCTGAAGACCTCTACGAAGCACTCGTGAATTCTGTACCGACTATCAAGTTCGGTTTGGGTTTCTGCGAAGCCTCAGGACCCTGCCTAGTTCGCCACGAAGGCAACGATGAGGAACTGCGGCGTTTGGCGGCGGAGAAGGCTTTGGAAATTGGTTGCGGTCACAGTTTTGTGATTTACCTCAAAAACGCTTATCCGCTTAATTTGCTTGGCAGAATCCGAGATGTACCTGAAGTCTGCGCAATCTACGCGGCGACTGCTAACCCGCTTGAGGTGGTTGTTGCTGAGACGGCGCAGGGCCGAGGTATCCTTGGCGTGGTGGATGGGTACAAGAGCAAAGGGATTGAGACTGACAAAGACATCGCTGAAAGACGCGGATTCCTCAGGAAAATCGGCTACAAACTAAGCTGATTGTTCTGCGATTATGGTTTTGAGTAGCGACTGGTCGATGTTGCCGCCTGTCACCATCAAAACCACAGTTTTGCCGCTGAATTCTGTTGGTTTCTCCAAAAGCATGGCGGCTCCCGCCACACCTGAACCTTCCACTACCAAACCTTCATTGGCGCAGAGCAGATAGACGGCTTTTCTTATTGAGGCTTCTTTAACCAAGACAACTCGGTCCACGTATTTTTGGGCGATGTCAAAAGTGATGGAGTTCTGCTCTATGCCCCCTGAGAGTCCTTCGGCGACGGTTGTGGGTTCATGTCTATGCGCTGGGATGATTCGTCCCGCTTTGAGGGATTCATACATAATTGGCACTGCCTGAGACTGGACTCCGATGACCTGAGCAGATGGTTTTAGGCTTTTAACGGCGATGCTTATCCCCGAAATCAAGCCGCCGCCACCCACTGGTACAACCACCACATCCACCTCTGGCCGCTCCTCAACAATCTCTAAACCCGCAGTGCCATGCCCCGCCACGATAAAGTCGTCATTGTAGGGTGAAATGTAGAGGCGTCCCTCCTGTTGTGCTATTTCTTTGGCTTTAGCTTCTGACTCAGGGTAGTTCGCTCCAAAAAGCAGCAAGTCCGCTCCAAACCGCCGAATCCCTTCAACCTTAACTTGCGGCGTGTTGGTTGGCACAACCACTTTAGCTGAAAAACCGATTTCTTTAGCGCCGAAAGCCACCGCTTGCCCATGGTTACCTGCGGAAGCTGTCACGACGCCCCGTTCTTTTTCTTTGGCGGTGAGGTTGAGGAGTTTGTTCATGACGCCTCTGATTTTGAAGGAGTGGGTGGGTTGCAGGTTGTCCAGTTTGAGGTATATGTCTCCGGCGCAGAGTTTGCTGAGGAATTCTGAGCGGCAAAGAGGCGTTACTTTGGCGTATGGGGCTATGGTTTTTTGTGCTTTCTGAATATCTTCGAGTGTAACCATGACTGTCACCTAAAAGACCATTAACTTGCCTTTAATTGAAGTTGTACCAATAACTATTTTAGGTTACTCAAGAATCAACCAGTAACAAATCTTAGTGATATTTTATGGCTTCATTAGAAAAAAACCTAGCCCAACTCAAAGCGTACCGCGAACAACAATCCGAAGAACAACGCCAACTAAAAGAACGCATGGACAAAATTAAGCACAAAATCGCCATCATAAGCGGCAAAGGCGGCGTCGGCAAAAGCACCGTAACCGTCAACTTAGCCGCTGCCTTCGCTTTGCAAGGCAAAACAGTCGGAGTGCTCGACGCAGACATTCACGGCCCCAGCGTGCCCCGCCTTTTAGGGCTTGAAGGTAAACAGGTTAAAGCCAGCCCCATCGGTGCTTTCCCAATAGTGGGTCCATTGGGCATGAAGATTATGTCTATTGACTTTTTCCTCAACGAGGCGTCGCCTACTATTTGGCGTGGACCACTTAAGATGCGAGCCATCAAACAGTTTTTGGCTGAAGTGGTTTGGGGCGAACTCGATTACCTGTTCATCGATTTGCCTCCAGGCACAGGGGATGAACCTTTGAGTGTGGCGCAACTGTTGCCTGACATGGACGGCGTCGTAATAGTGACCATGCCCAGCCAACTCTCCAGTGGCATCGTAAAGAAAGCCATAACCTTCGCAGACGCCCTGCACATGCCCACCATAGGAGTGGTGGAAAACATGAGTGGCTTTGTGTGTCCGCATTGTGGCAAGAAAACTGAGATTTTCGGTTCAGGTGGCGGCGAAGCGATGGCGAAAGAGGCAGGGGTAGCTTTCTTGGGCAGCATACCTATCGACCCCAAAGTCGGCGTCGACACCGATAAGGGTACACCGTTTGTGATCGCTCATAAGGATTCGGCTGCCACTAAAGCGTTCATGGATGTTGTGGCGAAAGTGCAGAAGTACATTGAAGCAAAGAAAGAAAATTAAAAAGGGTTGAGAGATAAAACTCTCTACAATTTTTTTTTTAGGCCAAAATGGTTATGCTTTTGTTAGAGTAATCTCTATTGTGGAAACCATTCTGGACCTGTTTTCGCCTTCACGTGGTGGCATCTCGGCAGTGCCGATTGCGATTTTGCTGACTTTAAGATCTTTGATGAAGCGGCTTCTGGTGATTTCGGCTACGTCGACTGCGGTGGTTATTGCTTGGCCTCGTGCTTTTAGGGTTATTTCTTTTTGGGCACCACTTGAGAACGCTGTTATGATGGCGAGCACATAGCTCATGGGTGGTTTGTTTCCAACGAAGATTACGTCACTTGCTTTTTCAGACATGTATATTTTCAACTCCTTTTTTACGTGGTTTGTGCGATGTAACGTTCGAGCTGTCTCTCCTCATTGGGAGTGCGAACGTTACCCTCTTAGTACGCGAAACTTCCTTATAAATCAGATTTCAGATTAACCATCACACGGCTAAGTGGACGGATGATAGGGGAACTCGCATCCTTAGGTGCAGCCATAAGCTGGGCCATAGCACCATTACTGTACCGCAAAGCACTGCAGAACACTAAACCACTCTCCGCCAACATAGTGCGCTGCGTAACAAACGCGGCGGTGTTGGTTGCCTTTTTGGTGGCGTTTGGTTTATGGGGGGTTTTAGCAAGTTTACCGCTTTGGGTTGTCGCTGTTACCGTAGTCAGCGGGTTTTTGGGGTTAGGCGTCGGCGACACCCTATACATGTATGGGCTCAAAGCGATCGGCGTCTCCAGAGCTGTCCCTTTGGTCTCCTCTTACCCGCTGTTTAGTCTCGTATGGGCAGTGTTTCTGCTGGGTCAACCCCTGTTTTTGTCTGCCGTGGTTGGTGCTGCGGTTATTCTGGTTGGAATATGGCTTTTGAGCACCCAAAAAATCCCTGATGAAGCAGCAGTTAGAGGCAGGCGGGTTTGGCTTGGCGTCAGCTTGTGCTTGGCTACGGCGTTTGTGTGGTCGGTAAGCGTCACGATGATGGATTGGGCAGTAACTAACGTCACCGTTGATGGTTTAGGGGCTAACTACGCGGTGGTAACCGTTCGAATCGCCGCCATGGCTTTGCTCTTGATAGCGATATCCCCTTTGATTGACCGTGACCGCAGTTTTCTAAAAATGAACCGTCGCACCGTTGCCCTACTTTGCATTGGGGGATTAGTCGCTAACGGTTTAGGATGGTTTTTGATGAACTACAGTTTCCTACAAATAGACCCCGCCCGAGCAATCCCCATCTCCTCAACATCGCCCCTGTTCGCTGCCATCGCAGGCTTCCTGTTTCTCCGCGAAAAAGCTTCACTCAAAACCATCATTGGGGCAGTTGCAGTCGTGGCAGGCATAGCCTTGATTTTCATATTGTAAAGAAGCGCTATAGTTTTATATCCCAAAAAGGTGAAGGTGCAAACAGGGAATCTTGATGTCTGTGTCGCCGGGTCTAAGAGAAATTTTAGCTAGAAGAATCGCCGGAGAAATCATACTTTCAAGCAGGCCCGGTTCGACCATGCGGAAATGGCGCGAGTTATTCGCGGTTTCACAAACTAGCCTCAGCGAAGCCATGGGATTATCCTCTTCAGTTGTAAGCGATTACGAGAGCGGCAGACGCAAAAGCCCCGGAGCAAAATTCATCCGCCGATTCGTGGTTTCATTGATTTCTATTGACGAAAAGAAGGGCAGTCGCTTCATCCGAGAATTCGCCAAACTCACCAGTTCACCGAGCATGGCCGTGGTGGACTTGCGGGAGTTCCCAATCCCCGTCCGAGTGGAGTACCTCTGCAAAGCCATCGGCGGCGAAGTCGTGGCTTGCAAAGACAAATTCGTCAAAGAAGTCAACGGCTACACCGTCATAGACAGCCGTAAAGCAGTCGAGGCTTATTCTGGTTCTGAGTACGCACAGCTGTTTGGGGCAACCACAGATCGAGCGCTGGTCTTCACCAACGTTGACGGCGGCAGCTTGCCGATGATGATTATCCGCGTTAGCAGCCTCAAACCCCGCGTTGTCATATTCCACAAAGCCCAACCCGACGAAGAAGCCATCCGCATAGCCGAATACGAACAGATACCGCTGATTTATTCATCTGCCCCCAGTGTTGAGCAGCTGGTTATGTCGCTGCGTAAACTTTACCGTATCGCGTTGCGGATAAAGTTGGGTAAGAAGAGGGTGCGTCCACCGCCAAAAATAAGCGCCTAAAAGATGGGCTTCATTTTTCTTGCAATATTTATTTAAACTTGAAGCGCCAAACATAGCGGATATATTAATTAATATATGTAATGCTGTACAATCAGATACCGAGGATGGCATGGTTTGGCTTGGTACGATGATCCCATAATCGTGTTGGCAGTCGCTTTAGTGATAATCATCGCCGTCGGCGTAGTTGTTTTTGCTATGCGCAGATACAGCAGCAACAAAAAAACAACGCCAACCGCACCCAAAGCTGAACCATCAAAACCGCTGCAACCTACCCTTGACCCCCTATACACCTCCGCAGTGCCGTTTAGGGTTTCTAAAAGCATCCCCGCTACAACAGCCGCCTCCGCCAAAGACGAGCTGCGCATGCTCGATTTGGAACGGGAAATCCTCGGAGACGCCATCCGACGCCTCTACGAAGCCCAAGCAGAAGGCAAAATCACCGAAGCTGAACGCGAACGCCTAGCAGCCAGCTACAAACAACGTATGAACACCATAAAAGAATCCATCGCCAAAGACGAATCCATCATCGCGTTACACGAGTTAGAAAGCATGCAAGAAGACCTCATGAAGCTTTTCAGCGAACGTTTCGGCGAATTAACAAGCAAAGTAGAGGAACTGCGCGGACGCATAGATGTCAAACCGATCCGTGAAATCCCAATTAAGCCAATTCCAACTACACCCATCCAGATGGAGGATGAAGAAGAGGAGGAAGAGGCAGAAGAGGAAACCGCTGAAGCAAAAACAGGCGAGAAAAAACCTGCAAAGAAGCGCAGCAAACCGCCAGAAGAGAAACCAACCCCAAAGAGCGAAGCGGAGCGCCGCATAGAGTCAATTCGAAGCGAAGTTGAGAAAGTCTTAGACAAGTTAGGACAGATGGAAATTGAAAGCTAGCACAGACCCCATAGTAGAACAGAAACAGAGAGCCGCACTGGAAGCTGTTAAGCACGTCCAAGATGGGTTTATAGTGGGTTTAGGCAGTGGCAGCACAGCCGCCCTCGCCGTCGAAGCCCTCGGTCAACGTATGAAAAACGAGAAAATCAAAATCTTGGGCATCCCCAGCAGCTACCAAGCATTCCAGTTGGCAGTCGACTGCGGTATCCCAATTACAACGCTCGAGGAACACCCAGTTATCGACGTAACAATCGACGGCGCAGACCAGCTAACGCCCGAACTCTACCTAATCAAAGGAGGCGGCGCAGCATTAGCACGCGAAAAAATCGTTGCCGCATCCTCCAAGCTGAACATAATCATCGCGGACCAAAACAAAAAAGCCACCTATCTAGGCGCAAACAACCAGTTCGTCCCAGTCGAAGTCATCCCCTTCGCCCTCGCCCCCGTCAAACGCAAACTCAGCGAACTCGGAGCTAAACCCGTCGTTCGGGAAGCTAAAGGTAAACTCGGTCCACTAATAACTGACAACGGCAACGCAGTTATCGATGCCTATTTTGGGGAAATCAAAAACCCCGCCGAACTCGCGGTTAAGGTGAAGATGATTCCAGGTGTGGTTGAAACAGGGTTCTTTGTGGGCTTAACAGACATAGCCTACATAGGAACGGATAGTGGCGTAGAGAAGATTACTAAACCAAAATTTTAACCGCGCCATTTTGCTGTGTTCTACACCATTCCCATTTAAATAAGGGAGGGGACCTCTCCGCAGAGACGTCGCGTGCCGCATCGTTTTAGCTGATTCTTATGGCAAATCTCTTATAGCACAAACAAAGAAACCCTAATTGACCCAACATGAAGAGCTTAGTCGTTTACTACACCCGAACCGGCACAACCCGCTTCGTCGCCCAAACCATCGCAGCGGAACTCGGCGCTGACCTCGAAGAAATTGTAGACCTCAAAAAACGCGAAGGCAAACTCGGCTGGATCATAGGCGGCAAAGACGCCTCTCAAAAGAAACTCACCAAAATCGCGCCCCTAAAAAGGTCGCCTGCCGACTATGATTTGTTGGTTATTGGGACGCCGATTTGGGCTTGGGCACCTACACCAGCCGTTAGAACATACATCAGCCAAAACGACTTAACGGGCAAGAAGGTTGCTTTGTTTTACACTTTCGGTTCAGACATGAAACAAGCCGCTGAGCGAACCAAAGCGTTACTAACCAATGCTAATGTGGTAAGTGAGTTGCCTTTAGTTGATCCGATGGGCAAAAAAGAAGAGACAGAACAGAAAATCGCCGAATGGTGCACGTTGCTAAAACAGTTTTGAGTGTTTCAATAAACTCCGCAACCCCAACAATTTACGCTTCTGTTCTTTCAGTTAATCCAGTTGACAACCGTTTTATCTTGGTGTGTGCATCGGTTTACTGGTGAATTTTGTGGATCATACAATCATTCATTTTGAAATCCCCGCTAACGATGTGGAGAAGATGAAGAAATTCTACTCGACGCTTTTCGGTTGGAAAATCGAGAAACTCGAAGGTATGGAATACTACTCTGTAACAACGGTGCCCATGGATGAAAAAGGCAACCTGCTTCGCCCCGGCGTCAACGGCGGTCTCTACAAAAAAGAGCAGCCCCAACAGCAACCGGTAAACTACGTCTACGTGGAATCCGTCGAAGAATACAGCAAAAAAATAGCCGATTTAGGCGGAAAAATCGTAGTTTCAAAGACGGAAGTTCCCGGTATGGGTTGGTTTGCTCTCGCCCAAGACCCAGAAGGCAACACCTTTGGCCTCTTTGAAGTAATGCCGATGGCTTAGTGCAACTTGATTTTCGGTTAAGGGTTAGATAAAACGGCCCTCACATGCAACCCCTTGTTTTAACATCATTTTATAAAAACACCGTGGGTTTTAACTAAATTTGTACTAAAAGCTGATAAACCCCTTCTTTCACTACTTGCCTATTCAACGCTAGAAGGGACCCATATAGGCTGCGGCATCTTTGGCGCAATAAACTACGAAAACCACCCAGTATTCCCCTACGTTTACTGGGGACTCCGTGCCCAAAACCACCGAGGACACCAATCACACGGATTCCTCACATATAACAATGGACAGTTCTACTCATACAAGAACCTAGACCTTGTACCGAAAGTGAAAAGCAACGCCATAAACGAATGGTTCGGGCGCCTCCCCGGATCAGTCGGCATCGGCAACGTCCGCTACACCACTTCAGGCAAATGCGACGATGTATCCATCGTACAGGGCACCCAGCCCTTCACGGCCTCCGCGGACGGCGTCAAAATCGCTTTGTCCTTCAACGGCAACATCGTCAACACTTTACCGCTTAAGAAAGAGATGGCTCAGAATTTCCCAAACTTCATCTATAACTGTGACTCCGATTTGGTCTGCCACAAAATGCTCCTCTCATACAAAAAAGACAAAGATTTGGTTGCAGCAGCCAAAGCAGTTATGGAAAGCCTCGACGGAGCATTCAGCGTCACAGGCATAACAGGCGACGGCGACTTTTTTGCCTTCAAAGACCCGCATGGTATAAAACCTCTCTGCGCAGGACACGACCCTGAGGGCAAAACTTTCGCGTTTTCCTCGGAAACCGTAAGCTTTGACATGAACGGCTTCGTCCGAGACTTCGAGTTAAACCCCGGCGAACTCGTGATCGCCACAAAAGACGGGTTTAAGCGAATTCAAGTTATCCCCAATCCTCGCCCTGCCTTTTGTGCCTTCGAATTCGCTTATTTTGCAAGACCAGACTCAATTTTTAACGGCAAATACGTGTACGAAATTCGGGAGGAATTCGGACGTAACATCGTTAAAGAGAACCCTGACGTCGTGAAAAACGCAGACATCATAATGTCAGTGCCTGAAACAGGCGACGACCCCGCGATGGGCGTCCATGAAGCTTCAGGACTCAGGTGGGAACGTGCATCCCGCCGCCACCGCTACGTTACTGAACGCGCTTTCATTTTGCTCAACGCTGAACGTTACTCAACCATCGACAAGAAAATCAACATTTTAGGAGCCAAAGTCAAAGACAAACGTGTCATCATAACCGAAGACAGCATTGTCCGTGGCGATACAACCAAAGTTATCATAGAGAAAATGCGGGCTGCAGGTGCAAAGAAAGTCTATGTCTTTGTCACTTTCCCCCGAATCATCGGCCCCTGCTTCTACGGCATCGATATGTCCAGCTACGGTCAACTCGTCGGTTCACGCCACACACCTCAAGAAATCGCCAAAATCATCGGAGCCGACGGCGTATGCTACCAATCCATCGAAAACCTCGTCCGCGCAACAGGCAAAACCGAAAACGAACTTTGCCTTGCCTGCATAACCGGCAAGTACCCAACGCCCTGTGCACAGAAAATCGCTGACGCCATGAAGAAACGCTTCGAAGAGGGCTATGAAGAGAAGGGCCGTATCTACGAGAACGATGAGGTTCAGCCGTAACTCTATTAAGCGTTCCCTCTAAAGAGTAGAGCAAGTAACGGTGTATCTTGGATGGAGACGATAGGTGTCCTGTTGGTTTCTTATGGCGCAAGAGAAGTTGCCATGGCAGATACGCTTCTGCGCAGCAAAAACTACCACGTTGAACTCTACGTTGCCGACAAACAACGCAACCCCTTCAACGCAGGACACGCCACAAAACACGCAGTTATTCCCAGCTTGGATGTTGGGGAGATCTGTAAATTCGCTCAAGAAAACAAAGATCACCTCGATTTTGTTTTGGTGGGATCTGAGAACCCCATCATCAAAGGCATCCGCGACTTAATCGAAGAAAAAACAGGCATCCCCGTTATCTGCCCCAAAAAAGCTTACGCCATCGAGGAAAGCAAAGTCGCTCAACGTGTCCTTTTCGAAGAAATCGCGCCCGATGCTAACCCCCGCTTCAAAGTCTTCGACCCAGCTATCTACAAGACAGAAACCGACGTCAAAGAAGCCGTTTATAGATGGCTAGATGAACTGGATAATCAAGCTGTCGTCAAACCTGACAAACCCGCGTTAGGCAAAGGCGTCGGCGTCTGGGGCGACCACTTCGCCACCCGCGAGCAACTCTTTGAACACTTCCTATCCAACTTCAAATACGGCTCAGTCATAATCGAGGAAAAAGTACCTGGCGAAGAATCCAGCTGCATGGGCTTCTGCGACGGCAAACACTTCATCCCACTTCCCGACACACGCGACTACAAACGCGCCTTCGACGACGACCGCGGACCAAACACAGGCGGCATGGGCTCCTACAAAGACTCAGCCGACTACCTGCCATTTCTCACCGCAGCAGACCGCGAATCCGAGTTGGCACTGGCTGAGAAAATCTTTACGGGTTGGCGAAAGAAAATCCCAGACGACACCGCCCTGCGTGGGGTGCCGCTGTATTTGGCGTTTATGCATACGGGCAAGGGTATCAAAATCCTCGAAATCAACAGCCGCCCCGGGGACCCTGAAATCATGAATTTGCTTCCAGTAATAAAAGACGACTTTGTCGATGTGTGCCTAAAAATGGTGGACGGCACCTTAACCAGTGTTGCTATGGAGAAGTCGGCGACGGTTCTAACCTACAAGGTTCCACCAGACTATGGCGGCTATTCTCAAGTCTACGCCGACAAAGTCGTTCAAGCCGAAGTGGGCTCTCCGGTTGATCTCTCAAAAGCCGAAGCCCTCACCCAAAAGTACGGTGACAAAATCCGAATCTACCCCGGCTCCATGGAAATCCGCGACGGCAAAAACTACGCACTCAAATCTCGCGCAATCGGCGTCTTAGGTATCGGCGACAGCATCGAGGAAGCCCGCCAAATCAGCCAAGAAGGAGCCAAAGCCATCACAGGCGGCGCCTTGTGGAACCGCACCGACGTCGCCAGCAAAGAGCACATAGCTAAAAGTATCAATCATATGTGTATGTTGAGGGAAAAGATTTGAAACGACTCTTTATTTCAGACTGTGAAGGACCCATCTCAAAAAACGACAACGCCTACGAGTTAGCAGCAAATTTTATTCCGAGTGGAGACAAACTCTTCAGCAACATAAGCAAATACGACGACGTATTGGCGGATGTGCTGGAGAAGTCGGGTTACTCCGCTGGTAGCACGCTTAGGCTGATTCTGCCGTTTTTCAAAGCATATGGCTTAACTGATCAGCAGGTCGAAGAGTTTTCAGCCAAAAACATCCTTCTTCTCGCAAACACCCAAGCCACACTGCGCCACATCCAACAAGTCGGCGACGCCTTCATCGTCAGCACCAGCTACGAACAATACATCAAAGCATTATGCAAAGCTGTCGAGTTCCCCTACCAAAACACTTACTGCACCAAACTAAACCTCGACAACTACACCATCACACCCCAAGAAGCCGAGAAACTAAAAACTTTTGCTCAAGAAATCGCCCAGATGCCCCTAATAGAAATCCCCTCCAACGCGGTTGCGCTTGGAGATTTCTCACCCGTCGACCAAGCCAGCCTCAAACGCTTAGATGAAATTTTCTGGAAAGAAATCCCGCAGATGTCAGTGGGTAAACTGTTAACTGACGTTGTCACCATCGGGGGCGAACAGAAAGCCCAAGCCATCCGTGACGCCGCAGAACGCTCAGGCGTGCGACTCTCCGACGTGATGTATGTGGGTGACAGCATAACCGATGTGGAAGCCCTCAAACTTGTTCGCGAAGAAGGCGGCTTAGCAGTTTCCTTCAACGGCAACAGCTACGCAGTTAGAAACGCCGAAATCTCGGTCTGTTCAGAAAGCAACCTGGTTCTCGCCATAGTAGCTGACATATTCTGTAGGTTGGGTAAAACTCCTGCTATGAAAGTTTTCATGTACTGGACCCGCGCTGCAGTCGAAGAAAGCGGAACCAGCGGCGCCCTCTTGCGACAAGCCTACAAAGTCTACCCCCGAACCCTGCCGCGACTAGAAATCATCACCCCCAGAAACGTCGATGCCCTCGTCAAAGAGAGCAGCGAGTTTCGAAAGCAAGTGCGCGGAGTCGCTATCGGGAGACTCGGCTAGATGAACCCAAGAATTGATGACACATTCATAGAAGCCTTCGAAGGCATATTCTGCCGCGTAATCGTAACCGCCGACGATGTGGAGACACTGTGCAAAGCCGCGTCGGATTCAACTGCAACTCCTGCAACGGTGATTGGCAGAACTGAGGGCGGCGTCGAACGCTACCTTAGCGCAGACCAAACCCCTGACGGCAGAATCGGCGCAATCTTGCAGTTCTGGGGACAAATCGACCCCAAAAAAACCTTCGAACAGTCGCTAGAGAAATTCGAGAAAGAACTCAGCTACCGCATCCGCCAAGACATCCTCGTAAAACCTTTCACAGCAGTTTTTGATGCCTTGCCAAACGCTGAAGGCAAATTGGACATGATGGAGAGGGTGGGGCACTGCGGTGACGGTTACGAATGGGTGGAGCAACGTCACGGTAGAGAAGTCATCGTGGTTCCTTTGATGGTTCCTGACTTCGTCATCGAACACTACATCGGTTACGCACGTGGAGTGGCAGGCGGCAACTTTTGGTTCATGTGCACCACTAAAGAAGCGCTCAAAGAGGCAGGCAAGAAAGCCCTCGACGCAATCCACGAAGTAGACGGCGTCGTCACCACGTTTGACATCTGTTCAGCAGGCAGTAAACCCGAAACCCATTTCCCCCAGATTGGACCCACAACCAACCACATTTTCTGTCCCTCACTCAAAGCCAAACTGGGCAAAGAATCCAAAGTGCCCGACGGCGTAGGATACATCGCCGAAATCGTCTACGACGGCATCTCAGTTGAAGCCCTAAAAGCAGCCACAAAAGCAGGCATAGAAGCCGCCCTAACCGTTCCCGGAGTGGTGAGGATCTCCGCAGGCAACTACGAGGGCAAACTGGGCAAATACAAAATCCAACTCAGCGAGATATTCCAATGACAAAATTTGACGTAATCGGTTTCGGCGCACTAAACGTTGACACGCTTCTTAAAGTGGATAAGATAGCGGGCGCTGAAGAAGAAAGCTTCATCTACGATTACACCGAAGCATGCGGCGGTTCAGCAGCCAACACCATGGTTGGGTTGGCGAGGTTGGGCTGTAAAGTCGGCTTCATAGGTAAAGTCGCCGACGACCACGAAGGCAAACTGCAAATAGAATGCTTCCAAAAAGAAGGCGTAAACACAGAAGGCATCATCCATGCAGCCAAAGGCAAAAGTGGTGTTTGTCTTGGCTTCGTGGACAAAAAAGGTGCACGAGCCCTCTACATTAACCCCGGCGTCAACGACAGCATCGAATTCCGAGAACTAAACGCCAAATACATAACCGACACTCAATTCCTACATTTGTCCTCGTTTGTGGGTGAGAAATCTTTCCGTGTTCAGAAGAAGTTGATGAGTTTCTTACCTGACAGCGTTAAAGTCAGCTTCGACCCAGGTTCGCTTTATGCGCAGAAGGGACTGGCGGCGATTGAGCCCTTAATCCAGAACTCTACTGTTATGCTGCCTAACGCAGTAGAACTTGGACTCATTACAGGCACCTCAGACATTCCCGCGGGAGCCCAAATGCTGCTTGACATGGGAGTCGAAATAGTCGCCGTCAAGTTGGGCGACAAAGGCTGCTACGTCACCAACGGAGAAGAAAAGAAAACCATCCCTCCCTTCAAAGTCCAAGCCATCGACACCACAGGCGCAGGCGACGCCTTCAACGCAGGTTTTCTCTACGGATTAATCCACAACAAACCCCTCTTCGAATGCGGCAGACTCGGCAATTACGTGGCTTCCAGAAGCGTGATGAAGATGGGCGCACGCGACGGCTTGCCATATGAAAAAGATTTGACGCTAATTTAGTGTCTACAACTGCGGAGCGGCGGCCGTTTGAGTTCATCAAACGTGTTTTTCTAAATCCATCTTGTCTTAACTTCTTTGACCTGCTTGATGTGCCTGTCGTCAGTTAAAATACAATCGCACTCCAAAACAATTCCAGTCGCTGCTATGATTGCGTCGGCAGTCGGCAACTCAGCGTATTTGCATCGGAGTTTCGCCGCTTGAGCAAAACAAGCATCTGCGTCCTTTAGGAGCCGCTTTTGTTGTGTGGCCTTCGTCAGAATAACGCTTATCAGTTTCTATGTATACATTATGTATAGTGAATAATGATGGCGAGACAGATTTCGGTCTCAAACGAAGTCTACGAACTTCTCCTAAAACATAAAGGCAAAAAAAGCTTCTCAGAAGTAATCAAAGAAAGCCTGTCCGAAAAAAAGAAAAAAACCGACATAATGAGATTCGCAGGCGTCATGAAGGACGAAAAAGAGAAACTTGAAGAACTAAAAAAACAGGTAGCCGCCGAAAGAGAAGCAAATTACGGTCGAACATTTGAAGTGGAACAATGACGTTAATAGACACAAGCGTTATCATCGATTTCTTAGCTGGCGACAAAAAAATTGTTTCCTTGATTGAAGAAATCGCCGATAAAGGCGACGTAAAGACAACCAGCATAACCGAATACGAATTACTCAAGCACAAAACAAAACTAAAACGCCACCTCGCCGAAGACTTCCTCTCTGAGCTGACCGTTTACCCTTTCGATTCAGCCGCCGCCAAAGAAGCTGCCAAAACATACAAAGAGTTGCAGGATGCAGGAAAACTGGTCAACGAAAACGATTTACTCATTGTGGGAATCGCGCTGGCTAACGATGAGGTATTACTGACCAGAGACCAAAAACTCGCTAAAATAAACAAAGACAGCGTCAAAGTCGTCTAAAATAGACCTTTCAGTTTAGGCGACCCCCAAACGCAATGCATCCAATTGCCACCTTGTAGAATTCCAAAAACCGACATAATCGCTTTTGCCTCTTTATATAAGGGAGGGGAGGTACTCGGTGAGAGGTCGCGTGGTTTTCAATGTTCAGTGTTTAGTTAAAATGCGTGTTGTCCAGTACAGAACAAGACTGAATAAGTGTTTACATTTTTAAGATGAACCGAATTGAAAGAAGAAGGGGTGGTTTTACTGTTTTTTGAGTTGGGCGTATGCTTCTTTTTGCATTGCCTCAAATGCTTTGGGGTCTTCACGCAAGACCTTTGGGATATAGGCGCACGCTGGGTCTGAAGCGAACAAGTCGCCAGTGTAGTATTCAGCGCGTGTTCTGCATCCGCCGCAGATTTCTCGGTATTCGCATACTCCACATCTGCCTTTGAGGTTGTTCTTGTTGCGTAGTTTGAGGTGGAATTCGCTTTTCTGTAGGTCTTCCCATGCCTGGCGCAGTTTGGTTTCTTTGACGTTGCCGACTCTGTAGCCTTCGTGGAAGCCGCAGCTTCGGTAGTCGCCGTTTTCTGTGATGCCGATGTAGTTGCCGCCGATGGTGCATCTGCCGAGGTAGCCTTCGTTGAACCAGTCCCAGAAGTCCGCTGTGTTTTTCTGTTTGACTATGCGAGCGTAAAAGGGCGCATATACGTTGACTTTGACTTTGCCGTAGAGTTTACGTTGGATTTCGTAGATTTCGTTAAAGGCAACTTCGTATTGTTCGGGTGTAGGGGCGATGTCTTCCATGTGTTCGCCTGCTCTGCCGACTGGTACGAGGTTGTGATAGACCACTGAACGTGCATGGTATTGCTCTGCCAACGCTGCAGTGTGTGGCATCTGGTGAATGTTATGCTTAGTCATAGTTGTGACCAAGCAGTCGAGTAATCCGACGCTGCTAAGTTTCTGCATAGCATGCATCGCTTTATCGTAGCCGCCGGGGCGTCGGATTTTATCGTTCATGTCTCGTTCGCCATCGATGCTTATGGCGGTTTTAACGTTATACTTTGTTAATTTGTTAAAGCGTTCTTCATCCCACGCATAGCCGCTTGTAATCAAACTCACGTTTAAGCCGTGTTCTTTTTCGGCGTATTCGATGATTTCCCAGATGTCTGGGCGAACCAATGGCTCTCCGCCGCTGATTCCAAACCATTGTGAGCCAAAATCTGCTATTTCATCAACCATATGTTTAGCTTGTTCAGTGCTTAGCTCTTGGTCTTTTGCGTAGTCTTTAATGTAGCTGCAGTAGGTGCAAGAGCCAACACAGTTTCGGGTACAGCGCCAAACAACCATGAACAAAGGGGTTGTGGTAGGATTCATTCAATTCACGGAGAAACATAAGATTTGCCTAGCTGATATAAAACTTACTCTAACAAACCATGTTTCTACATCTGCCCTCTCCATGCAGAAGCAGCCAACCAAACCCCCTATTCAGAAACGGAACTGCTTATTTTACGCCGATTCTGCAGGAACCCCTCAACCACAAAAACCGCCAAAGCCAAACCCGTAATGAGCGTCAATAGCGAAAAGAACACTTTGAACTCGTAATTCTCAACCTCAAAATGCACCGCAAAAATCACAAGCTCCACCACCAAAATCCCCAAAAAAACCGCCGCGTACAACCACATCTTGGGCACTAACCTGCGACCCAGCCATACTTGTCCTTTGAGCGAGGCTTTTTTTGCCACCCAGTACTCGCCGAACTCGTTCTTGGCCAAATAGCCTGCGTCTTCAAGCTTCTGCAGATGCCGATACGCCACGCTTGGGCTGCTGAGGTTGACGCCTTTGGTTACGTCTCTGGGTCCGACGGGTTTGTGTTTTTTTGCTACGTAGAGGTAGACGTTTAGGGTGATTCCCTGCAGTTCCTCGGCTTGGGACATTTTTTCATCTCTGCCTATTTCTGCATTAGTGCGGTTTTAGGCGTATTAGCTTTGCTAATAAATTTAGCTGGTTTGCTGGTTGTCAACTGTGCCCTCCATAAACTGCTTTTGACTGTTCTCGGTTGTTTGGTGATTTTTTCTTTCGCTGTTGAATTTTTACTCAAAAAAACTTTGTTAAAGCCCAAAACACCGCCCAAAACAGCTATTTCGGCATGTTCGCGAAAAAGTTTAATAAGTCAGCGCTTAGAATTACCTCTTTATTTGAGAAGGTTATCGAAAAATGAGTAACGAATCACAACTAGTTGTAAACCCAGCACCACACATACACAGTCCAATGACAAAAAACCGCATGATGCAATTAACATTCTTCGCAATACTCGCCACACTTATTGTCTCAGCAGCTTTATGGTCTCAAGTCACAACTACCTCTGGATGGAACCTAGGCGTAACCGTTGTCGTATGCATAATCATCGCAGTCGGTCTAGCCGTAGCGTTTGACTTCCTGATCGGCAAAGCAGCAGCAGACAGTGAAGTTAACACATGGTCCGCAGCAGTTTTTGGACTAATAGTTGTTGCATGTTATACTCTTGGCGTACCCGCCATGAACACTGAAACTGGCTTGCCGGTTGAAGCGCCCCTTGCATTCTACTACGTTGCAATAATTACACTTCTCGGGTTGGTCGTTTTCAAGAAAGTTATGAGTCTAGCAGGACGAAAACCCGTTAACCCCGCTGCAGCAGCCAAGTTCCTTGTACTGCTTCCAAGTTTGCCCGCAACCCTTCTAGCAGTTGACCACCTAAGTACAGGGCCACTCGGTGTTCCATCTTTGGCAGGTCCAATAGGCGCAGCTCCTACAGCAATTGGAACCAACGGCATGGCTGGCTTTGGTAGCTACCTACAAGGTTGTTACGCAAACCCCATGAACATGATGGGTTCATTGCCAAGCATTGAGCAACTTATGATTCTTGAAAAGTACCACGGATGGACCGGTGGAGCATGCAGCATCGCAGTCATCATCGCAGGCATCGCGCTTTTCGCAATCGGACGCAAATACTTCAAATGGAAAATCACCGCCAGCTACTTAATCGCTATTTCAGTAGCTTCAATCATATTCTCACTGATCTTCGGAGACGCAGATCTCACAACAAGACTACTATTTGAGGTCTTCATGGGTAGCTCCATATTTATGGCGTTCTTTATGGCAACAGACCCCGCGACAACACCCTACAGTGGAATCGGACAAATCATCTTCGGCGTCGGCCTCGCAATTCTAACCATACTGATACAAACCTTTATGGGCTTCTTCGGCGGCTCTTTGCTAGCATTGTTGATCATGAACCTCACAGTGCCCCTTATCGACAAGGTACGCATCAACAAACCCTTCGGGAGATGAACAAAATGGCAAACTTAGTACATATACCAGAAGTTAAAGACGTTGCAAGAAAAACCCCCATCGAAGTCTTCCCAGACCCCAAAATTGCAGTAGTGCTAACCAACCAGCAGTCGGGAGCAACAAACCTCCCACTGGTTAAAGTCGGCGACACAGTAGCCATCGGCCAAAAAATCGCAGACACCAAAGAACGCGTCAGCGCACCCGTCCACAGCCCCATAAGCGGCAAAGTCATCAAAATCGAAAACGCCTTCAACAGTTGCTTTGAAGCACCAACCGAAGCGATATTCATAGAAAACGACGGCAAAAAAACCAAAGACAAAACCCTAACACCCATCAAAGAATCCGAATTAGCCACCACCAAAGTAGAAGATTTGCTGAAAATTATCCGCGAAGCAGGCATCATCGGCATGGGTGGCGCAGGTTTCCCAACCAGCGTCAAACTCGCAGTACCAGCAGACAAAAAAATCAAACAAATCCTCGTCAACGGCGCGGAAGGCGAACCATACGACACAGCAGACGAACGCATAATGATCGAGCGAACCGCAAACTTGGTTCGTGGTGTACGCGTTATCCGCAAGATTTTGGGCAACCCCAAAGTTATCGTCGTCACCAAAGACAGCAAAGTCGAAGCGGTACCTAAACTCCAAGAAGCATTCAGTAAAGAACCAGACACCGAAGTTATCGCGAAACACCTCACCTACCAGCAAGGCGACGCAAGCATGATGCAGAAAGCAATCTTAGGCTACGAAACCCCTGCAGGCAAACGCAGCTACGAAATGGGCACCATAGTCCAGAACGTTGCAACCATCAACGCAATCGCAAACGCAGTTTTCGAAGGTGAACCCCTCATAAGCAGAGTCACCACCCTAAACGGCGATGTCGCAAACCCAAAGAATCTCATGGTTAAAATCGGCACCCCCATACGCGAAATCCTGAGCGCAAACAACGTCACAGACTGCGGCTCAGTCGTAGTTGGCGGAGTCATGATGGGCACTGCACTGCAAACACTCGATTCGCCAGTCACCAAACGCACCTCAAGCATCATCTGCTTCAACAAAGCACACGCCAAACCCAAAAAACCAACAGCCTGTATCCACTGCGGTAGATGTGTCGACGCATGTCCAGCACGCCTCCAACCAGTAGCAATCTACAATGCCGTCATCAAAGGTGACTTTGCGAAAGCTGAGAAACTTTGGGCAAAAGACTGCATCGTATGCGGAACTTGCTCCTATGTTTGTCCAGCCCGATTGCCGTTAGCTGCTAACGTCAAGATGGCCCGCTCTTAGGGCACACACTTCTTTTCCCTTTATTCTTTTTTAAAAACCCGCTTTCTCTTTTAGATTCACGTTAAGCTGTTGCTCGTTTGTTCAAACATAGCGGATTTAGTTTGCGAATTTCACGTTGCAAAGCTTTCAAGCATTAAGCTTATAAACACGCCACTATGTAAAATAGAAGTAAAGGGATTAAAATTGGCAGAAAACAACAAATTTAAACTATCAAATATCTTCGACGGCATCATTATTCCGCTGATTCTCGTCTTGCTCATCTATGTCTTTGCGGTCTATATCAACGTTGGCGGTCAGCATCATATTCTTGGTGCGGATAACGTTATTGCGGTTATTCTTGTTTCTGGCTTTGCTGAAATGATCATCCTTGGTGTCCCCTTGGTTCTGGGTTTGCTCTGGAATAAGTGGGCT